>NZ_DAOLAC010000071.1:0-2773 GCF_035325325.1 Phycicoccus sp. | reverse complement strand
GAGCGCACCCGCGAGGGCAACGACCTCTGGCTGGAGATGAAGGAGAGCGGGGTCATCGACAAGACCGCGCTCGTGTACGGCCAGATGAACGAGCCGCCGGGCGCGCGCCTGCGGGTCGCCCTGTCCGGCCTGACCATGGCGGAGTACTTCCGCGACGAGGGCGGCCAGGACGTGCTGCTCTTCGTGGACAACATCTTCCGGTTCGTGCAGGCGGGCTCCGAGGTGTCGGCCCTCCTCGGCCGCATGCCGTCCGCCGTGGGTTACCAGCCCACCCTCCAGGGTGAGATGGGCGACCTCCAGGAGCGGATCACCTCCACCCGGAAGGGCTCGGTCACCTCGATCCAGGCGATCTACGTCCCCGCGGACGACCTGACCGACCCCGCCCCGGCCGCCTCCTTCGCCCACCTCGACGCGACCACGACCCTGAGCCGGTCGATCGCGGAGAAGGGCATCTACCCGGCCGTGGACCCGCTCGACTCGACCAGCCGCATCCTCTCGAAGGAGGGCGTCGGGCCGGAGCACTACGAGGTGGCGACGACGGTCCAGGAGATCCTGCAGCAGTACAAGGACCTGCAGGACATCATCGCGATTCTCGGCGTGGACGAGCTCACCGACGAGCAGAAGCTCGCGGTGTCGCGCGCCCGCCGCATCGAGCGCTTCCTGTCGCAGCCGTTCCACGTCGCCGAGGCCTTCACCGGCACCCCGGGCAAGTACGTGCCCCTGTCGGAGACGATCCGCGGGTTCAAGGAGATCGTCGAGGGCCGCCACGACGACCTGCCCGAGGAGGCGTTCTTCCTCGTCGGCGGGATCGACGAGGCCGTCGAGAAGGCCGCGGAGCTGAAGAACCGGTGAGCACCGCGATCGGACAGGAGCGCAAGCGCCTCGGCGTGCGGCTCCTCACGCCCGAGGGGGCGGTCTTCGACGATGTGGCCTACATGGTCGTCGCGCCGAGCGTCGAGGGCGAGGTCGGCATCCTGCCGCGGCACACGCCGTTCATCGCGTTCCTGCGCCACGGCGAGGTCCGCATCAAGCTGCTCGACGACACCGAGCTGGTCTGGGCCACCACCGAGGGCTACGTCTCGGTGGAGGAGGACCGCGTCCTGATCCTCACCGAGCAGGCCGAGCGCGCCGACGAGATCGACGTGGAGCGCGCGCGGGCGGCCCTCGAGCGCGCCGAGGCCGAGCTGGCCGAGGCCGGCGACGACGACGTGAAGCGCGGCGCGGCCGAGTCGGCCCGCCGCCGCGCCGAGAACCGGCTCCGGGTGGGCGAGAAGGGCTAGTCCGCCCGGGGCGGCAGCCCCCGCACGAGCACACGGCAGCCCGCCGTGACCGGGTCCTTCGGCTCGAAGACCGCGAGGTCGGCGCCGTCGTCGATCCGCTCCAGCGCCCCTCGCACCAGCCCCCGGTGGAGGGCGCAGATGAGGTGTCCGCCCTCCGCCAGCACCGCCTCCTTGAACGGGCACGCGCGGAGCCGCACGTCCATCTCCCCGTGGCGGCGCCCGGCCGCCGGGGTGACCTCCTCGGGGGCGAAGCCGAGTCCCGCGAGCGAGGCGGTGAGCGCCTCGGCGCCGCCCGCTCCCGAGACGAGCCCGCGGCCCCGCTCCCACCCGAACGCCTCCACGTCGTCCTCGGTGGCGCGCATCCGCCGGACCAGCTCCAGCAGCAGGCGCACCAGCTCCCGGTGGCCCACCGCAGCGACGGCGGCGGGGGCGGCCAGGGCGTAGCGCACGCTCGGGCGGCCTCGCCGGCCGGTGGGGGCGGTGGGGGCGGCCACGACCACCCCGGCCCGCTGGAGCCGAGCGAGGTGCTGGCGGACGGCGTTGGTGTGCAGGCCGACCCGTGACGCCAGCTCGGCGACGGTCAGGCCGTCGCCGGAGGCCCCGAGCGCCTCGGCGATCGCCTGCCGCGACGGGTGCGCCAGCGCGCCGGCCTCCTCGGGGGTGAGGCTGGTCACGACTTAAGTCTAGCGGCGAGCGGTGAAAATCGGTGCCCGGCCGGACGCCGCTCGCGGTTTTCTACGGTGAACACAAGAGAAAATCGGGTGGACACTGGAGGCACAGCGAACGCCGAGAGGGGACGCAGCGATGTTCGATCCGGGAACACCCCACTCCACCCGCAAGGCCCGCTGGCCCCTGGTGCTGGCGGCCGTCCTGGCGTTCACCCTCACGGCCGGCGGCATGGTCGCCGCCATCCGGCAGACCGACCGCGCCGACGCCGCGGACCGGACGGCTGCGACCGCCCCGGCCACGATGACCGCCGCGGACCATGCGGCGATGGCGACGACGACCCCCGCCGACGCCCCGGTCGACGCCCCGCGGAACACCCACAGCGCCGCCGTTCCGGCCTACACCCCCGGGGTACAGGTGATCGACTGGGACATGACCGAGAAGGTCGTCGAGATCGCCCCCGGCAAGGTCGTGAAGGTCTGGACCTTCGGCGATCGCGTGCCCGGGCCCGTCGTGCGCGTCCGCGTCGGCGACCTGGTGAAGGTCACGATCAACAACCGGACCACGATGCCGCACTCGATCGACTTCCACGCCGCGCGCATCGCACCGAACACGGCCTTCACGGACGTCAAGCCCGGCGAGCGCTGGAGCTTCGAGTTCCGTGCCACCACTCCCGGCGTCTTCATGTACCACTGCGGCACGGCGCCGGTGGTCCACCACATCGCCAACGGCATGTACGGGATGATCATCGTCGAGCCCGAGGGGGGCCTGCCGAAGGTGGACCGCGAGCTCGCCTTCGTGCAGTCCGACTTCTACGTCTCCGACAC
>NZ_DAOLAC010000070.1:0-2864 GCF_035325325.1 Phycicoccus sp. | reverse complement strand
AGCCGCTTGAGGCGGTTGTTGCGGTTGATGACGCGGCGGTAGAGGTCGTTGAGGTCGGAGGTCGCGAAGCGGCCACCGTCGAGCTGCACCATCGGGCGCAGGTCCGGCGGGATGACCGGGATCGCGTCGAGGACCATGCCGGCCGGCTGGTTGGTCGTCGTCTGGAACGCGGAGACGACCTTGAGCCGCTTGAGGGCACGCGTCTTGCGCTGGCCCTTGCCGGTGGCGATGATCTCGCGCAGGTTCTCGGCCTCGGCCTCGAGGTCGAAGGTCTCGAGGCGCTTCTGGATCGCCGCGGCGCCCATCCCGCCCTCGAAGTACAGACCGAAGCGGTCGCGCATCTCGCGGTAGAGGACCTCGTCGCCCTCGAGGTCCTGGACCTTGAGGTTCTTGAAGCGGTCCCAGACCTGCTCGAGGCGCTCGACCTGCTGGTCGGCCCGGCGGCGGATGGCGTTCATCTCGCGCTCGGCGGAGTCGCGGACCTTGCGCTTGGCGTCGGACTTGGCGCCCTCGGCCTCGAGGGCGGCGATGTCGTCCTCGAGCTTCTTGGCCCGGGTCTCGACGTCGGCGTCACGCCGGTTCTCGATCTCCTTCTTCTCGACCTGGATCTGCGCCTCGAGCGACGGGAGGTCGGCGTGCCGCTGGTCCTCGTCGACGTGCGTGATCATGTACGCCGCGAAGTAGATGACCTTCTCGAGGTCCTTCGGGGCGAGGTCGAGCAGGTACCCGAGGCGGCTCGGGACACCCTTGAAGTACCAGATGTGGGTGACGGGAGCGGCGAGCTCGATGTGGCCCATCCGCTCACGACGCACGGCGGCGCGGGTCACCTCGACGCCGCAGCGCTCGCAGATGATGCCCTTGAAGCGGACCCGCTTGTACTTGCCGCAGGCGCACTCCCAGTCCCGGGTCGGACCGAAGATCTTCTCGCAGAAGAGGCCGTCCTTCTCGGGCTTGAGGGTGCGGTAGTTGATCGTCTCGGGCTTCTTGACCTCACCGTGGCTCCAGGCACGGATGGAGTCGGCCGTCGCGAGGCCGATCCGGAGCTCGTCGAAGAAGTTGACGTCGAGCACGTGGTTCCTTCTTTCGTTACTTGCGCAGTCTGTGGTCTGTCAGGTGGTGTCGGCCGGGCGGTGGGCCGGGACGCCTCGCGGCGTCCCGGCCGCCACCTGTCAGACCTCTTCGACGCTGCTCGGCTCGCGCCGGGACAGGTCGATGCCGAGCTCCTCGGCGGCACGGAAGACGTCGTCCTCCGCCTCGCGCATCTCGATGGTGGAGCCGTCGCTCGACAGCACCTCCACGTTGAGGCAGAGGCTCTGCATCTCCTTGATGAGCACCTTGAAGGACTCGGGGATGCCGGGCTCGGGGATGTTGTCGCCCTTGACGATCGCCTCGTACACCTTGACGCGTCCGTTGACGTCGTCGGACTTGATCGTCAGCAGCTCCTGGAGCGCGTAGGCCGCGCCGTACGCCTCGAGAGCCCAGACCTCCATCTCACCGAAGCGCTGGCCACCGAACTGGGCCTTACCGCCGAGCGGCTGCTGGGTGATCATCGAGTACGGACCCGTGCTGCGCGCGTGGATCTTGTCGTCCACGAGGTGGTGCAGCTTGAGGATGTACATGTAGCCCACCGACACCGCCTCCGGGAACGGCTCGCCGGAGCGGCCGTCGAAGAGGCGGGCCTTGCCGGTGCCGTCGATGAGACGGACGCCGTCGCGGGTGGGCCGGGTGCTGTCGAGGAGACCGACGATCTCGTTCTCGCGGACACCGTCGAAGACCGGCGACGCGACCCGGGTGCCGGCCGGTGCCTCACGGGCGTCGTCCGGGACGAGCTCGGCCCACTCCGGCGTGCCCTCGATCTCCCAGCCGCGGCTGGCGGCCCAGCCGAGGTGCAGCTCGAGGATCTGGCCGACGTTCATGCGGCCGGGGACACCGAGCGGGTTGAGCACGACGTCGACGGGGGTGCCGTCCTCGAGGAAGGGCATGTCCTCGACCGGGAGGATCTTGGAGATGACGCCCTTGTTGCCGTGCCGGCCGGCGAGCTTGTCGCCGTCGGTGATCTTCCGCTTGTTCGCGACGTAGACGCGGACCAGCTGGTTGACGCCCGGCGGCAGCTCGTCGCCCTCGTCCTTGTCGAAGACCTTGACGCCGATGACGGTGCCGGTCTCGCCGTGGGGGACCTTGAGGGAGGTGTCGCGGACCTCGCGCGCCTTCTCACCGAAGATCGCGCGGAGCAGGCGCTCCTCGGGGGTCAGCTCGGTCTCGCCCTTGGGCGTGACCTTGCCGACGAGGAGGTCGCCGTCGCGGACCTCGGCACCGATCCGGATGATGCCGCGCTCGTCGAGGTCGGCGAGGACGTCCTCGCTGACGTTCGGGATGTCGCGGGTGATCTCCTCGGGGCCGAGCTTGGTGTCGCGGGCATCGACCTCGTGCTCCTCGATGTGGATCGAGGAGAGGACGTCGTCCTGGACCAGCCGCTGGCTGAGGATGATCGCGTCCTCGTAGTTGTGGCCCTCCCACGGCATGAACGCGACGAGCAGGTTGCGCCCGAGCGCCATCTCGCCACCGTCGGTCGCGGGACCGTCGGCGATGAGCTGGCCGGCCTCGAGCCGCTGGCCCTCGTCGACGCGCACGACCTGGTTGTAGCTGTTGCCCTGGTTCGAGCGGTCGAACTTCGCGATCCGGTAGGTGCGCGAGGTGCCGTCGTCGGCGGCGACCGTCACGAGGTCGGCGGAGACCTCGGTGACGACACCGGCCTTCTCGGCGACGACGACGTCACCGGAGTCGACGGCGGCGCGGTACTCCATGCCGGTGCCGACGAGCGGCGCCTCGGCCCGCACGAGCGGGACCGCCTGGCGCTGCATGTT
>NZ_DAOLAC010000069.1:0-4072 GCF_035325325.1 Phycicoccus sp. | reverse complement strand
GTGGAACCCAAGGACGCCAAGGGGTTCACTTTCAGCCGACGTTGACACGGGGACGTGAGTAGCCACGGGTGTGCGTCGGGATGGCACGTGGGGCGCACGCCTCGGCTCAACGAGGCCGTGCTTCGCACCGTTAGTGCAGGTCAGCGACCTGCCGCGACCAGTCGAGGTCGTCCTTGTAAACAGGGGGTTGGGGGTTCGAGTCCCCCCGCCAGCTCTCCTGTATGACTTCGTCTGATGCTGGACGTTCGAGGTCCGGCTGACCTGCGACGGCTGTCCGGCTCAGGTCCGACAGCCTCGTCCAGGCAACCGCGCCGTCATCGGTCGGGCACCGCGGGGTGGTGCTCCTCTCCCGGGTGGCCGCGGCCCCGATGCCGACCGCCGAGCAGGTAGGTGGCGTGCTCGGCGGCGCCGGCCTCGACGCACCGGGCGAGCATCTCGGCAGGGAGGACGAACCGATGCCCGGCGGCGCAGCGGATGTGGAGGTGCTCGACCGGGCCGTCGGTGCTCTCGAGGACGAAGTGGTCGAGGGCCTCACCGGGGGCGAGGCACTCCGGGCAGGTCGTCGGCTCGAGCTGCCGGCCCGTGCCGTCGGCCTCGCCCCGGGGCTCCGGCGCGGCGGTCACCCTCTGGTGCGCCGGTCCGGGTGCTCTCACGGCCGGGCCTCGAGGACGAGGTGGAAGGGCGTCTCCGCGACCCGGCGCACCGTCGGGAACCCGGCGTCCTCGAGCACCGAGCGCAGGCGTCCCTCACCGGCCTGCGCGCCGAGCCCGGCGCCGACCGGCTGGGACTGCGAACCCGGGGTGCAGAAGGCCGTCGACGAGGCGAACGCGAACCCTGCGGCGGGCATCGTCGCGATCGTCGTCGCCAGGTCGTCCGCGGCCCGCGGCTCGACGAGGGCGAGGGTCCCTCCCGGCGCGAGCGCCCGGCGGGCGTGCTCGGCCGCGCCCCGAGGGTCGCCGAGGTCGTGGAAGGAGTCGAAGAACGTGATGACGTCGTACCCCTCCGCCGGGTATCCGGTGCTGTCGGCGACCTCGAAGCGCACCCGGCCCTCCAGCCCCGCGTCGGCGACCCGGCGCCGGGCCAGGTCGACCGACGGCTCGTGGCTGTCGTAGCCGACGAACCGTGAGCCGGGAAAGGCCTCGGCGAGGAGCACCAGCGGCAGGCCGCGCCCGCAGCCGACGTCAGCGACGTGGGCGCCGGCCGTGAGGCGCTCCTCGAGCCCGAGCGCCGGCACCCACTCCGGCAGGAGGAAGGTGCGGTACGCGGCGCCGAAGAAGCGTTCGGTCGCCTCGAAGAGGGTGGGGTCCTGCGCACCCCACGCGAGGCCGCGGCCGGTGCGGAAGGCCTCGGCGATCTCGTCGACCCGGCGGTACATCCCGCACACCATGGGAGCCGCCCCGACCAGCGAGGCGGGGGAGTGGTCGGTGGCGAGGACGGCGGCCCGTTCCGCGGGCAGCGAGAAGGCGCCGGTCGACGGGTCGTGCTCGACGATCCCCACGGCAGCCTGCTGGGAGAGCCACTCGAGGACGAGCCGCTCGTTCGTGCCCGTGGCCGCCGCGAGGTCGGCGGCACCGAGCGACCCGCCGGCGGCGAGCGCCCGGTAGAGCCCGAGCCGGTCGCCGAGGACGATCATCGCGACGGTGCTCCCGCCGGTGAGCATCCCGAGGACGCGGACGGCGAACTCCTGCATCGCGTCCACGTCGAGCTCGGTCTCCGGGTGCGTCGTGTGCTGGCTCATGACGTGCTCCCCTCCCAGGGTCGGTTCCTCCCGCCTCCCGCGTCGTGACCGGGAACGGGGCTGTTCAGGCAGCGAAGCACCGGCGGTCGGCCGGAGGCCATACGGAATGCTCCGTATCGGCGCTACCCTCGAGCGATGGCTCCGGCCGGAGTGAGCGTGACGGCAGCCGACCTCGACACCGTGCTGCGCGTCGTGCACGACTGCGCCGAGGCCCCCGACCTCGCGAGCCTCCGCGAGCGGATGCTCCTCGGGGTGCGGTCCCTCGTCCCCTGCGACGTCGCCATCCTCAACGAGGTCGACCCGCGGACCGGCCACTGGGACGTGTCTGGCGACCCGGCGGACGTCCTCTTCCCCGAGTACGTCGAGGTCCTCCTGCGGCACACCGAACGCCACCCCCTGATGCGCCACCAGCTGCGGACCGGCGACGGCCGGGCCCGGACGATCTCCGACTTCACGACCCGGCGGGGGTTCCTCCGCCAGGACACCGAGGACTCGGTCTACTCGCGGATCGGGTTGGAGGACACCCTCGCGATCGCGTTCCCGGGGATGCACGACGTCGTCGGAATCGCGCTCTCGGACCGGTGGGAACGGTTCGGGGACCGCGACCGTGCGGTGCTCGACCTCATCCGCCCCCATCTCGGGCTCGCGTGGCGGGCGGTGTCGGCCGGTCCGCTCACCCCGCGCGAGCTCGAGGTGCTGCGGCTCGTCGCGGACGGGCGGACCGACGGCCAGATCGCGACGGCGCTGCGCATCCGGCGACGCACGGTGAGCAAGCACCTCGAGCACGTCTACGAGAAGCTCGGCGTGCAGAGCCGGACCGCCGCCGCGCACGCGCTCGCCATCCACCTCGACGCTCCCTTCGGCGCGCCGAGGTGACCGGATGCCGGTGCGGCGTCCCGGGTCGTCCCTCAGCGCCGGCCGCGCGCCTCCAGCGTTCACCGTGCGGTGGCCATTCGTTGGTCCCGGAGCCTTTACCCGTGGGCCCGGCGGTGGTTGACTCTGCCCTCGGTGATGGATCCCGCCAGGCCGGCCCTCAGGGGCGCGGCCGAACCGCCCGGCAGGGCTGATGGTTCCTGATCAGATGCGCTGCGGCGCCATGCTGTTCAGGAGGTGGTCGGCACAGCGCTTCTGCAGTCCGCAGACCCCCGTCATGCCAACACGCGTCCCGAGCGGACGCGAGCGAAAGGATTCGTCGTGCGACGCCCATCCCTCCTTGCCGCCATCGCGGCAGCCGCATCGGTGGCCCTCCTGGCCGCGGCAACCGCCACTGCGGAACCCCGGTCCCACCACACCCCCGGGCCGGCCATCGACCACCTGTACGTGCTCATGCTCGAGAACCACTCCAAGTCCAGCGTCATCGGCAACGCCAACGCGCCGTACCTGAACCGGCTGGCCGCCACGAACACCGTGGCGGACCACTACTACGGCGTCACCCACCCCTCGATGCCGAACTACATCGCCGCCATCGCGGGCGACACCTTCGGCATCCAGGACGACAACGACCAGAACGTCGTGAACCTGGACCGTCCCAACCTGGTCGACCAGCTCGAGAGGGCGCACGTCACGTGGGGGGCGTACATGCAGACCCTGCCCGCGGACAAGCTGGCCCGCTTCGGCCCCACGCTCCCGGACGGCACCGAGGCTTCGCTGTACGCCAAGAAGCACAACCCCTTCGTCCTGTTCGACAGCGTCAAGAACGACCCGGCCCGGATGGCGAAGGTGAAGGACTACTCGGCGCTCGCCCGCGACCTGAACAGCAGGCACGCGCCGGCGTTCGTGTGGATCAGCCCGAACCAGTGCAACGACATGCACGGCGGCGTCTACCAGTCCATCGCGGGGCATCCTGAGACGCCGTGCCCGTACGGCAGCACGAAGGACGACGCGAACGACGCCGCGCTCAAGCAGAAGGCCGACCAGTTCGTCAAGGACGCCGTGCGCACCATCACGACGTCCAGGGCGTGGACCAAGCGCTCGGCGATCGTCGTCGTCACCGACGAGAACGACTACACCGGCAACGAGCAGACGGGCGGATGGGAGAACGCGGACGGGTGCTGCGACTCGCCGTACGTCGCCAAGGGGGACCCGCGGGTCTCGGCCGACTGGCCCGGCGGTACCTACGGTGGCGGGCTCGTGCCCGCGATCATCGTCCGCGGCTCTGGTGGTGCGCACCGGGTCGACCACACCCCGTACAACCACTACTCGCTCCTCGCGACCATCGAGCAGAACTGGCACCTGCCCTACCTCGGCCACGCCGGCGACACCGCCGGTGGAGTCCGCCCCATGTGGGCCGCCTTCTCGGGCCGCTGAGGGTTCCTTCCGCTGTGGGCGTGGTCA
>NZ_DAOLAC010000068.1:0-5129 GCF_035325325.1 Phycicoccus sp. | reverse complement strand
TCAGCCCGACCGGCGACGTCTACGCCGCCCGGCTCGGCGAGCGGCCCCGGGCCACTCGCAGCCAGGCGCTCGTCGTCTGGCGTCCCACCCGGCACTGACCCACCGGCGCTGACCATCCGGCACTGACCACTCGGCACCGACCCCCGGCGGCGCCGCCGCGTCGCCCCTCGGGCGGCGAGGCGGGGGTGCTCCTTCGCGGGGGCCGGATGGTCGGCGCCGGCGACGCGCTCCGCCGCCAGCGCGACGAGGACCGAGGACGGCTCGTCGACGAGCCGGCCCCAGGCGAGCCACGCCAGGCCCCACGCGATCGCCGCCGCCACGGCCCAGCGCCCCCGCAGCCGCCGCGCCAGCCAGGTGCCGAGCGCCGCGACGACGGCGAGGACGACGAGGGCGAGGACGACTCCCGCGACCCCGTCGAGGTCGACGCTCTCGGCGAGGGTCGCGACGACGTTGGCGAAGGTCGCGACGGACACCCATCCGAGGTAGAGGCCGAAGGTGCCGTCGACGAGGACGGTCTCGGCCGTGCCGTACGACGGAGTGGCGTCCAGCCGGGAGACGAGGACGAAGAGCGTGCCGAGCAGCGCGACGATGACGACGACACTCACCCACAGCCAGCCCTGCTGGGTGACGAGCAGCCACACCGCGTTGAGCACCATCGAGACCGCGGCGAGCCAGCCGATCGCCCGGTGCCGGCGGTCGGTCGCCTGGCCGGGCAGCCACTGCCAGACCGTGTACCCGAGCAGTCCGAGGTAGATCGGGGTCCAGATCGAGAAGGCCGGTCCGGCCGGTGCGACGTACGTGGCATCGGCGGCCAGCGCGCCGCCCGAGGACTCCTCGACGCGTGTGCCGACGACGCCGACCCCGACGAGGGTGCCGACGACGCAGAACACCTCGGCGACGGTGACCCCGACCTGGCGGAGGCGGTCGGCCGAGGTGGGGGCGGTCGAGGTCGTCGCGGTGCCGGCGCTCATGGGTCGACGCTAGCCCGACCCGCGGCCGGCAGCCCGCGGCCGGGGTGCGCCGGCGCCTCCCGCGTCCATACTTGGCCGCGTGACCGAGCACCTCATCGTCTTCCCGGACCGCGAGACCGCCGAGGACGTCGCCGACGGGCTGCGCGAGGACGGTTTCGACGACGTCCGTGTCGTCCGGGAGGCGCTGGCGGGAGAGGACGACGCCGAGGACCACGAGTGGGGGGTGTACGTGCGCGAGGAGAACGTCGTCGACGAGAGCCGGCCGGTCGCCCACGGCCTGCGCGACCGGTTCGCGGCCCTCGCCGACGAGCGCGGCGGCTGGTACGACCCCGACCCGACCGGCTGACCCGGGAACCGCCCGTGACCTCCGCCGCGTCCGCGTGGCGGCGCAGCGTTGAGCGGAATACACTCAACTTTGGTCGGCGTTGCTCCTCATGACGCCCGTACCCACCGCACGACCCAGGAGACAGCCCGGATGGAGCTCAAGCCGACGACGAAGGTCGCCGAGACCCTCGCCCTCGCCCAGCGTGCCGCGCAGACCGCCGGCCACGCCGAGGTCACCCCCGACCACCTGACCAGCGCCGCCGTCCGGCTCGACACCCCGCTCGCCGACGCCCTCCTGACCGCCGCCGGCACCGGCGCCGCGCACGTCCTCGGCCAGGCCGACGCCCGGCTGCGGGGCCTGCCGACGACGAGCGGGTCCACCGCCCAGCCGCCCACCGTCGGACGCGACGCCCTCGCGGTACTCCAGCAGGCCGACACCCTGATGCGCGCCAAGGGCGACAGCTACCTCGCCCTCGACCTCCTCCTCCTCGCGCTCGCCGAGACCGGCCACCTCGCGGCCGTCGAGAAGCGCGGGGCCGCCGACATGGAGCGGCGCATCGAGGAGCTGCGCGGCGGCCGCACCGTCACCTCCGAGACTCCGGTCGAGGGCGGGGAGGCGCTGGCCCAGTACGGAACCGACCTCACCCAGGCCGCCCGCGACGGCAAGCTCGACCCGGTCATCGGCCGTGACGCCGAGATCCGCCGCGTCGTCCAGGTGCTCTCCCGGCGCACGAAGAACAACCCGGTCCTCATCGGTGAGCCCGGCGTCGGCAAGACCGCCGTCGTCGAGGGGCTGGCCCAGCGCATCGTCGACGGTGACGTCCCGGAGTCGTTGCGCGACAAGCGACTCGTCAGCCTCGACCTCGGGGCGATGGTCGCCGGCGCGAAGTACCGCGGCGAGTTCGAGGAGCGCCTCAAGGCAGTCCTCGAGGAGATCAAGAACAGCGACGGCCAGGTCGTCACGTTCATCGACGAGCTGCACACCGTCGTCGGCGCCGGCGCCACCGGCGAGTCCGCGATGGACGCCGGCAACATGCTCAAGCCGATGCTCGCCCGCGGCGAGCTGCGGCTCGTCGGCGCGACCACCCTCGACGAGTTCCGCGAGCACATCGAGAAGGACCCCGCGCTCGAGCGCCGCTTCCAGCAGGTCTTCGTCGGCGAGCCCTCGGTCGAGGACACCATCGCCATCCTCCGCGGGCTCAAGGAGCGCTACGAGGCGCACCACAAGGTCGAGATCGAGGACTCCGCGCTCGTCGCGGCGGCCGCCCTGTCCGACCGGTACATCACCGGTCGCCAGCTGCCGGACAAGGCGATCGACCTCGTCGACGAGGCCGCGTCCCGGCTGCGGATGGAGATCGACTCCAGCCCGGTCGAGATCGACGTCCTGCGCCGCCAGGTCGACCGGCTGAAGATGGAGGAGCTGCACCTCGGCCGCGAGACCGACGAGGCGTCCCAGGAGCGGCTCGAGCGGCTGCGCGCCGACCTCGCCGACGCCACCGAGGAGCTCGACGCCCTCAACGCGCGGTGGGAGGCCGAGAAGGAGGGCCTCAACCGGGTCGGCGACCTCAAGGCCCGGCTCGACGACCTGCGCACCCAGGCCGACCGGCTCCAGCGCGAGGGCGACTACGAGAGCGCCTCCCGGCTGCTCTACGGCGACATCCCCGCGCTGCAGACCGAGGTCGAGGCCGCGCAGGCGGCCGAGTCCGCGCTCGGGGGAGCCGATCTCATGGTCAAGGAGCGGGTCGGCGCCGACGACATCGCCGAGGTCATCTCGGCCTGGACCGGCATCCCCGCGGGGCGGCTGCTCCAGGGCGAGACCGAGAAGCTGCTCTCGATGGAGTCGATCATCGGGTCGCGGCTGATCGGGCAGGGCGAGGCGGTCCGGGCCGTCTCGGACGCCGTGCGCCGCAGCCGGGCCGGCATCGCCGACCCCGACCGCCCCACCGGTTCCTTCCTCTTCCTCGGCCCGACCGGCGTCGGCAAGACCGAGCTCGCCAAGTCGCTCGCCGACTTCCTCTTCGACGACGAGCGGGCGATGGTCCGGCTCGACATGTCCGAGTACTCCGAGCGGCACGCGGTGGCCCGGCTCATCGGCGCGCCACCGGGATACGTCGGCTACGAGGAGGGCGGCCAGCTCACCGAGGCGGTGCGCCGCCGCCCGTACTCGGTGCTGCTCCTCGACGAGGTCGAGAAGGCACACCCGGAGACCTTCGACATCCTGCTCCAGGTCCTCGACGACGGCCGGCTCACCGACGGCCAGGGGCGCACGGTCGACTTCCGCAACGTCATCCTCGTCATGACGAGCAACCTCGGGTCGCAGTACCTGCTCGACCCGACGCTCGACCGCGAGGCGCGGCGCAACGCGGTGATGTCGGCGGTCCGCGGCGCGTTCAAGCCCGAGTTCCTCAACCGGCTCGACGAGGTCGTCGTCTTCGACCCGCTCTCCCGCGAGGAGCTCGGCCGCATCGTCGACCTCCAGGTGCGGGCCCTCTCCACGCGGCTGCACGACCGCCGCATCGCGCTCGAGGTCACCGACGAGGCGAAGGCGTGGCTCGCGGCGACCGGGTACGACCCGGCCTTCGGGGCCCGACCGCTGCGCCGGCTCGTCCAGCGCGAGATCGGCGACCGGCTCGCGACGGCCCTCCTCGCCGGCGAGGTGCGGGACGGCGACACCGTGCGGGTGCGGCTCGCCGACGACGGCGACCACCTCGCCCTCCACTGACGTCCCAGCCCGCGGACGGTCCGGGCGGTGCGCAGCCGCCACCGGTTGCGAGGTCTCGCGAAAGGCGCGCGCGGCGGCGCGCGGCGGTCTACAGTCCCTGCGTAGCGTCTGTCTGGACGCTCGTCGAGGGAGGAAAACCACCATGTCACGTCGCACCCTGCGTCGCGCCGCGGTCGTGGCCGCGTGCGCGGCCGTCGTCGCGGGCCTCGCGCTCCCGGCCTCAGCCGCGCAGCCGGATCGGGCCAACGTCAACCAGCGCAGCCAGTCCGTCGCCTCGGTGGCCTCCGTGGCCACGGCCACGGCGTCGGTGATCCCGGCCGACTGTGGCGTGATCTTCCACCGGGCCACCGCCGGCGCGCTCTACTACGGGACCGTCGTCGGGGGCCGTGCGGGTGCGGGGACGGTCGGTGCCCTGACCTTCGGCAGCAGCACCGAGACCCCGGTCGCCATGGCGTACGTACGCACGCTGTCGACGGCGCCGCAGTCCGAGCAGTACATCGCCACGCTCGCCGACGGCAGCCTCTGGGAGGTGCTCGCCCCGCTGGCCAGCGACGCGGTCACCACGCGGATGATCTCGACGGGCGGGTGGGGTGCGATGCGCGAGCTCGTCACCGGTGACTCCTCCTACATCTACGGTCTCACCACCTCGGGTGGGCTCTACCGCTACACGCTCTCGACCGGCGGCGTCATCCGCAGCGCGGGCAGCATCGCGACCGGGGGCTGGGGCGGCGTCCGCTCCCTCACCTGGGCCGGTGGCGGCACCTTCTACGGCGGCAAGGTCGACAGCCTCGTCGCGCTCAGCGCCAGCGGCGCACTCATGGAGTACCTCATCCGCACCGACACGCGCGCCCCCCGCGGCTTCGTCCTCCGCTCCTCCGGCTGGGGTGGCTTCCAGCGGATCTCCGTCGGTGCGTGCACGAAGTCCTCGTCGCGGCCGATCTCGGGGGTCACGCCCCTGGGCGACCTGTACGCCTACCTCGACACCAACGGGTTCAACCTGACCGGCAGCGACATCCGCGGCGCCGGCAAGGTGGGCCACGGTTTCGTCGGTCTGCTGTTCGACTGATATGTAGCGGTTTCCTGTCAAGTGGGCAGGGTGAGGCGCCGCCGGG
>NZ_DAOLAC010000067.1:0-5473 GCF_035325325.1 Phycicoccus sp. | reverse complement strand
AGTCACACCCGAGGCGGTCGACCACAGCCCAGCACCATCAGGCTGCGCTGTCGATACTCACAGTCAGCCCACGCGGCCCACTGAGGGCCGGGGCTGTCCTGGGAACCCGGGGGAGCCGCGGGTCAGGGGCGGCCTCGTCGGGCGTGCCAGGCGGCGAGGAGGGCGCGCTCGTCGTCGTCCTCGAGGCCCGTCCGGCGCGGCTGGTCCGCCGGACGCGTCTCCTCCCAGGCCAGCGTGTCCCGCAACGTCTCCGCGAGCGGCCGGTGGGTCAGCCCGAGACCATGTGCCGCGTCGCCGCGGCGGGCCGCGAAGCCGGCGTACTCGGGGAACGGCAGCCACAGGGGGAGCGAGCGGGGACCCATCCACGCGTCGACCCCCTGCTCGGAGAGCCACGCCGGGTCGGCGGCCACCGCGTCGACCTCCGTGGCGGCCGGCCCGGCGGCCTCGCGGGAGACCGCGAGCAGGTCGGCGAGCGTCGTCGTCGGGCCGACCGCGTCGACCACCCCGGCGACACCCTCCTCACCGCAGCGCACGAGCCAGTCGGCGAGGTCGCGGACGTCGAGCACCTGGCTCGGGGCGGACGGGTCGTCCGGCACCAGCACCTGTCCCGGGGCCGCCGGGTGGGCGAAGCGCCACGGGTACCAGCCGGTGCGCCCCGAGGTGTCCCCCGGGCCGCCGATCAACCCGGACCGCGCAACGAGCACCCGGTCCGCACCGAGCGCGTCGAGGACCGCCCGCTCGCAGGCGACCTTCGCGCCGCCGTAGGCGTCCGGGTCCTCGCCGCCGACGTCGCGGGGTTCGAGGAGGGGCGTGGACTCGTCGGCCCCGGGGACCGAGTGGTCGGCGTAGACGTTGCCGGTCGAGACGAACCCCCAGTGGGCGCTGCGGTCGGCCAGCGCCGCGACGGCCCGCCGTACCTGCCCCGGGTCGCGGGCGACGTCGACGACCGCGTCCCAGTGCTCGTCCTCGACGCCACCGAGCCCGCCCGCCGGGTCGTCGCGGTCCGCGCGGACCAGTCGCGCGCCGTCGGCCACCTGGCCCGACGAACCGCGCGCCACGCAGACGACGTCGTGGCCGCGGGCGAGCCCGGCGCGGGCCACCTCCCGGCCGAGGAACGCGGTGCCACCGAGGACGAGGAGTCGCATCAGTGCCGGATCCCGCCGACGTCGCCCGGTGGCCAGAACCGCAGGACGACCGGACCGACCACCCGGTCCATCGGCACGAAGCGGGCGCACTCCCCGCCGCCCTCGGTCGACCCGCGGCAGCCGAGGACCGAGTCGGCCGACTGCGAACGGTGGTCGCCGAGGACCAGCAGGTTCTCCTTCGGCACCGTGATCTCGGGGAAGCAGCGCGTCGAGCGCGGCGAGCTCGAGCAGTCGAGGCTGCCGGCCGTGAACGGGAGGTCCTCGACGACGTACGGCTCGCTGAGCGGCTGGTCGTCGACGGTCACCCGGCCGTCGACGCTGCAACAGGCGACCCGCTCGCCCGGCAGGCCGATGACCCGCTTGACCGTGTAGGCGGTGTTGCTCGGGCCGATGCCGACGACGTCGCCGACGGCCCGGGCCGCCCGCACGAACGGGTTGCCCGACGCGGGCAGGCGCCGCTCCTGCCACGTGGCGCCGTGCCCGAAGACGACGACGTCACCCCGGTCGACGTGCTCGTCGAGCCGGTTGACGAGGATGCGGTCGCCGATGTGGAGGGTGTCCTCCATCGACTGCGACGGGACACCGAACGGCTTGGCGACGAAGGCCTGGACCAGGGCCACCGCGACGAGGACGACGAGCACCTCGAAGAACCACGGCAGTCGGCGCCGGCGCCGGGGGCGCGGGGTCGGCTCGGCCGCCACGGTGTCGACACCGGTCACGCGCGTCACCCTAGTCGGGTGCCGTCACAGGTGTCGATTTGGCCACGCCCGCCCCGCCTCGCGAGAATGGGCCCATGGTCGCGGTGATCCTCACGATGCTCCTCCTGCTCGCCCTCGCCCTCGCCGTCCTCGCCGCCGTGGCCGTCCCCGCCCGCCGCGCCGGGCGGGAGCTGCTCACCGACCGCGGCCAGGCCGCCCTCGAGGGCCTGCGTGAGCGGGGCGCCGCCGGGACCGACGGCGGCACGGCCACCGGGCCCGGCGCGGACCGCGCCACCGTCACCGTCTGACGCCCGGCACCGCTCCGCCGGGGTGTGGTCGAATGAGGCCAACCCCGAGAGTGAAGGAGCGACCCCGATGAGGTCCGGCATCGAGTTGTCCGCCGTCGACGAGACGGTGCGGCCCCAGGACGACCTGTTCGCGCACGCCAACGGAACCTGGGTCGCGCGCACCGAGATCCCGGAGGACCGCGGGCGCTACGGCACCTTCGACATGCTGCGCGAGGCCGCCGAGGAGCACGTGCGGACCATCATCGAGCGGGTCGCCGCCGGGGCGCCCACCGACGGCTCGGTCGCCGCCAAGGTCGGTGACCTCTACTCGAGCTTCATGGACGAGGAGCGGGTCGACGCACTCGGCGCGGGACCGGTCCTCGACGACCTCGAGCGCGTCTCGCGGGTCCGCGACGCCTCCGACCTCATGCGCCTGCCCGGCGAGCTCGCCCGCGACGGCGTGCCCGGTCCGGTCATCCCGTTCGTCAACACCGACGACCGCGACCCCGACCGCTACGTCGTCTACCTCGAGCAGGCCGGCCTCGGGCTCCCGGACGAGTCGTACTACCGCGAGCCGCAGCACGCGGCCATCCTCGAGGCCTACACCCCGCACGTCGCCCGGATGCTCGAGCTCGTCGGGCACCCGGGCGCCCAGGGCGCCGCCGAGCGGGTCGTCGCGCTCGAGACCCGGCTCGCGGCCGGGCACTGGGACAAGGTGACCAACCGCGACCCGGTCAAGACCTACACCCTCGTCGACCGTGCCGGCCTCGAGGCCCTCGCCCCCGGCATCGACTGGACCGCCTTCCTCGAGGGGATGCAGGCCCCGGCGCGCACCTTCGGTGCCGTCGTCGTCCGCCAGCCCGACTACCTGCGGGCCCTGGCCGAGGCGCTCGCCGAGGAGCCGGTCGAGGCGTGGCGCGACTGGCTCGCCTGGCACGTCGTCCACGCGCACGCGCCGTACCTGTCCTCGCCGTTCGTCGAGGAGAACTTCGACCTCTACGGCCGCACGCTCTCCGGGGTGCCGCAGCTACGGGCCCGGTGGAAGCGCGCGGTGACCCTCGTCGAGGGCGCCCTCGGCGAGGCCGTCGGGCAGCTGTACGTCGAGGAGCACTTCCCGCCGCACGCCAAGGAGGCGATGCTCCACCTCGTCGACAACCTCGTCGAGGCCTTCCGCCGCAGCCTGTCCTCGGTGCCGTGGATGGGGGAGGCGACCCGGCGCGAGGCGCTGGCCAAGCTCGAGGCGTTCACGCCGAAGATCGGCTACCCGGACACCTGGCGCGACTACACGGCGCTCACCGTCGACGCCCGCGACCTGCTCGGCAACGTCCGGCGCGCGAACGCCTTCGAGACCGACCGCAACCTCGCCAAGCTCGGCGGCCCGGTCGACCGCGACGAGTGGTTCATGACGCCGCAGACGGTCAACGCCTACTACAACCCCGGGATGAACGAGATCGTCTTCCCCGCGGCCATCCTCCAGCCGCCGTTCTTCGACGTCGAGGCCGACGACGCCGCCAACTACGGCGGCATCGGCGCGGTCATCGGCCACGAGATCGGCCACGGCTTCGACGACCAGGGCTCGCAGTTCGACGGCCGTGGCGAGCTGCGCGACTGGTGGACCACCGAGGACCGCACCCGGTTCCAGGCGCTCGCGGACGCCCTGATCGGCCAGTTCTCGGTGCTCGAGTCGCGCGACGCGCCCGGCACGCCGGTCAACGGCGCGCTGACCGTCGGCGAGAACATCGGCGACCTCGGCGGCCTGACCATCGGCTACGCGGCCTACCGGATCTCCCTCGGCGACGAGCCGGCCCCCGAGCTCGACGGCCTGAGCGGCGCGCAGCGGTTCTTCCTCGGCTGGGCGCAGATCTGGCGGGGCAAGGCACGCACGGCCGAGGCCGAGCGGCTCCTCGCGATCGACCCGCACAGCCCGATGGACCTGCGTGCCAACGCGGTCCGCAACCTCACCGAGTTCCACGAGGCCTTCGGCACCGCGCCCGGCGACGGGATGTGGGTGCCGGAGGAGGAGCGCGTGCGCATCTTCTGAACGCACGCCCGAGTTGGGTCCCGCCCCCCGCGCTTGACAGGATGACCGGGTGAACGAGTCGATCTGGACCTACGTGGGCATCGCCGTCGCCGTCCTCCTCGTCGTCGGAGGGGTCGTCCTCGGCCTGCTCCGCGGGCGCGGCGGCACCGCCGAGCGGGAGCTCGAGACGCGTGAGCAGCCCGAGGTCCCGGGCACCCCCGGACCCGCCGACGCCGACCTCGCCCCGGACGGCGCGATCGGCACGATCGAGCACCCCGGGGAGGTCGTCGACGACGACCCGCTGGCCCCACCGGCCCCGGCGCCGGCGCCTGCCCCGACCGTCGAGACGCCCGAGGCGCCCGCCGGGCGGCTGCGGCGGCTGCGGGCCCGGCTGGCCCGCTCCAACACCGCGATCGGCCGGGGCCTGCTCACCCTCCTCGCCGGTGGCCGCCTCGACGACGCGGCGTGGGAGGAGGTCGAGGACACCCTCCTCGCCGCCGACCTCGGGGTGCAGGCGAGCACCGAGCTCGTCGAGGTCCTGCGCACCCGGGTCGCCGTCGACGGCGCCGGCGACGAGGCGTCGGTCCGCGCGATGCTGCGCGAGGAGCTGCTCCGCCTCGTCGATCCCTCGATGGACCGTTCGCTCGCGGACGAGCGCGTCGGCGACCGGCCGGCGTGCATCCTCGTCGTCGGGGTCAACGGCACCGGCAAGACGACCACCGTCGGCAAGCTCGCCCGGGTGCTCGTCGCCGAGGACAAGGACGTCGTCCTCGGCGCCGCCGACACCTTCCGTGCCGCCGCCGCCGACCAGCTCGAGACCTGGGGCGGACGCGTCGGGGTGCCGACGGTCCGGTCGGACCGCGAGGGTGCCGACCCCGCCGCCGTGGCCTTCGACGCCGTCCGGACGGCCGCCGAGATGGAGGCCGACGTCGTGCTCGTCGACACCGCCGGCCGGCTGCAGAACAAGGTCGGCCTCATGGACGAGCTCGGCAAGGTCAAGCGGGTCATCGAGAAGCAGAGCCCCGTCGACGAGGTGCTCCTCGTCCTCGACGCGACGACCGGCCAGAACGGCATGAGGCAGGCCGAGGTGTTCGCCGAGGTCGTCGGCATCACCGGCATCGTCCTCACCAAGCTCGACGGCACCGCGAAGGGCGGCATCGTCGTCGCCGTGCAGCGGGCCCTCGGGGTGCCGGTCAAGCTCGTCGGGCTCGGCGAGGGCCCGGACGACCTCGCGCCGTTCGACCCCGAGGCCTTCGTGGACGCGATCCTCGACTGATATGTAGCGGTTTCCTGTCAAGTGGGCAGGGTGAGGCGCCGCCGGGC
>NZ_DAOLAC010000066.1:0-6903 GCF_035325325.1 Phycicoccus sp. | reverse complement strand
CGGCTCCTCCGACGACTCCTCGGACGACTCCTCGGGCCACGGCGGGTCGGGCTCCGGCCGTGGCGGCAGCGACGACGGGGCCGGGCACGACGCCGGCGACGACCACGGCGGGGACTCGGGTGGCCACGGATCCGACGACTGACCCCCAGGTCGCGTCCCCGGTCGGTCTCCCTGCCCCGACCGGGGACGTCCGGCGCCCGGAGCCGGAGTGGCTGCTCGTCTCCCGGCCCGCGCCGGTGGAGGACGAGGTCGCCCCGGTCGGCCCGCGCCGCGTCCTCGTCCAGCTCGCGCCCGGGGTGGCCGCGGCCCTCGTCCTCGTCGGGGTGCTCGGGTCGCTGGCGGCCCAGCGGCTCGCCGAGCGCGAGGCCGTCAACGACGCCGCGACGATGGCGGGAGTCATCGCCGAGGCCGTCGTCCAGCCGGCGATGACCGACGCGCTCATGGCCGGCGACCCGGCCGCGGTCGAGGCCTTCGGGCGCACCGTCGACCGCAGCCTCGACCGCGACACCGTCGTCCGGGTCAAGCTCTGGCGGCCCGACGGGTACGTGCTCTGGGCGGACGAGCCCCAGCTGGTCGGGCGCACCTTCACCCTCGACGGCGAGCAGCGCGAGGCGCTCGACGGCCCGACGACGGTCGCCCACGTCTCCACGCTCGACTCCTCGGAGAACCAGTTCGAGAAGGGCGACAAGCTCGTCGAGGTCTACCGGCCGGTGTGGATGCCGGACGGCCGCACGGCCCTGTTCGAGATCTACGTCTCCTACGCCCCCGTCTCCGAGCGGACCGGCCAGCTGTGGCGCGGCTTCGCCGGGGTCACCGCGAGCAGCCTCGTGCTCTTCGTCCTCATCGTCACCCCGCTCGTCCTCGCCCTGCTGCGCCGGCTGCGCCGGGCCGAGGACCAGCGGCTGCGGCTGCTCCAGCGCGCGGTCGAGGCCTCCTCCGACGAGCGCCGCCGGATCGCCGCGACCCTCCACGACGGCCCGGTCCAGGAGCTCGCGGCCACCTCGTTCACGGTGGCGGGCGCGTCCGCGACGGCCGCCCAGCGCGGCGACTCGGTCCTGGCCCGCGACCTCGACGCCGCGGCGAGCGCCGTCCGGGCGAGCATCCGGTCGCTGCGCACCCTCCTCGTCGACCTGCACCCACCGAGCCTCTCGCGCTCGGGCATCGTCGCCGCGCTCGGCGACCTCGCCACCTCGGTGCGCGGCGAGGACGTCGTCGTCCGGCTCGACGCCGACCCCGAGGAGCAGCTGGCCCTCGGTGAGGACGCCCAGCGGCTCGTGCACCGGGTGGCCCAGGAGTGCGTCCGCAACGCCGCGCGGCACGCGGGCCCGGCGGAGGTCGTCGTCTCGTTGCACCGCACCTCCGCGGTGACGGTGTCCCTCGACGTCGTCGACGACGGACGCGGCTTCGACGTCGGCGCCGTCCTCGCCGACCCGGCCCCCGGCCACCTCGGCACCCGGCTGCTCGCCGAGGCCGCGTCCGTCCCCGGCGCGACGCTGCGGGTGGCGACGGCATCGGGTGCCGGGACACACTGGCGGCTCGACCTCGACGGACCGATGGGGGTGCAGGCATGATCCGGGTGCTCGTCGCCGACGACCACCAGCTCGTGCGCGCCGGGGTGCGCACGCTCCTGGATGCCGAGCCCGACATCACGGTCGTGGCGGAGGCCCGCGACGGCGCCGAGGCCATCGCGTCAGCGGCCGGCACCGACCCCGACGTCGTCCTCATGGACCTGTCGATGCCCGGCCTCGACGGCGTCGAGGGCACCCGCGGGGTGCTCGCTGCGCGCCCCGAGACGCGGGTGCTGGTCCTCACGAGCTTCTCCGACCGCGAGCGGGTGCGCGAGGTGCTCGCCGCGGGGGCCATCGGCTACGTCCTCAAGGACTCCGAGCCGGCCGAGCTCGTCGCCGCGGTGCGTGCCGCGGCCCGCGGGCACGTGCCGATCGACCCGCGGGTGGCCGGTGCGCTGCTGCCGTCCACCGGCGACCCCGTCCACGACGGCGAGGCGGTCGGTCTCTCACCGCGCGAGACCGAGGTGCTGCGACTGGTCTCGCAGGGCCTGGCGAACAAGCAGATCGCGCGAGCCCTCGGCATCACCGAGCGGACGGTCAAGGCACACCTGGGGCGGGTGTTCCGCGAGATCGGGGTCGTCGACCGCACGAGCGCCGCCCTCTGGGCCCGCGACCACCTCCCCTCGGCGTGATGGAGGAGAGCACTGACGGCGCGCTGGCCTAGGCTCGCCGTGTGAGCGGACGGGACGGGGTGTTCATCGCCTTCGAGGGCGGCGACGGCGCGGGGAAGTCGACCCAGGTGCGCCTGCTCGCCGACGCGCTGCGGGCCCGCGGCCGCGAGGTGCTCGTCACCCGGCAGCCCGGCGGCACCGAGCTCGGCGCGGCCATCCGCGACCTCGTCCTCCACGGCGACCACGTCTCGCCGCGGGCCGAGGCGCTGCTCTTCGCCGCCGACAAGGCCCACCACGTCGACCTCGTCATCCGGCCGGCGCTCGCCGCAGGGCAGGTCGTCGTCACCGACCGATACACCGACAGCTCGGTCGCCTACCAGGGCGCCGGCCGCGACCTCGGCGCCGACGAGGTGCACGACCTGCAGATGTGGGCCGTCGACTCCCTCGTCCCCGACCTCACCGTCGTCGTCGACGTCAGCCCGGAGGAGGGGCGCCGGCGGCGCGGCGAGGTGCACGACCGGCTCGAGGCCGAGGCCGACGCGTTCCACGCCTCGATCCGCGAGCACTACCTGGCGATGGCCCGGGGCAACCCGCAGCGCTACCTCGTCCTCGACGGCACCCGCCCGCCCGACGAGCTGCACGCGCAGGTCCTCGAGCGCGTCGAGGCGCTCGGGATCGAGGCGCCGGGGGTCGACCCGTGAGCGTCTGGCGCGACGTCATCGGCCAGGACGCCGCGGTCGCCACCCTGTCGCGGGCCGTCGCCGACCCCGCCGCGATGACCCACGCGTGGCTCTTCACCGGGCCGCCGGGGTCGGGGCGCTCGGTCGCCGCGCGGGCCTTCGCCGCCGCCCTCGAGTGCCCACAGGGCGGCTGCGGCGAGTGCCGCGAGTGCCGCACCGCCCTCGACGCCACGCACGCCGACGTCGACGTCATCGCCACCGAGGGGCTGTCGATCAAGGTCGAGCAGGCGCGCGACCTCGTCGCCCTCGCGGCGCACCGGCCGTCCGTCGGGCGCTACCGGGTCATCGTCGTCGAGGACGCCGACCGCCTCACCGAGCGCGCCGCCGACGCCCTCCTCAAGGCGCTCGAGGAACCGTCGCCACGCACGGTGTGGATGCTCTGCGCCCCCTCGACGGAGGACGTCATCATCACCATCCGCTCGCGCTCGCGGCACGTGCGGCTGCGGACGCCGTCGGTCGAGGCGGTCGCGGACCTCCTCGTCCGCCGCGACGGCGTCGACCACGCGATGGCCCTGTACGCCGCCCGCGCGGCCCAGTCGCACGTGGGCCTGGCGCGGCGCCTCGCCCGTGACGAGCACGCCCGCATCCGGCGGCACGACGTCGTCTCGATGGCCACCCGCATCACGTCGGTCGGCGAGGCGGTCGGCGCGGCCCAGGACATCATGACCATCGCCCAGGAGGAGTCCGCGGCGGCCTCGGGGGAGCGGGACGCGGCCGAGAAGGCCCGGCTGCTCGAGGTGCTCGGCGCCGACCCCACCGCCCGGACCCAGCCGCCGCACGTGCGCTCGCAGGTGAGCGCCCTCGAGCGCGAGCAGAAGACCCGGGCCACCCGGTTCACCCGCGACGTCGTCGACCGCGCGCTCGTCGACCTGCTCTCGGTCTACCGCGACGCCCTGGTGGTCAGCACCGGGGCGGGCACCGCGCTCGTCAACGAGGACGCCCGGCCCACCGTCACCCGGGTCGCCGAGGCCTTCACCGCCGAGCAGGTCCTCGGGGCGATGGACGCCATCGGCACGGCCCGCGAACGCATCGGGGCCAACGTCGCGCCGCTGCTCGCGCTCGAGGCGATGGCCCTCGACCTGCGCCTACCCCGCTGAGAGAACCGGTCGATCGCGGCCGGATCGTGACCTCCCCCGCGCGAGCCCTCCCATCCTGCTCCCATATCGTGCGAGCCATGACCCCGCGCCGCCTCGCCCTCGTCGCGGGCCTCGTCGTCGTCTCCACCGGCCTCGCCGGCTGCTCGCTCGTCGACGACCTCGGCGGCCAGTCGGCCCGGCCGTCGGTGTCGGTCAGCCCGCAGTCACCGCCCGCCGGGACCCAGGGCCTCGACCGGTTCTACGCCCAGCAGCTCGAGTGGTCCGAGTGCTCGGGCGCGGAGTGCGCGCAGCTCACCGTGCCGGTCGACTACGCGCACCCCGAGGGCAGCACGATCGAGATCTCGGTGCTGCGGGTGCCGGCCAAGAAGTCCTCCCAGCGTCTCGGTTCGCTCGTCGTCAACCCGGGCGGGCCGGGCGGCTCCGGGGTCGACTACGCCCGCGCGGCCGACTTCATCGTCGGCCCCGGCGTGCGCGACCACTACGACGTGGTCGGCTTCGACCCGCGCGGCGTCGGACGCTCGGCCCCCATCGACTGCCTGTCCGACGCCCAGCTCGACACCTTCCTCGGGTCCGACCCCACCCCGGACGACCCGGCCGAGGAGCGCACCTTCGCGCAGGGCTCGGCCGACTTCGCGGCGTCCTGCGCGAAGAACGCCGGCCTGCTGCTCCCGCACGTCTCCACGGAGGATGCCGCCCGCGACATGGACGTCCTGCGCGCGGCGCTCGGCGAGCAGAAGCTGACCTACCTCGGCAAGTCGTACGGCACCTTCCTCGGCGCCACCTACGCCGACCTCTTCCCGACCAACGTCGGGCGGTTCGTCCTCGACGGTGTCGTCGCCCCCGACCTCACCTCCGAGGAGATCAACCTCGGCCAGGCCAAGGGCTTCGAGCTGGCGACCCGGTCGTGGGCGAAGTACTGCGTCACCGAGGGCGACTGCCCGCTCGGGGACTCGGTCGACTCCGTGATGACGAACCTGCGCGGCTTCCTCGCCGACGTCGACGCCACGCCGCTGCCGAAGACCGGCGACGGGTCCGTACCCAAGCTCACCGAGGGCTGGGCCTCCCTCGGCATCGCCGCCGCGATGTACGACCAGGGCGCGTGGCGCACGCTCGTCGACGCGATGCGCGACGCGGTGCAAGGTGACGGCACGGCCCTGATGCAGCTCGCCGACCAGTACGCCGACCGCAACCCGAACGGCGGCTACGCGGGCAACATCATGGAGGTCATCTACGCTGTCAACTGCCTCGACAAGCCGGAGTCCGACTCGGTGCCCGAGCACGAGGCGCTGGCGGACGCCGCGGCGAAGCAGGCCCCGACGTGGGGACGCTACCTCGCGTGGAGCTCGCTCGTCTGCGGGTACTGGCCGGTCAAGCCGACGGGCACCCCGCACGAGGTGACGGCCGAGGGCGCCCCGCCGATCGTCGTCATCGGCACGACGCGCGACCCCGCCACGCCGTACGAGTGGTCGGTGCGCCTGCACGACCAGCTGGCCAAGGCCTCGCTCATCTCGTTCAACGGCGACGGGCACACCGCCTACACCCGTTCGAACTCGTGCGTCGACGACGCCGTCGACGCCTGGTACCTCAAGGGCACGCTGCCCAAGGACGGCCTGCGCTGCTGACCGGCGGCTCCCCACTCGACGGTCGCCGGGGTGGATTCGCGAGGGGCCCGGTGGCCTGCCTATACTCGGGCGCGCGCCCTCGGGCGCACGCCGCCTTAGCTCAGTCGGCCAGAGCGATTCACTCGTAATGAATAGGTCGTGGGTTCGATTCCCACAGGCGGCTCAGCCAAAGTGGCTCTGACCAGCGGTTTTGCTGGTCAGAGCCACTGTACATCCGGCCTCGAAAACGGTCCAGTGACACGTTTGCGACACGTTTGACGAGAACTGGGTGACACCTTTGGCGCCCTCCGTGGCCTCGAACCACCGAGTTGAACACTCGGGTGAGCACCTCGCGCAGACCTTGGAGTGTGCGCTGAGACGGCTCTCAGGTGTCTAGGATTCTGTGTCTGATGGAGACCGCACCCGAGCTCGATGGAGACGCGCTACGGCTGGCTCGTGAGAGGGCAGGGCTGAGCCAGACGCAGTTGGCCCGGGCGATTGGGGTGGCCGACGGCCAGCGGGTGTCTCGGTGGGAGCGTGGCGAGGCCCGCCCACGCTCCGCGGGTCAGCTGGCCACGTTGGCCTCCGCGCTGGGCGTCACGCCTCGCCAGCTGCTCGCGACGCCGGCTGGGGATCCTCCGCTGCGGTGGTTTCGGTTCGCCGTCGGACTGTCGGTCGAGGACTTGGCGAAGGCCGTCCATGTTTCTTCGGCGACGGTCAAACGCTGGGAGGCTGAAGGGTTGGCCGCTCCCTCCGCCGCGCTGGTTCGTGCCGTCAGCGAGGCGCTGAGCGCGCCTCCGGCCGACGTGGAGCGTGCTCTCGGCGCCCGGTAGCCGCTCGCTCCCCATGGCTGTCTGGAGGCCCTGGGGCACCTGCGGAGCCTCCGCCCCAGCCGGCGCCTCATCATCGGTCGCGCGCTGTGTCCGACCTATTGCACACCGCCCACTGTGGGGCACCGCTCGTGGAGCACCCCTATCGGCGTCCGCGAGGCCGGCAACGCTTGTAAGGGTCGTAGTTCCCCATGGCGGGTTGGCCTTCCGCCAGTTGTGCGTGGCGGCCATCGCCCATGTTTACACGCGGTCTGACACGCTCCGTGCCGAGCTACGAACTGAGTGAGGGGAAGCGGAGATGGCGTCTAAGTCTGCTAGCTGCATCAGGATCCAATCGCCGTTCAGGTGCGCCATTGCTGACTCAATCCGCGCTTCAGGTCGCCGCTCGGCCGGCTCAATCGGGCTCTTCACGGATGAGCATGGGTAGGGGCGCGACGCGCTGAGCGGGGTGGGTGT
>NZ_DAOLAC010000065.1:0-8759 GCF_035325325.1 Phycicoccus sp. | reverse complement strand
GAGCTCAAGGAGCGCAAGCACCGCATCGAGGACGCCGTCCGCAACGCGAAGGCGGCCGTCGAGGAGGGCATCGTCGCCGGTGGTGGCGTCGCCCTCATCCAGGCCGGGGCCAAGGCGTTCGCCAACCTCGACCTCGACGGTGACGAGGCGACCGGCGCGAACATCGTCAAGGTCGCCATCGAGGCTCCGCTCAAGCAGATCGCGGTCAACGCGGGTCTCGAGGGCGGGGTCGTCGCGGAGAAGGTCAGCAACCTCGAGTCCGGCTGGGGCCTCAACGCGGCCTCCGGCGAGTACGTCGACCTCGTCGCCGCGGGCGTCATCGACCCGGCGAAGGTCACCCGCTCGGCGCTGCAGAACGCGGCGTCCATCGCGGCGCTGTTCCTCACCACCGAGGCCGTCATCGCCGACAAGCCCGAGAAGGCCGCTCCGGCCATGCCGGGTGGCGACGACATGGGCGGCATGGGCTTCTGAGCCGCTGACGCACCACGTCGCACCGACCGACGGGCGGTCCTCCACTTCCGGAGGGCCGCCCGTCGGCGTGTGACGGCTCGTGTGCGGGGGTGCACTGGCCCCCTCCGGCGATGGTCCCTACGCTGCGCGGATGGAACGGTCGCGCCGGCGCCTCGGGGTGGTGGTCGCCGCGCTCGCCGCGGCCGCACTGCCGACGGCGTGCTCGGACGGTCGCGTCGTCGACGCGAACGGGGTGGTCGTGCTCGTCGGTGAACGCGCCGACTCCGGGATGGCCGCGCAGGGAGGTGGCCGCCTCGAGGTCCTCGGCGGGTGCCTCGGTGCCGGAGGGGTGGTGGTCGTCTGGCCGCACGGCACGACCGTCGTCGGCGAGGAACCGCTCACGGTGGAGGTACCGGGCCGGGGTCGGGTCTCGCTCGGTGACGACATCACGCTCGCCGGCGGCTACGTCCTCGAGCACTCGTCGGGATCGCGACCATCCGCGCCGCTGGACGTCGCCGGCGTCACCGTGCCCCGGGCGTGCGCCGAGTACGACGTCTTCCTCTCGGTCTGACCGGTCAGAGCCAGCCGCGGTCGCGGGCCTCGGCCGCCGCCTCGACGCGGTTGCGCGTGCCGGTCTTGCCGATGGCCGCCGAGAGGTAGTTGCGCACGGTCTGCTCCGAGAGGTGGAGCGTGCCCGCGATGTCGGCGACCGTCGCGCCGCCCTCCCCGGCCCGCAGCACGTCCTGCTCGCGGGCCGTCAGTGGGTTCGGTCCGGCGGCGAGCGCGTCGGCGGCGAGGACGGGGTCGATGACCAGCTCGCCGGCGGCCACCCGGCGGACCGCGTCGGCCAGCCCCTCGACCGGCCCGTCCTTGACGACGAAGCCGCGCACCCCGGCCTCGAGGGCGCGGCGGAGGTAGCCGGGGCGGCCGAAGGTCGTCACGACGACGACCACGGTGCCCGGCGCCGCGGCCCGCAGCTGCTCGGCGACGTCGAGGCCGGAGGCCCCGGGCAGCTCGATGTCGAGGAGGACGACCTCGGGCGAGGTCTGCGCCACCGCGGCGAGCACCTCGTCGCCGCGGCCCACCCGGCCGACGACGCTGAGGTCCGGCTCGAGGTCGAGCAGGGCGGCGAGCGCCTCCCGGAGCATCACCTGGTCCTCGGCGATCAGCAGCGTGGTCATCGAGCGCCTCCGGTGGGCGGCAGGCGGACCGAGAGCCGGAAGCCCGAGGCGTCGCCGTCGGTGCGCAGGCTGCCTCCCGCATCGGTGAGCCGCTCGCGCAGCCCGGCGAGCCCGGAGCCGGTGACCCCGGCGGACCCGTCCTCGTCGGCGTCCGGCCCCGACCCGTCGTCCTCGATGACGAGCGTGGTGCCGTCGGGCCCGCTGGCGGTCCGGATGACGGCCCGGGCGGCGTGCGCGTGGCGCAGCACGTTCGTGGCGCCCTCTCGCACCACCCACGCGAACAGCTCCTCCTCGGCCGGGGTGAGGCCGGCGTCGGCCCGCTCGACCTCGGTGCGGATGCCCGCGGCCCGCAGCGCCTGACCCGCGTGGGCCAGCTCGTCGTCGAGGGTCGTGCCGCGGTAGCCGCGGACCGCCCGCCGCACCTCGGCGAGGGCGTCCTGGGCGAGCCCGGCGATGTCGTCGGCGTGCCGCTCGGCGGCGTCCGGGTCGGAGCGCACGGTCCGTCGCGCGGCCTGCGCCTTGACCGACACGACGGAGAGGCTGTGCCCGAGGAGGTCGTGCAGGTCGCGGGAGAAGCGGAGGCGCTCGGCGGCGACCGCCGTGCTCGCGAGCTCCTCGCGAGTGGCCTGCAGCTCGGCGACCACCGCGGCCAGCCAGCCGAACGCCCACGTGAGCATGCCCGCGAGGGCGGTGGGGACGCCCGTGCCCCAGACCGCGACCGACCACTCCGCCCCGCGGGACCGGGCCACGAGGACGACCGCCGCGGCGAGGCCGGCGACGAGCCACGGCGCGGGACGCAGCGGCACGGTCGCGCCGACGGCGATGGCCGCGAGGAGGGGCAGGGTCGACCAGTCGAGGGCCGGGGCGAGCGCGAGCACGCCGACGAGGAGCAGGAGGGCGAGGACGAGCGGCCAGAGGTCGGTGCGCCGCGTGCCCGCCCGCGCGGTGGCGTCGACGGTCGTCGCGACGAAGACGACCCCGACGGCGAGCAGCCCGGTGACCATGAGCACGGGGTGCTCGGTCTGGCTGCTCGAGACGAGTGGAGGGGCGAGCAGGCCGGCCGCCCAGACGCCGGACCACGCCGCGGCCACCCCTCGGGGCAGCCGCGGCCAGCCCTGCTGCCCGACCGGTGGCGCCATCGCGGCCATCCTCGCAGCGTCCGGGCTCGAGCGGGCCACGTCAGGCCACCTCGGCCTCGCCGGCGACGTGGTCGACCCACGTCCCGAGCGCGCCGGGGAGCCGGAACCGCTCGAGCTCCACCGGGACGAACCCCGCGCCGAGCAGGGCCGCCTCGGTGTCGCGGGCGGGGTGGCAGCCGTGGTCGAGCAGCACCGAGCACGGGGCGACGACGTGCTGGGCGAGCCGGGTCCACGTCCCGCGCGGGGCGGCGACGTGCTCGAGCAGCCGCAGCACCCCACCGGGCCGCAGCACCCGGCGCACCTCGTGGAGCGCCCGGTGCTGGTCGCGCACCGAGCAGAGCGCCAGCGTGGACAGGACCGCGTCCGCACTGCCGTCCGGCACGGGGACGGCCTCGGCGCCGCAGCGGAGGACGGCCGCGTCCCGGAACCGCTCACGCGCCGCGCGCCGGAGCAGGGCGGCGCGGTGCCGGTCGGGCTCGACGCCGACCCAGCGGAGCGTCGGGTCGAGGTGCCCGAGGTTCCCTCCCGTCCCGGCGCCGATCTCCACGACCGTCCCGGCCAGCCCGGCGGTGAGGCGTCGGCGCCAGGCGGTGAGGTCGCCCGACCCGACCGTGGCGGCACCGCGGGGCGGGGTCACGGCCGGGCCACCGGGAGGCGCCGCATCACGAGGGGGACGACGACGGCAGCCACGACGAGGTGGAGGGTCGCCAGGGCCGCCCCCGCCGCCGCGGTGCTCGCCTGGACCACCGGGCTGGCCAGCGACAGGACGAGGACGATGAGCGACACCCACCCGAACGCACGGCGCGGACGTCGCGACGTGCGGCGCAGGATGCCGCCCACCCCGAGCGCGGCGAGGGCGACGACGGATGCGCTCAGCCCGACCGCCACCCCACCCACGGTGTGCGTCGAGCCGCCGCTCGTGGCGGCGAGGTCGACCGCGCTGCCGAGCGGCCACCACGCGAGGAGGGCCGCGGCGGTCGCGCCGCCGAGCACGAGCCATCCCGGGGTGCGGCGAGAGCGGGCGCCGCCGTGCGGCGGGGTGGGGGCGGAGGCGGGCGTGGGCGGCGCCGGAGGACGCGGTCGGGCGGTGGGTGCGGGCTGGTCGGCGCGGGTGGTCATGGTGCTCCTTCGTCGAGGTCTCGAGGCCGGTGGATCCGGCGTCCTCGACGCTAGGAGCGAGCGCAGGGACGTCGGCAGGGCCGCGAGTACCCGGACGACCGGTACATCCGTCCCGGGTCGACCCGCTCCTCGCGACGCGGGACATCCGTCGAGTGAACAGAACACGCCGCGTGCGCTCGCCTCGACACGGCGTGTTCTGTTCACTCGACGGGTGGGGGGACGGGATGGGACCCGGGGACGAACCGGGGTGCTCCCCCACAGCCCGGGCCCAGCCTCGCCCGGCAGGATGGGGTGCCATGAGCCACCTCGGACCGGACCCCGACCAACCCCTCGTCCTGGGCCCGATGCTGCGCTACGTCGACGAGACCTCGGCGACGGTCTGGGTGCGCACGCTGGCGACGGCGACCGTCACGGTGGAGCGCGCCGGTCGCTCGTGGAGCGCCCCGACCTTCGCGGTGCACGGCTCGCACTACGCCCTCGTCGTCTGCGACGGCCTCGAGCCCGGCAGCGACGAGCCGTACACCGTCGACCTCGACGGCCGGCGGGTCTGGCCGCTCGAGGGTGCCGCCCCCAGCCGCATCCGAACCCTCGACCCGAACCGCCTGCCGCACTTCGCGTTCGGCTCCTGCCGCACCTTCGGCAGCCACGACGAGAAGGGGACGCGGCTGCACGGGGTCGACGCACTCCGCACGCTGGCCCTCACCCTGCGCGACGTCCCCGAGGCCGGCTGGCCCGACCTGCTGCTCCACCTCGGCGACCAGGTGTACGCCGACACCACGCCGCACGGCGAGCTCGAGGACTTCATGCGTGCGCGGCGCAGCCTCGACGAGCCGCCGTACGCGGAGATCAAGGACTACCCGGAGTACGACGAGCTGTACCGCATCACGTGGTCCGACCCCGTGATCCGCTGGCTGCTCTCGACCCTGCCCTCGGCGATGATCTTCGACGACCACGACATCCGCGACGACTGGAACACCTCGTGGTCGTGGCGCCGCGACATCCGGGCCACGACGTGGTGGCAGGAACGCATCGTCTCCGGGCTGGCGTCGTACTGGGTGCACCAGCACCTCGGCAACCTCTCGCCGCGCGAGCTCGCCGAGGAGGAGCTGTTCGCCGGGGTCCTCGAGCACGCCGCCGCCGGCCGCGAGGACGAGCTCGACCTCACCGACGCCCTCGACGAGCTGGCCGCCCGCGCCGACGTCGAACCGGAGTCGTACCGCTGGAGCCACACCCGCGAGGTCGGCGACTGCTTGATCGTCGTCCTCGACTCGCGGGCCGCCCGCGACCTCCAGCCGGACTGCCGCTCGATGCTCGACGAGGTCGAGCTGCGGTGGTTCGACGACACGATGCACGGCGGCTACCGGCACGTGTTCGTCGGCACGTCCCTGCCCTTCCTCCTCCCACCGGGCCTGCACGACTTCGAGGCCATCGACGAGGTCGTCGCGGAGGGCGCCTGGGGACGTCGCGCGGCCCAGCTCGCGGAGCGGGTCCGTCGCAGCGTCGACCTCGAGCACTGGGCGGCCTTCAACGCCGGCTTCGACGAGGTCTTCGAGATCGTCATGGACCTCGCTCGCGGACGACGGGGCCCGGCCCCCGAGACCGTCACCTTCCTCTCCGGCGACGTCCACAACTCGTACTTCGCCGAGGTCACCGACGGGCAGCAGTACGGCGCGCTCTCACGGATCACCCAGGCCGTGTGCTCGCCGATCCGCAACCCGATGCCGCGCGGCGTCCGGGTCATGGTCTCGATGCTCTCCCGCGCGCTCGTGCGCCCGATGCGGCTGCTCGCCTCGGCCTCGCGGCGCACCCCCGACCCGGCGTACCCGTGGACCGTCACCGAGGGGCCCTGGTTCGACAACAATGTCGCCCTGTGCCGGGTCACGCAGGAGGGGCTCGAGCTGACCTGGGTCAGGGGTGCGGTGGAGGGTGACGACTACGCCCACCCGTCGCTGCGTCGGGTCTCGTCGGTGTCGGTCCCCGCCCGGCCCGCGGTGCGTGCCGGAAGCGACGCGGCGGGTGGGGACCCGAGGTCCGGTCCGGGGTCGGACCGGGGGTCGGCCCGGGTGGACCCCGACGGCGTCCTCGGGCGGGCGTGACCTAGCGTGAGCGCATGACGGTCGCCGACCCCCAGCCCGCGCCGGCCGGAGCCACGCCCGCCGCCGGCGCCGGCCTGCCGCGGCGCGCCGCCGCCCGCGTCGAGAACCTCACCAAGGTGTACGGGTCCGGCGAGACGCGGGTGGTGGCGCTCGACGACGTCTCGCTCGACCTCCACGCCGGTGAGTTCACGGCCATCATGGGCCGCTCCGGGTCCGGCAAGTCGACCCTGATGCACTGCGCCGCCGGCCTGGACTCGGCGACCTCGGGGCACGTGTTCCTCGGGGACGTCGACCTCACGACGCTGCGCGAGCGCCGGCTCACCGAGCTGCGCCGCGACCGCATCGGCTTCGTGTTCCAGGCGTTCAACCTCGTCCCGACGCTGACCGCCGAGGAGAACATCACCCTCCCACTGGCCATCGCCGGGCGCCGCCCGGACCCGCAGTGGTTCGACGAGGTGATCGACACGGTCGGGCTGCGCGACCGGCTCGGCCACCGCCCGGGCGAGCTCTCCGGCGGCCAGCAGCAGCGCGTCGCCTGCGCGCGTGCCCTCGTCGGCCGTCCTGAGGTGGTCTTCGCCGACGAGCCGACCGGCAACCTCGACTCGACGTCCGGGGCCGAGGTCCTCGGCTTCCTCCGGCGCGCGGTCGACACCCACGACCAGACGGTCGTCATGGTCACCCACGACCCCGGCGCCGCGAGCTGGACCGACCGCGTCGTCTTCCTCGCCGACGGCCACGTCGTCGACGAGCTGCGCGACCCCACGCCCGAGACGGTCCTCGAGCGGATGGGCCGGCTCGCCGAGGCCGAGGGCTGACGTGCTCCGCGCGACGCTGCGCGGCATCCTCGCGCACAAGGTCCGGCTCGTCCTCAGCGGGCTCGCCGTCGTCCTCGGGGTGGCGTTCGTCGCGGGCTCCTACGTCTTCACCGACACCCTCGACCGCGCCTTCACCGGGCTGACCAAGGGGTCGGTCGGGGACGTCGTCGTCCGTCCGTCCGGCGGCAACGGCGGGGCACCCTTCGCCGGTCAGGGCGGCACCCGCACGGTGCCCGGCTCGCTCGTCCCCACCCTCGCCGCCGTGCCCGGTGCGGCCCGGGCCGACGGGCGGGTGGCGGCCTTCGGCACCTTCGTCGTCGACAAGCGGGGCAAGCTCGTCGGCAGCAACGGTCCGCCGGGAATCGCGTTGTCCTACAGCGACGGACCTGCGGCGCACGGGGTCCCCTCGGCGACCCTCGACCGCGGGCACTGGCCTCGGGCGCCGGGGGAGGTCGTCCTCGACGCCAACACCGCCGCCCGGGCCGGCTACCTCGTCGGCGAGAAGGTCTCGCTCGTCACGGCGACGGCCCAGCCGACCCTCCAGGCGACGCTCGTCGGGACCGCCGAGGTCGCCGGCACCTCGCTCGTCGGGGCGAGCATCGTCGTCTTCGACGCCCGACAGGCCCAGCAGCTGTACCTGGCCGGAGCCGACGCGTGGTCGACGGTCTGGGTCACCGCGGCCCCCGGCACGAGCCAGGAACAGCTGCGCCGGGCGGTGGCCGAGGTGCTGCCGAAGGGCTTCGAGGCGACGACCGGCGACGCCGCGGCCGCCCGGGCCGCGACCCGCATCGACGAGGCGCTCTCGTTCGTGACGACCTTCCTTCTCGTCTTCGCGGGTGTCGCCCTGACCGTCGGGGCCTTCCTCATCGTCAACACCTTCTCGATCCTCGTCGCGCAGCGCAGCCGCGAGCTCGCCCTGTTCCGGGCCATCGGCGCGAGCCGGCGCCAGGTCGCCCGGTCGGTGCTGCTGGAGGCCGGGGTCGTGGGCCTGCTCGGCTCGGCCGCCGGCCTCGGGCTCGGCGTCGTCCTGGCGATCGGCATCCGCTGGGTGTTCGGACGGGTCGGGCTCGACCTCGGGCCGACCGAGCTCGTCGTGCTGCCGCGCACCGTCGTCGTGGCCCTCGTGGTCGGGGTCGTCGTGACGATGGTCGCCGCCTACCTGCCCGCCCGCCGGGCGGGACGGGTGCCACCGGTCGCCGCGATGCGCGACGACGTCGTCCTCGCCGAGGGCGGGATGCGGTGGCGGGCCGTCGTCGGGGTCGCCCTGCTCGGGGCCGGTGTGGTCGGGATGGCCGGCGGCCTCGCGGGCTGGGGCAGCGAGCCGACGTACGTGCTCGGGCTGGGCACCTTCGGCGTCCTCGTCGGCACGGCACTGGTGAGCCCGATCGTCGGTCGTCCCGTCCTCGCCCTGCTCGGGTTGGGGTACCGACGCGCCTTCGGGGCGGTCGGGCTGATGGCCGAGCAGAACGCCCGCCGCAACCCCCGGCGCACCGGCGCGACCGCCTCGGCGCTGATGATCGGCGTCTCCCTCGTCACCCTCATGGCCGTGCTCGGTGCGTCGGCCAAGGCGAGCATCGACAAGGCGCTGGCCGAGGACGTCGTCGCCGACTACATCGTCTCGAGCGCCGTGGGACAGGGTTTCTCAGCAGCGGTGACCGACCGCGTGGCGGCCGTCGACGGCGTCGCCGAGGTCGTCCGCGTCCGGGCTGCCCGCATCGACGTCGACGGCGACCGCGAGTTCGCGGCCGGCGTCGACCCCGCCGGTGTGAGCCGGATCGCGAAGCCGGTGGTGCCGACGGGGTCGCTGGCCGCTCTCGGCACGGACGGTGTCGCGCTCTCCACGACGTACGCCCGGGACCACCGGCTCACCGTCGGCTCGCCGGTCACCCTCGACTTCGCCGGCGAGGACTTCCCGGCGAAGGTCGTCGCGACCTACGAGCCGGACGCCGTGCTCCAGGC
>NZ_DAOLAC010000064.1:0-9009 GCF_035325325.1 Phycicoccus sp. | reverse complement strand
AGCGCGCTGACCCGCCACTTGCCGTCCTGGCCGACGAGCCGCAGGGCGACCGCCCGGACCCGCGGCCCGTGCTGGACGACGACCGCGGCCTCGGCGACGCCGTCGGCCGGCTCGCAGACCCGCACCCGGCGCACCGCGATCCGCTGCCGGGCCCGCGGCGCCCGCCCCTCGGCGCAGCGACGCGCGACGAGGGCGCCGCGGCGGGCGACGACGGCGTACACCTCGGGGGTGGTCCAGCGCACCACCTGCGGTGCCGGGCGCATCCCGGTCATCACCTCGAGGAGGGCCTGGGCCATCCGGCCGGACCAGGCGACGGGGTCGGGGAGGTCGGTGCGGGGGGTGCGCTGCGGGCCGAACACCTGCTCGTCGGAGGCGCACGAGAAGTCGACGGCGAGGGCGTCCTGGACGTACCCGGGCACGCGCCGGGCGCCGGGGTCGGCGGCTCGCGCCCGGCGGACCGCCTCGTCGAGGGGGAGCGGCGGGGGCAGCGGGCGCGGCGGCGGGGCGACGTGGAGCGAGGCTCGGCTCACGGGGCGAGCACCTCCGGGGCGTGCAGCACCTGGCCGGGCCGCAGGAGGTCGGGGTCGGGACCGACGACCGCGCGGTTCGCGGCGTACCAGCGGGGCCACGCCGCGGCGACCTCGGCGTCGGTGGCACCCTCGCCGAGGTGGCGTGCCGCGATGGACCACAGGGTGTCGCCCCGACGCACGACGACCTCGCCGGGGTCCCGCGCCGTCACCCGCCCGCTGACCACCGACACGTCCGGCTGGCGACGCACGGTCGGCGCGGTCGGCGTCCAGCCGGGGTCCGGAGGAGCGGACCACCCGGGGTCTGGCAGCGGAGCCGGACCGGCGACCGACTCGGTGACGACGAGCGCGACCGTGTGCGCCGACGCCGCGAGTGCCGGCCCGACGCTCGGCCCGGCGCCGAGACCGACCCCGAGGGCCAGGGCCGCGGCGCGACGCACGACCCGCGGGCTCACCGCCGCCGACGCACGCTCTGCCGCCCGGCCCACGGCTCCGGGGACGCGGGCCAGCGCCTCGAGCGCCGCACCGAGCAACAGCCAGAGGAGGACGAGGGCGCCGACGAGGGCGAGGGCGCCGAGCAGGGCGTCCTCGGGCGGGACCGGTGCGCCGGTGAGCGCGGCCCGTCCCCGGCCGGCCGCGACCCGGCCCAGCAGCACGGTGCACCCGGTCGCGAGGAGGACGAGCACCACCCCGGCGACGCGACCGGCCAGGCGCCGGGTCATGCTGTTTGATGCCGTTTGCATGTGTTTGACCGTACTGGGTCGCTGATGCGCCGGCAAGGGAGGGTGCGTAGCCTGTGGGCGCATGAGGTGGGAGGGGCTCTTCGCTGACCTCGAGGGCCAGCTCGCGGCCGAGGAGCGGCGCGAGCTCGACAGCGAGGTCGCCGAGCGGACCCGACGCGAACGGGCGCTCGTCGACCTCACCGCGCGACTGGCCGGCGGCCTCGGCCACGCGGTGGCACTGACCGTCGAGGGCGGGCGGAGCGCCGCCGGGACGCTGACCGACGTCGGCGACGGCTGGCTGCTCCTCGACACCGGGCGGCTCGAGGTGCTCGTGCCGCAGCCGGCGCTCGTCGCGGTGAGCGGGCTGCCTCCGCACGCCGACCCGGCCCGGACCGCCCGGCGCTTCGGACTCGGCTACGCCCTGCGCGCCCTGGCCCGCGACCGCGCGACGGTCGAGGTCGAGGTCGCCGGCGGGCCACCGCTCGTCGGCACCGTCGACGTCGTCGGCTCGGACCACCTCGTCCTCGCCGAGCACGCCGCGGGGGAGGCCCGGCGTCGCGAGAACGTCCGCCGGGTCACGGCCGTCCCGTTCACCGCCGTGCGCCTCGTCGGGTCGCGCCGGTGACGGCGGGGTCAGCCGTTGGTGGCGTCGTCGTCCGGGCGCCCGCTGACCAGCTGGCGCGTCTCGGCGTACATCCGCTGGATGTAGCTCTCGAGCTCGCTCGTCTCGACCCGCCACTGGCCGCGGCCGCCGACCTTGATGGCGGGCAGGTCGCCGCTGCGCACGAGGGCGTACGCCTGCGCCGAGGAGATGTCGAGGATCTCCGAGACCTCGGTGAGCGGGATGAAGCGGCGCGGCACGCCGCCAGTGTGCCACCCGCCCCGCCGAGCCCCGCACCCGTCGTCCACAGGCCGCCGGCGCCGACGGGCGCGCGGACGGCCGCTCGGCGAGAATCGCGGCCATGACGGATCTGCCGACCCCGGCCGCCTCCCGCCTGCGCGCCCCGTCGTGGCGCGACTCGCGGCTGCTCGTGGGGGTGCTCCTCGTCGTCCTCGCGACCGTGCTCGGTGCCCTGGTCGTGGCCCGCGCCGACGACCGCGCACCGGTCTGGGCCGCCGCCCACGCGGTCACCCCGGGCCAGCGGCTCACCGCCGACGACCTCACCGTCGTCCGGGTCCAGCTCGGCGACACCTCCTCGGGCTACCTCCCCGCCGACCGCGCGCTGCCCGCCGACACCTACGCCGTGCGCGAGCTGCGGGCCGGCGAGCTCGTGCCGCGCACGGCGGTGGGCTCGGCGGCCTCGGTCGGGGTGCAGCAGGTGGCCCTCCAGGTCGACGCCACCTCGGCCGCGGCGCTCTCGCGGGGGACGCTCGTCGACGTCTACGTCAACCGCCCGCAGGAGGGGACGGGAGGCGTCGGCGTGGCTCGCTACGCGGGCCCCGAGCGTGTCCTCGAGCGCGTGTCCGTCGCCGGGGTCGCCGAGGAGGACGCCGTCCTCGCCGGCGCCGAGCAGACCCGGCCGGTCCGGGTCATGGTCCCCCGCGACGCCGTGCGCGACCTCGTCGCGGCGGTCGACGACGGCGCCCGCATCACCCTCGTGCCCGTCCCGGGCGGCACCGCGTGACGACGGTCCTCACCGCGCTGACCCACCGGCACGAGGCCGAGTTCGTCGAGGTGATGGGGGAGGCGCCCGGGCTGACGCTCGTCCGGCGCTGCGCCGACCTCGCCGAGCTGCTCTCGACCGGCGCGGCGGGAGCGGCCCGCGTCGCCGTCGTCTCGCCCGACCTGCGCGGGCTCGACCGCGACGCGCTGCGCCACCTCGCCGGCCACGGGGTGCGGGTGGCGGGGCTCGTGGCGCCGGCCGACGAGGAGGGCGAGCGCCGGCTGCGCCAGCTGGGGGTGGCCACGGTGCTGCACCCCGACGACGCCCCCGACACGGTCGCCGCCGCCCTCACCGCCCTCGCCGGCGCCACCACGTCGCGGCCGGCGGTCGACGACGACCCGGCCGACGACCCGCCGCTCGCCGTGCCCGACCCCGCCCGGCCGACCCCGGTCACCGTCGTCTGGGGGCCCACCGGAGCCCCCGGGCGCACGACGGTGGCGGTCACGGTGGCGGCGAGCCTCGCTGCGGCGGGGGTGCGCACCCTCCTCGTCGACCTCGACACCTGGGGCGCCTCGGTCGCCCAGGTCCTCGGCCTCGTCGACGAGGCGCCGGGGGTGGCGGCCGCCGCCCGGGCCTCCGAGCAGGGCGCCCTCGACGTCCCCGCCCTCGCCCGGCTGGCCCCCGAGGCGCTGCCCGGCCTGCGCGTCCTCACCGGCCTGCCCCGCGCCGACCGCTGGCCCGAGCTGCGGACGGCGGCCGTCGAGGACATCCTGCGGCTGGCCCGCGGCATCGTCGACCACGTCGTCGTCGACGCCGGCTTCGCGCTCGAGGACGACGAGGAGCTGAGCTACGACACGGCGGCCCCGCGGCGCAACGCCGCCACCCTCACCGCGCTCGAGGCCGCCGACCACCTCGTCGTCGTCGGGGCCGCCGACCCCGTCGGCCTGCAGCGGCTCGTCCGGGCGGTCCAGGAGGTCGCGTTGGTCGCCTCGCCGACCCCCCTGGTCGTCGTCAACAAGGTGCGCGCCTCGGCCGCGGGCGCCCGCCCGGAACGCACCATCCGCGACGTCCTCGCCCGGTTCGCCGGCCTCGAGGAGGTGCGGATGCTCCCGTGGGCGCCCGAGGACTGCGACGAGGCGGTCCTCGGCGGGCGGGCCCTCACCGAGGTGCGCGCGCGCGGCGGGCTCACCCTCGCCCTCGGCGCGCTCGCGGCCGAGCTCGACCCGCGCTGCCCCGACGCCGCCGCGGTGAGCCGCCACGGCCGTCGGCGCCGCGCGGCGGTCTGACACGATAGGGACGTGGCCGACCGACTCAGCGCGCTCGACGCGTCCTTCCTCCGGCTGGAGGACGCGACGACCCCGATGCACGTCGGGTCGGTCATGGTCTTCGACGTGCCGGCCGGCGGGTTCGACTACGCCACCCTCGTCGACCTCATCAGCGAGCGCATCGCCCACGTGCCGCGCTACCGGCAGCGGATCAAGACGGTGCCCGGCGGCCTCGGCAACCCGGTCTGGGTCGACGACCAGTCCTTCGACATCGGCTACCACGTGCGACGCAGTGCCCTGCCCCGCCCCGGGTCGGACGAGCAGCTCGAGGAGCTCGTCGCGCGCATCCTCCCGCGCCCGCTCGACCGCTCCCGACCGCTCTGGGAGGTCTACCTCGTCGAGGGGCTGGCCGAGGACCGGTTCGCCATCATCACCAAGAGCCACCACAGCCTCGTCGACGGCGTCCACGGCGTCGACATCGGCGGGGTCATCGTCGACGGCAACCCGAGCGGGGGCGACGGCGTCCTCGCGACGTGGCGACCGCGCCCCGAGCCGACCTCGGCCGAGCTGCTCGTCGGGGCGCTGGCCGACGTCGTGCGCACCCCGAGCCAGCTCGTCGACACGGTCCGCAGCGGGGTCCAGGACGTCGCGCGCACGGCCGGCCGGGTGGCCACGGTCGCCGGCGAGGTCGTCTCCACCCTGGCCCGCGTGTCGACGCGGCCGGCCCCCGACTCGCCGCTCAACACCTCGGTCGGCCGGGCCCGCCGCTACGTCATGGTCGGCACCGACCTCGACGACTACCGGGCCGTCCGCACCCGCCTCGGCCAGGGAGCCTTCGCCGACGAGGTGACCGTCAACGACGTCGTCCTCGCGACGGTCGCCGGGGCCTTCCGCTCCTGGCTGCTGACCCGCGGCGAGCCCGTGTACCCGGGCACGACGATCCGCGCGCTCGTGCCGGTGTCGGTCAGCCCGTCCGACGACGCAGCCCGGGTCGGGCCCGAGGTGACGGCCTGCTTCGTCGACCTCCCCGTGGGTGAGCCGAAGCCCTCGATGCGGCTGCACCAGATCGCCTTCTCGATGCGCCAGCAGACCGAGGGCGGCGGCCGGCGGGCGGTCTCCGCCGAGGCGCTGACCGGCGTGGGCGGGTTCGCGCCGCCCACCCTGCACGCGCTCGGGGCCCGGCTCGGCGGGATGGTCTCGCGCCGGCTGCACAACGTCGTCATCACCAACGTCCCCGGCCCGCAGACCCCGCTCTACGCCGACGGCGCCCAGATGGTCGCCACCTACCCGGTCACGCCGCTCGGCGCCGGGCAGGCGCTGTCCATCGGGCTCACCTCGTACGACGGTGGCGTCTACTACGGCCTGTACGCCGACCGCGACGCGATGCCGGACGCCGACGTCCTCGGCCGCGGCATCGTCGACTCGCTCCAGGAGCTGCTCGAGGCCCCCCGGCCCCGGGCCCGCCGCTCGTGACCCCCGACCCGAGGACCCCCGGATGCCGCTGACCCGCGTCTACCTGCCGCTCACCGCCACGGACCTCGAGGCGCTCGCCGACGGGATGGACCTCGGGGCACCGCCGGTCGCCGCCCACGGGGTGACGCCGGCGCTCGGGCGCCCGGGCCTCGTCACCGACGAGGAGGAGCTCGAGCACGCCGCCTGGGTCGCCGCCGCCGACGAGGCGGAGGCGTTGCGCGACACCGACGAACGCCGGGTGGTGGCCTCCGCCGACCTCGACGAGGGCGTCGTGTCCGTCCCGGCCGACGCCGACGTGCCGAGCCGTGTGGAGCTGCTCGCCCCGGTGCCGCGGTCGCGGCTGGTCTCCTTCCACGTCGACGAGCACCGGGGTGACACCGGCACCGCCGACCTGCTGTGGTTCGACGTCACCGAGCTGGGCGCGGTCCTCGACCTCCTCGCCACCGACTGAGCGGGCGGGGCGCCGCCGCCCGGCGCGAGTTGCGTCCGGCGAAGGCCGGGCGCGAGAGTGGGGGCATCCCGTCGTCGTCACCCCGAGCGAGGTGCTCCACCCCATGGACGCTGTGACCCACGTCCCCGCCCCGACCAACGAGCCGGTCCTCGACCACGCCCCCGGCAGCCCCGAGCGCGCGTCGCTCGAGGTGGCCCTCGCCGAGCTCGGCTCGGTGCGCCACGAGCTGCCGCACACCATCGGCGGGAAGCGGGTGATGGGCGGCGGCAAGCGGTTCGAGGTGCGCCAGCCGCACGCGCGCCGCAAGGTCCTCGGCGTCTCGAAGGGTGCGACGAAGGCGGACGCGGCGGCGGCGGTCGAGGCGGCCCGCGCGGCGGCCCCCGGGTGGCGCGACCTGTCCTTCGACGACCGCGCCGGCATCCTCCTCAAGGCGGCCGACCTGCTCGCCGGCCCGTGGCGCGCCCGGCTCAACGCCGCGACGATGCTCGGCCAGAGCAAGACCGCCTACCAGGCCGAGATCGACGCCGCGTGCGAGCTGATCGACTTCTGGCGCTTCAACGTCCACTTCGCCCGGCAGATCATGGAGGAGCAGCCGCCCGCGAACTCCCGTGGCGTGTGGAACCGCAGCGACCACCGCTCGCTCGAGGGCTTCGTCTACGCGGTCACGCCGTTCAACTTCACCGCCATCGCGGGCAACCTGCCGACCGCCCCGGCACTCATGGGCAACACCGTCGTCTGGAAGCCCTCACCGACCCAGCAGCTGGCCGCGCAGCTGACGATGGAGCTGCTCGAGGAGGCCGGGATGCCGCCCGGCGTCGTCAACCTCGTCACCGGTGACGGCGTCGCGGTCTCCGACGTCGTGCTCTCCCACCCCGACTTCGCCGGGCTGCACTTCACCGGCTCGACCGCGACCTTCCAGCACCTGTGGCGCACCATCGGCGAGAACCTCACGTCCTACCGGCACTACCCGCGGATCGTCGGCGAGACCGGTGGCAAGGACTTCATCCTCGCCCACCCGAGCGCCGACCCCGACGTGCTGCGCACCGCGATGGTCCGCGGCGCCTTCGAGTTCCAGGGCCAGAAGTGCTCCGCCGCGTCGCGCGCCTACGTGCCGCGCTCGGTGTGGAAGCTGGTCAAGGACGACCTCGTCGCCGTCACCGAGGGCCTGACCCAGGGTGACGTCACCGACCTGTCGAACTTCATGGGCGCCGTCATCGACGAGCGGGCGTTCGCCAAGCACAAGGCCGCGATCGACCGGGCGCACGCCGCGAGCCACCTCGACGTCGTCGCCGGCGGGACCTACGACGACTCCCAGGGATGGTTCGTGCGGCCGACCGTCGTCGAGAGCAGCGACCCGACCGACGAGATGTTCACCACCGAGTACTTCGGGCCGATCCTCGCCGTGCACGTGTTCCCGGACCGCCAGTACGACAAGGTCCTCGACCAGATGGAGTCCGTCGCGCCGTACGCGCTGACCGGCGCGGTCATCGCCCGGGACCGGGCGGCCATCGCGGACGCGACCCACCGGCTGCGGTTCGCCGCCGGCAACTTCTACGTCAACGACAAGCCGACCGGCGCGGTCGTCGGGCAGCAGCCGTTCGGCGGCGGCCGCGCGTCCGGCACGAACGACAAGGCCGGCTCGGCGGCCAACCTCATGCGGTGGACCTCGACGCGCTCGATCAAGGAGACGTTCGTGCCGCCGACCGACCACCGCTACCCGCACATGGGCTGACCGACCCGCGCCCCTCTCGGCACCAGGACGCCGGCTACGGCGCAGTCACCGCACCAGGATGCGGGCTACGGCGCAGTAAGTGTCGTGATGACGACCCTTACTGCGCCGTAGCCCGCGTCTGTCAGCCGCCGAGGCGCTCGCGGAGCAGGCGGACCTCGACGTCGATCGCGGCGTTGATGGGGTCGGCCGCGGCCTTCTCGATGCGGCCGCCGACGAGCGGCACGTTCGCCCTGAGCTCGGCGTCGAGGACCTCGACCGAGCCGGCGCCGTCCGGGAGCAGCGCGAGGCGGCCCTTGAGGGTCAGCGGTGCACCCTTGACGTGGAGGTCGACGACGGCCTCCCGGCTGCCGTCCGGGGCGGGTGCGCCCCAGTCGTACACCTCGACGACGGTGAGCGTGGCCCCGACGAAGGAGCGGGCGACGTCGGGCAGGCCGTCGGCGGGCAGCTCGCGCGAGGTGGTGACACGCGCCCCCACGGCGCCGTCGGTCACCTCGGCGGAGTAGGCGCCGCCGTCGGTCGTCGCGGCGCACTTCGCCTCCTGGAAGGCCGGGTCGGTGAGCAGGGCGTAGGCCTCCTCGGGGGTGGCGGCCAGCTGCTCTCGCCTCGTGAGTCGCACTCGTCCGTCCTCGCTGTCGTCGGTCGCGTCGGGTGATCCTCTCACCCGCGGCGCAGGCCGTGGGCGAGCGTCGCGAGGCGTTCGGTGGAGTCGCGCAGCTCGGCCAGGAGGAAGTCGCGCCGGCGGCGGTGCTGGGCGAGGAGCAGCTCGAGCTCGGAGCCCAGTGCGTCGGCGCCGGCGCGCTCGGCGGCCTCGGTGGCGGCGTCGGCCTCGCCACGCACCCCGTACGCGGGGACGACGTGGTCGTCGCGGATGACGAACCCGGCTGCGGCAGCACGCTCCTCGAGCGAGCGGGCCCGCGCGTGGAGGTCGGCGAGGTCGGTGGCGCGGTCCTGGAGCAGCCGGCCGACGCGCTCGAGCTCGGCCGCCGTCGCGGCCGCGGAGGTCGCCAGGGCGTCACCGCGGCGACGGGTGAGCACCGACACGCGCCCCGGCCATCCCTCGCCGAGGGCGGCGACCTCGGGCCCGAGGGCCGCCGCGACGGCGGCCAGTCGGTGCCCGACCGAGGCGGCGGTGGCGGCGCAGGCGGAGAGGGAGGCGGGGTCGCCCGGGACGACGCTCACCCGTCGACCTCCCCCGCGCTGGAGGGGTCGAGGGCGGGCGACGTGGCCGCACCCCC
>NZ_DAOLAC010000063.1:1975-9150 GCF_035325325.1 Phycicoccus sp. | reverse complement strand
GGCTCGCGGCGGCCGGACGGGCCGGTCGCGGGCGTCCGTAGACTTGCCCGGGTGACCCCCGAAGAGCTCTCGGCCGCCATCCGCGGCGCCCTCCAGTCCGCCGTCGACTCCGGTGACCTCGCCGTCACCGTGCCCGACGAGGTCCGGGTGGAGCGTCCGCGGAACCGCGACCACGGGGACTGGTCGACCAACGTCGCCCTCCAGCTCGCCAAGGGCGCCGGGATGAACCCGCGCGACCTCGCCACCACGCTCGCCGGCCGGGTGGCCGACCTCGCGGGCGTCAAGGCCGTCGACGTCGCCGGCCCGGGCTTCCTCAACATCACCCTCGACGCCGCCTCCGCCGGCGAGCTGGCCCGCAGCATCGTCGAGGCGGGAGAGGCCTACGGCCGCAACGAGTCCGAGGCCGGGCACGTCATCAACCTCGAGTTCATCTCCGCCAACCCCACCGGGCCGCTGCACCTGGGCCACACGCGGTGGGCCGCGCTCGGCGACGCGATGGCCCGGCTGCTGGAGGCCTCCGGCGCGCAGGTCACGAGCGAGTACTACATCAACGACGCCGGCGCGCAGATGGACAAGTTCGCGGCGTCCGTCCTCGCCCGGGCCAAGGGCGAGCCGACCCCCGAGGGCGGTTACCCCGGCGAGTACGTCGACGACCTCGCGGCGACGGCCCTCGCGGCCCGCCCCGACCTCGTCGAGCTGCCCGACACCGAGGCCCTGGCCGTCGCCCGGCAGCTCGCGTACGCGGCCCAGCTGGCGGACATCAAGGACACCCTCACCGACTTCGGCGTGCACTTCGACGTCTGGTTCTCCGAGAAGGAGCTGCACGACGCCGGCGCCGTCGAGCAGGCGGTGGCCCGGCTGCGCGAGCAGGGCCACGTCTTCGACCGGGACGGGGCGGTGTGGCTGCGCACGACCGACTTCACCGACGACCGCGACCGCGTCCTCATCCGCGCCAACGGCGAGCCCACCTACTTCGCCGCCGACGCCGCGTACTACCTGAGCAAGAAGGACCGCGGGTTCGACGAGAAGGTCTACCTGCTCGGTGCCGACCACCACGGGTACATCAACCGGCTCAAGGCGATCGCGGCCTGCGCCGGCGACGACCCCGAGCACAACATCGAGGTCCGCATCGGCCAGCTCGTCGACCTCAACGGCGCCAAGCTGTCCAAGCGGGCCGGCAACATCATCGAGCTGCGCGACCTCATCTCCTGGATCGGCACCGACGCCATCCGGTACTCGCTCGCGCGCTACCCGGCGGACAGCCCGCTGAGCCTCGACGGCGAGGAGCTGCGCAAGCAGACGAACGACAACCCGGTCTTCTACGTGCAGTACGCGCACGCCCGCACGGCGAACGTGGCCCGGCTGGCCGCCGAGGACGGCGTCGACCGCGCCGACGGCTTCGACGCCTCCCTCCTCACCGACCCCACCGAGGCGGCCCTGCTCGCGGTGCTCGGCGACTTCCCGCGGGTCGTGGCCCAGGCCGCCCACCTGCGCGAGCCGCACCGGGTCGCGCGCTACCTCGAGGAGCTCGCCGCCCGCTTCCACAAGTGGTACGACACCTGCCGGGTGCGTCCGACGAGCACGGAGCAGGAGGTCACCGACCTCCACCGGACCCGGTTGTGGCTCAACGACGCCACCCGCCGGGTGCTCGCGAACGGCCTCGACCTGCTCGGCGTCTCGGCGCCCGAGCGGATGTAGGAGCCGGCCGGTGCGCGCCCACGAGGCCGGCGCCCTCCACGCCGAGGGCTACGGCGGGCCTCCTCTCTACCTGCCCTACCCGAGCGACGTCATGGAGCTCCTGCCGCAGCTGTGGCCGGAGTCCATCGGCCGGGACGACGCGGGGCGGCTCACCGTCGCCGGCCTCGACGTCGTCACGCTCGCCGAACGCCACGGTACGGCGGCGTACGTCCTCGACGAGGGCGACTTCCGTTCCCGCGCACGGGCGTTCCGCGACGGCTTCGGCTCGGCGTTCGAGCGGTTCGGCGGGGCCGACGTCTACTACGCCGGCAAGGCGTTCCTCTGCACCGCCGTCGCCCGGTGGGTCGAGGAGGAGGGCCTGCACCTCGACGTGTGCACCGGGGGCGAGCTCGCCGTGGCCCGCCGCGCCGGCTTCCCCGCCGCGCGGATCGCGTTCCACGGCAACAACAAGACCGTCGCGGAGCTGCGCGACGCCCTCGAGTACGGGGTGGGCCGGGTCGTCGTCGACTCCTTCGACGAGATCGACCGCGTCGTCGCCCTCGCCGGCGAGCTCGGCGTCCGGGCCCCGGTCATGGTGCGGGTCACCGTCGGGGTCGAGGCGCACACGCACGAGTTCATCGCCACCGGGCACGAGGACCAGAAGTTCGGCTTCAGCCTCGCCGGTGGGCAGGCGATGGAGGCCGTCAGCCGTCTCCTGGCCCACCCCGAGGCCGTCGACCTGCGCGGCCTGCACAGCCACATCGGCAGCCAGATCTTCGACACCGGCGGTTTCGAGGCGGCGGTGCACCGGCTCGTCGGGCTGCACGCGCAGGTCGAGGCCGAGCACGGCGTCTCGATGCCCGAGGTCGACCTCGGGGGCGGCTACGGCATCGCCTACACGTCGCAGCACACGCCCCTGCCACCGGACGTCCTCGCCGACGCGATGGCCGACATCGTCGAGCGCGAGTTCAAGGCCCTCGGCGACGGCGACAACACGCGGGTCCCGCGGGTCTCGGTCGAGCCGGGCCGGGCGATCGTCGGCCCGAGCACCTTCACGCTCTACGAGGTCGGGACGGTCAAGCAGGTCGAGCTCGGCGGCGGGCACACCCGCACCTACGTGGCGGTCGACGGCGGGATGAGCGACAACGCCCGCCCCGCGCTCTACGAGGCCGACTACTCCTGCACCCTGGCCAACCGCCGCTCCACCGCCGCGCCGGCCCTGGCCCGGGTCGTCGGGCGACACTGCGAGAGCGGCGACATCGTCGTCCTCGACGAGTACCTGCCGGCCGACACCCGGCCCGGCGACCTCGTCGCCGTCCCCGGGACCGGGGCCTACTGCCGCAGCCTCTCCAGCCAGTACAACCACACCCCCCGGCCACCGGTCGTCGCCGTGCGCGAGGGCGAGAGCCGCGTCATCGTCCGTCGTGAGACGATCGACGACCTGCTCGCCCTCGACGTGGCGGACGCCTGAGCCCGACCCGAGGAGACCGATCCCCGATGGCCCACGAACCCGGCGCCCCCCTGCGCGTCGCCCTGCTCGGGTGCGGCGTCGTGGGCTCGTCCGTGGCACGGATGCTGCTGGACCAGGCCGACGACCTCGCCGCCCGCGTCGGCGCCCCGCTCGAGCTCGTCGGCATCGCCGTGCGCCGTCCGCAGCGGCCGCGCCCCGACGTCCCGGTCGACCCGTCGCTCTTCACCGCCGACGCCGAGGAGCTGGTCACCCGGGCCGACGTCGTCATCGAGGTGATCGGCGGCATCGACCCGGCCCGCGGGCTCATCCTCCGGGCGATGGAGCACGGTGCCGCGGTCGTGTCGGCGAACAAGGCGCTCGTCGCCGAGGACGGCCCGACGCTCTTCGAGGCGGCTGCGCAGCACGGCGTCGACCTCTACTACGAGGCCGCCGTCGCCGGGGCCATCCCCATCCTGCGGCCGGTCCGGGAGTCGCTGGCCGGCGACCACGTCCGCAAGGTCATGGGCATCGTCAACGGCACGACGAACTTCGTCCTCGACAAGATGGACGTCTCCGGGGCGGGCTTCGCCGAGACCGTCGAGGAGGCGCAGGCCCTCGGGTACGCCGAGGCCGACCCGACCGCCGACGTCGAGGGGTTCGACGCCGCGGCGAAGGCGGCCATCCTCGCCAGCCTCGCCTTCCACACCCGCGTCTCGGCCGCCGACGTGCACCGCGAGGGCATCACCGAGGTGACCGCCGCCGACATCCGCGCGGCCCGCGAGAACGACTGCGTCGTCAAGCTCCTCGCGATCTGTGAGCGGGTCACCGCCGACGGGGCCGACGCGGTGAGCGTCCGGGTGCACCCGGCGATGGTCCCGCGCACGCACCCGCTGGCCAGTGTCCGCGAGGCCTTCAACGCCGTGTTCGTCGAGGCCGAGGCCGCCGGCGAGCTGATGTTCTACGGCCGGGGCGCCGGTGGGGACCCCACCGCCTCGGCCGTGCTCGGCGACGTCGTCGCGGTGGCGCGGCAGCGCGTGTCCGGCGGGCGCGGCCCGGGGGAGTCGGCCTACGCCGACCTGCCCGTCGTCGACATGGGGCGCGCGGTCACTCGCTACCACATCAGCCTCGACGTCGCCGACCGCCCGGGTGTGCTCGCGCAGGTCGCCGCCGTCTTCGCCGAGCACGACGTCTCGATCGAGACCGTCCGCCAGCAGGTCGCCGCCGACGACGGCGGCCGCGCCCGGCTCATCGTCGTCACCCATCGGGCCAGCGACGCCGCGCTCGCCGCCACCGTCGACCGCCTCGCGTCGCTCGAGGCCGTCGACGACGTCGCCTCCGTCATGCGCGTGGAAGGAGCCTGACGTGGCCCACCAGTGGCGCGGCGTCATCCGTGAGTACGCCGAGCGCCTGCCGAGCCTCGCCGGCGCACCGGTCGTCACCCTGCTCGAGGGCGGCACGCCGCTCATCCCGTGCGAGAACCTCTCGGCGATGACCGGCGCGAACGTGCTCGTCAAGTACGAGGGCCTCAACCCGACCGCGTCGTTCAAGGACCGCGGGATGACCGCCGCCATCTCGGTCGCGAAGCTGCACGGTGCGAAGGCCGTCATCTGCGCGAGCACCGGCAACACGAGCGCCAGTGCCGCCGCCTACGCGGTCAAGGCAGGGATGACCTGTGCCGTCCTCGTGCCGGACGGGAAGATCGCCATGGGCAAGCTGTCGCAGGCGATCGCCCACGGCGCCACCCTCATCCAGGTCGAGGGCAACTTCGACGACTGCCTCACCGTCGCGCGCAAGCTCGCCGAGTCCTACCCGGTCGAGCTCGTCAACTCGGTCAACCCGGCCCGCATCGAGGGGCAGAAGACGGCGGCCTTCGAGGTCGTCGACGCCCTCGGCGACGCCCCGGACATCCACGTGCTGCCGGTCGGCAACGCCGGCAACATCACGGCCTACTGGAAGGGCTACACCGAGTACGCGTCGGAGACACCGGGCCCCGACGGTTCGGTGCTGCCCCCCGTCGCCACGCGCCGGCCGCGGATGTGGGGGTTCCAGGCCGCCGGCGCCGCGCCCCTCGTCCTCGGCCACCCGGTCGACGAGCCCGAGACGATCGCCACCGCCATCCGCATCGGCAACCCCGCGTCGTGGAGGCAGGCCGAGGCGGCCCGCGACGAGTCGGGCGGCCTCATCGACTCGGTGACCGACGACGAGATCCTCGAGGCGCACCGGCTGCTCTCGTCGACCGAGGGCGTGTTCGTCGAGCCCGGGTCGGCCGCGAGCATCGCCGGCCTCGTCAAGATGCACCGTGCCGGCCGGGTGCCGCAGGAGGCCACGATCGTCTGCACCGTGACGGGCCACGGCCTCAAGGACCCGCAGTGGGCCCTGCGCACCGCCGACGGCGCCGACGTCGAGCCGGTGCGCGTGCCGGTCGACGCGTACTCGGTCGCGGCCGCCCTCGGGCTCGAGGGGTGAGGTGAGCGCGGTGCTGCGCCCGGGGGTGGCCGTCGAGGTGGCGGTGCCCGCGAGCAGCGCCAACCTCGGGCCGGGATTCGACTCGGTCGGCTGCGCCCTCGGGGTCTGGGACCGCTGCCGGGCCACGGTCACCGCCGACCCCGGGCTCGTCGTGCACGTCGAGGGGGAGGGTGCCGGGGCGGTGCCGCTCGACGAGACCCACCTCGTGCACCGGGCGATGCGCACGGCGTGGGCCGAGGCCAGGGTCGAGCCGCCGGCCGGGCTGCGCCTGGAGTGCGTCAACGCGGTCCCGCACGGACGCGGGATGGGCTCGTCGGCGACCGCCATCGTCACCGGCATCGTCGCCGCCCTCGGGCTCGCCGCGACCTCGGCCGGCCGGGGCGCGCACGTCGACCTCGACGCCGCGAACTCCCTCGCGGCCCGCCTCGAGGGCCACCCGGACAACGCGTCGGCCAGCGTCTACGGCGGGGTGACTTTGTCGTGGAGCGACGACGCCGGGACGACCACCGTCCGGCTGCCGGTGCACCCGGACGTCGAGCCCGTCGTCCTGGCCCCCGAGACCCAGCTCTCCACCGCCCGGGCCCGCTCCGTGCTGCCGCAGCAGGTGCGGCTCGCCGACGCCGCGGCGAACTCGGCGCGCGCGGCGCTGCTCGTCCACGCGCTCGGGCACGCTCCCGAGCACCTCGTCGAGGCCACCCGCGACTGGTTGCACCAGGAGGCTCGACGCCCCTCCTACGCCGCCTCGATGGCGCTCGTCGACGCCCTGCGCGGCGCTGGGCACGCGGCCGCGATCTCCGGCGCCGGCCCGTCCGTCCTCGTCCTCGCCCACCGGGAGCGGGTCGCACGGGTCCGGGCGTTCGCGCCGGACGGCTGGCGGGTGCTCGCGCCCGGCATCCCGGAGCACGGGGCCGACGTCCGGGTGGTCGCGGAGGGCTGAACGGCCGATTCGGCGCGGCCCGGCGTGGGCGTCCACGGTGCGGTGGTACGGTGGGACCGCGATCGCCGCCGATGCCGGGCCCGTGGCCCGATGCCTGCAGCGAGTCGCCTCCCACGCCCCCTCGGGCAGAGCACGCGGTCCGTCGCGACCGCACGCCCGGGCGTGGTCTCTCCCACCCGACCGGCACCATCGCCGGTCCACGAGCGAGGGGAAGGATCCTTCGTGACAGACACCACCACCCTCGAGGCATCGGCACCGGCCGGCGGTCAGCGCCGCTCCGGCGCCCTCTCCGCCATGCGGCTCGCCGAGCTGCAGGGCCTCGCCTCGAGCATGGGCATCAGCGGCACCGCCAAGATGCGCAAGGGCGACCTCGTGGCCGCCATCCGGGCCCGCCAGAACGGCGAGAGCGGCCCGGCGGCCGAGGAGGCGCCGCGCCGCGCGCGCCGCGCCGAGGCCCCCGAGACCACCCGCGACGAGGCCCCGCCGGCCCGCCAGGAGCGGGACCAGCCCACCGGCCGCCAGGAGCGGATCGAGCGTCAGGACCGCGCGGACCGCCAGGACCGGGCCGAGCGCCAGGACCGGGCCGAGCGCCAGGACCGGGCCGAGCGCCCGGAGCGCGAGCCCCAGCGCGGCCAGGAGCAGCGC
>NZ_DAOLAC010000063.1:0-1875 GCF_035325325.1 Phycicoccus sp. | reverse complement strand
GGAGCAGCGCGGCCAGGAGCGCCGCGACGACGACGAGGACGGCAGCGGCCGCGGTCGGCGCCGTCGCAACCGGGGTCGCAACCGCGACAAGCGGACCGGCCGCCCCCACGAGCAGGCCGGCGGCCAGCCCGCCGAGGCCGGTGAGCCGCAGATCCACGAGGACGACGTCCTCGTGCCGGTCGCGGGCATCCTCGACATCCTCGACAACTACGCCTTCGTGCGCACCACCGGCTACCTGCCCGGCAGCAGCGACATCTACGTCCCGATGCAGATGGTCAAGCGCTACGGCCTGCGCAAGGGCGACGCCGTCACCGGCAGCATCAAGGCGCCCCGCGAGGGCGAGGAGCCGCAGCAGCAGACCGTCGGCTCGCGCAACAACCGGATGAAGTACACGCCGCTCGCGCGCCTGGAGTCGGTCAACGCGATGACCCCGGACGACGCCCGGCGCCGCCCCGAGTTCGGCAAGCTGACGCCGCTCTACCCGCAGGAGCGGCTGCGGCTCGAGACCGAGCAGTCGATGGTGACCACCCGGATCATCGACCTCGTCGCGCCGATCGGCAAGGGCCAGCGCGGCCTCATCGTCGCGCCGGCCAAGGCCGGCAAGACGATGGTCATGCAGGCCATCGCCAACGCGATCACGACGAACAACCCGGAGTGCCACCTCATGGTCGTCCTCGTCGACGAGCGGCCGGAGGAGGTCACCGACATGCAGCGGGCGGTCAAGGGCGAGGTCATCTCCTCGACCTTCGACCGTCCCGCCGAGGACCACACCACCGTCGCCGAGCTCGCGATCGAGCGGGCCAAGCGGCTGGTCGAGATGGGTCACGACGTCGTCGTCCTGCTCGACTCGATCACCAAGCTCGGCCGCGCCTACAACCTCGCCGCCCCGGCGAGCGGGCGCATCCTCTCGGGTGGTGTCGACTCGGCCGCGCTCTACCCGCCCAAGAAGTTCTTCGGCGCGGCGCGCAACATCGAGAACGGCGGCTCCCTGACCATCCTGGCCACCGCGCTGGTCGAGACCGGCTCGCGGATGGACGAGGTGATCTTCGAGGAGTTCAAGGGCACCGGCAACATGGAGCTCAAGCTCGACCGCCAGCTCGCGAACCGCCGCATCTTCCCGGCCGTCGACGTCAACAACTCGGGCACCCGGCGCGAGGAGATCCTCCTCGCCCCCGACGAGCTGAAGATCATGTGGAAGCTGCGGCGGGTGCTCGCCGCACTGGACAGCCAGCAGGGCATCGAGCTGCTCCTGGACCGCCTCCGCAAGACCAAGACGAACTACGAGTTCCTCGTGCAGGTGCAGCAGACGAGCTCGATCAGGCTCGACGACGAGGACGACGCCTGAGGGCCGTCCCCGTCCGAGGAGAACACGCCGTGCGACCGCGAGGGGGCACGGCGTGTTCTCGTCCCGGCCGCGAGCTCAGCCGCGGGGTACGGCGAGCCGCATCGCCGGCTGGCCGACCGTGACGAACCCGCGCCGGGCGTAGAGGCGCGCCCCGGCCTCGGTGGCGAAGAGGTCGACGCGGGTGACGTCGGTCCGTTCGGCGAACCACGTGAGGAGGTCGTCGGTGCACGCGGCCGCGAGCCCGAGGCCGCGGTGGGCGGGCAGCGTCGCGACGTTGGAGACGAGGCCGACCGAGCCGTTCGGGGCGGACGGCCCCGGGACGAGGGCGGTGACCTCGCCGACGGCCGCCGAGACGACCGCCCCCGCCACCTCGGCGACGACGACCCGCACGCCGGCCGACCCGACGGCGTCGAGGAACCAGTCGCGCGCGCCGGCCCGCCACACCGGGTCGGCGAGGGAGGCGGGGGCGGCGCCCATCGCCTCGAACATCAGCGCGCGGAGGGCGACGAGCGCGTCGGCGTCGGCCCCGG
>NZ_DAOLAC010000062.1:0-9628 GCF_035325325.1 Phycicoccus sp. | reverse complement strand
GTGGCCCGGGGCCGCTCGCCGAGCCGGGCGGCGTAGACGTCGCCGGTCGGGCTGACCGAGAACACCCGGGTGGTGCGTCCGCTGCCGGCCTCGAGCGCCTCGACCTCGGCGGCGAGCTCGGCCACCCTGGCCCGCAGCGCGTCGACCTGGTTCTCGAGCTCGAGGATGCGGGCGATGCCGGCGAGCGAGACACCCTCCTCCTGGGAGAGCCGCTGCACCTCGCGCAGCAGGGCGACGTCGCGCTGGCTGTAGCGGCGCCCACCGCCCCGGGTGCGCGAGGGCGTGACGAGGCCGAGCCGGTCGTACTGCCGCAGGGTCTGCGCGTGCATGCCGGCCAGCTCGGCGGCGACCGAGATGACGAAGACGGGGGTGTCGTCGTCGGGCGAGAAGGCGGATGCCTCGAGCCGGGCCATCACGTCACCTCCGGTCAGGTCGCGGCCTGCTGGAACAGGCTCGCACGCGGGTCGGCCCCGGCCTCGGCGTCACGCAGCGTCTCGACCGCGCGCCGCGCCTCGTCCGAGAGCCGCTGGGGGACGACAACCTGGACCCGGGCGAGCAGGTCGCCGGTGCCGTGCCGGCCCGCGACGCCGCGACCCTTGACCCGCAGCACCCGGCCGCTCGGCGTGCCCGGGGCGACCTTGACCCGGACGCTCGAGCCGTCGAGCGTCGGCACGGGGACGGTCGCGCCGAGCGCGGCCTCGGCGAAGGTCACCGGCAGGTCGACCGTCAGGTGGTCGCCGTCGCGCCCGAAGACGGGGTGCTTCTCGACGGTGACGGTGAGGATGAGGTCGCCCTTCGGGGCTCCGGGGTCGCCCTCGGCACCCTTGCCGCGCAGCCGGATCTTCTGCCCGTCGCGCACGCCGGCCGGGATCTTCGTCGTGATCCGCCGGCCCTCGGCGGTGCTCAGGGTGACCGTCGAGCCCTCGACCGCGTCGCGGAAGCTCAGCGTCGTGCGGGCCTGGACGTCGGCGCCCGGTCGCGGCCCGCGAGAGGCGCGGAAACCGGTGCCGCCGAACGGGTCGGCACCGCGAGCGCCACCGGCGCCGCCGGCACCTCCGAACATCTGGGCGAGGAGGTCGTTGATGTCCTCGCCACCCGCGGCGTACTGGCCGCCGCCGTTGCCGAAGCGCACCCGGGTCCCGCCGCCACCGGCACCGCCGAAGGCGCTGAAGATGTCCTCGAAACCGCTCGCGCCGGCGCCACCGGGCCCGGCCCGGAACCGCGCCCCGCCCCCGGCCATCGACCGGACGGCGTCGTACTCCTGGCGCTGCTTGGGGTCCGAGAGCACCGCGTGCGCCTCGCCGACGTCCTTGAACTTCTGCTCGGCCGCGGCGTCCCCGGCGTTGCGGTCGGGGTGGTGCTGCTTGGCGAGCTTGCGGTAGGCCTTCTTGATCGCGGCCGCGTCGGCGTCCTTCGGGACGCCGAGGATCGCGTAGAAGTCCTTCTCGAACCAGTCCTGGCTGGCCATCGGCGCCTCCTCTCGGTGCCTCGGGTCGGTCTCGGTCAGTCGGGGTCGGCGACCGCGACGCGAGCGGGACGCAGGACCTGCTCACCCGCACGGTAGCCCGGCTGGAGCACCGTGACGACGGTCGTCGTCGTCGCGCCGGCGGGCAGGTCGGCGTCGTCGGCCGGCCACGGGGCGTGCATGAGCGCCTCGTGCTGCTGCGGGTCGAAGGCCTCGCCCTTGGCGCCGAACCGCTCGAGCCCGTACCGGCCGAGGGTCGACTCCAGCTTGTCCGCGATGGCGGAGAACGGCCCGCCGTCGAGGTCGCCGTGCTCGCGCGCGGCGTGGATGTCGTCGAGGACCCCGAGCATCGACTCGAGGACGTCGTGGACGGCGCGCTCCTGAACCACCGCACGGTCGCGGTCGACCCGGCGCTTGTAGTTGACGTACTCGGCCTGGAGCCGCTGCAGGTCGGCGAGCCGCTCGGCGGCGAGGACGGCGTCCGGGTGGAGGTCGTCACCGACCGCCGGCGCCTCGGCGGGCTCGCACGCCGGCACACCGCCGGGGGCGGTGGCCCCGGGCTGCTCCGGGGCCACCTCCTCCGCGTGGCCGGGCTCGTCGTTGACGGCCTCGGTGTTCACCGAGTCCTCCATCGAGGAGTCGGTCACTTCTTCTCCTCGTCGTCCTCGACGACCTCGGCGTCGACGACGTCGTCGTCACCGGCGTCGGTCGCCGGCTGGTCGCCGTCGCTCGCCTCGGCACCCGGGACGTCGCCCGACTCGCCCTGCTCGGCGGCCGCGGCGTACACGGCGGCGCCCATCTCCTGGGAGACCTTGTTGAGGGTGTCGATCTTCGCCTGGATGTCCTCGGTCGAGGCACCGCTGTCCGGCTTGATGGCCTCCTTGAGCGCGGCCAGTGCCTCGTCGACGGGCCCCCGGTGCTCGTCGGAGACCTTGTCGCCGGACTCGGAGAGGAACTTCTCGGTCGAGAACACGAGGGTCTCGCCCATGTTGCGGGCCTCGGTCTCGGCGCGGCGCTGCTTGTCCTCCTCGGCGTGCGCCTCGGCGTCCTTGACCATCCGCTCGATCTCCTCCTTCGACAGCGCCGAGCCGCCGGAGATGGTGATCTTCTGCTCCTTGCCGGTGCCGCGGTCCTTGGCGGAGACGTTGACGATGCCGTTGGCGTCGATGTCGAAGGTGACCTCGACCTGCGGCACGCCGCGGGGCGCCGGCGCGATGCCGGACAGCTCGAAGGTGCCGAGCGGCTTGTTCTGCTGCGCGATCTCGCGCTCGCCCTGGAAGACCTGGATGAGCACCGACGGCTGGTTGTCCTCGGCCGTCGAGAAGACCTCGCTGCGCTTGGTCGGGATGGCGGTGTTGCGCTCGATGAGCTTGGTGAACAGCCCGCCCTTGGTCTCGATGCCGAGGCTGAGCGGCGTGACGTCGATGAGGAGGACGTCCTTGCGCTCGCCCTTGAGGACGCCGGCCTGGAGGGACGCGCCGAGCGCGACGACCTCGTCGGGGTTGACGCCCTTGTTGGGCTCCTTGCCGCCGGTCATCTCCTTGACGAGGCTGCTGACCGCCGGCATGCGGGTCGAGCCGCCGACGAGGACGACGTGGTCGATGTCGGAGACCGAGATGCCGGCGTCCTTGATGACGTTCTGGAACGGCTGCTTCGTGCGGTCGAGCAGGTCCTTGGTCATCTGCTCGAACTGGGCGCGGGTCAGCGTCTCGTCGAGGTGGATCGGGCCGTTCTCGGACATCGAGAGGTACTGGAGGGAGATGTTCGTCGAGCTGGCCGACGAGAGCTCCTTCTTCGCCTGCTCCGACGCGTCGCGCAGGCGCTGCATCGCGATCTTGTCCTTGGACAGGTCGACGCCGCTGCTGTTCTTCACGGTGGTCAGCAGGTGCTGGACGATGCGCTCGTCCCAGTCGTCGCCGCCGAGCTGGTTGTCACCGCTGGTCGCGCGGACCTGGATGGTCGAGAAGCCGTCCTCGGGGTCCTTGCCGACCTCGAGGAGCGAGACGTCGAAGGTGCCGCCGCCGAGGTCGAAGACGAGGATGAGCTCGTCCTCCTTGCCCTTGTCGAGCCCGTAGGCGAGGGCGGCCGCGGTCGGCTCGTTGACGATGCGCAGGACGTTGAGGCCCGCGATCTCGCCGGCCTCCTTGGTGGCCTGGCGCTCGTGGTCGTCGAAGTACGCGGGGACGGTGATGACGGCGTCGGTGATGGCCTCGCCGAGGTAGGACTCCGCGTCGCGCTTGAGCTTCTGGAGGATGCGGGCGCTGATCTCCTGCGGCGTGTACTTCTTGCCGTCGATCTCGTCGGTGCTCCAGTCGGTGCCCATGTGGCGCTTGACCGAGCGGATCGTGCGGTCGGCGTTGGTCACGGCCTGGCGCTTGGCGATCTCGCCGACGAGGACCTCACCGCCCTTGGAGAAGGCGACGACCGACGGGGTGGTGCGACCGCCCTCGGCGTTCGCGATGATGGTGGGCTCGCCGCCCTCGAGGACGGCGACGGCGCTGTTCGTGGTGCCGAGGTCGATGCCGACTGCACGGGCCATGTGGGTGCTCCTTGGATGGTGCGGTGATCGGGTTGAGTCCTTGTCGCTCAAGTTAGACCGACGGACCGCACTGCGCAAATCCGCCGCGTGAAACTTGCGTTCACCTGGCTCAACTCGAGCGTCGGCCGATGTGTTCCCGGGGACGGCGGCCGGGACCACCTCGTCGCGCACCGACCCCGCGTCAGTCCGGCCGCCTCACCAGGAGTGCGCACGGCACCGCTCGACGTCGGCGGCCAGCAGGGCCGCGTCGGGTGACGTGAGCAGGACCAGGAGCGCGACGTGGCGTCCTCGTGCCCCCGGGTCCGGCGGCAGCCGGTGGGCCGTGACCGAGGAGCCGAGGCCGACGGGCACCACCGGGGTCGCTCCGCCGCGGGCGAGCACGGAGAGCCACGCGGCGTGCCCGCCCGTGGCCCCGACGGCGGGGGCGGGACGGCCGGCCTGGAGCAGCAGGTGCGCGGTCTCGAGGTTCGGCCCGGCGGCGACCCGCGCCATCTCCGAGACCATCGCCCCGGGTGCCCGCGCGCAGACCTCCATCACGACGAGCCCGTCGTCGGTGTCGAACAGCTCGAGGTGCGTCGCGAACCGGCCGTCCGCGCCGAGCGTGGCCGCCACCCGGCCACCGAGGTCGGCGGCCCGTCGCCACAGGAGGTCGTCGGGCGGGACGGAGACGGCGCCGAGCACGTCGACGTCCGGCTCGGGGAGCAGCGGTCCGAGGTACCGCCCGACGAGCACCGGCCGGTAGGACCCGTCGACGACGAGGGCGTCGACGAAGGCCGTCGGGGCGTCGAGGTGCTCCTCGACCTGCCAACCGTCCTCGCCGGCGTGCTCCGCGGTCCAGGCGGCCCAGTCGTCCTCGCTCCGCACGACCCGGACGCCGCCCGAGTTGGCCCCGACCCGCGGCTTGACGACGACGGGCACACCGAGCCCCGGTGGGAGAGGAACCCCGGCGACGACGAGCCCGAGGTCGGCGAAGCGGGGCACGTCGATGCCGTGCTCGGCGAGGCGCGACTTCATGACGACCTTGTCGAGGTAACCCTCGAGACCGACAGGGGTCACGGCCGGCAGCCCGAGCCCGGCGCGCAGACGAGCCAGGTCGGCGAGGCAGAACTCGTCGTTGCTGACGACCGACGAGGGCCTGAGTCGGCGCAGGGCGTCGGCCCACTCACCGCGCAGACGCGACTCGACCCGTCCCGGCGCCGGGGCGTCGACCCGGGCAACCCGGTGCGGCGGCCCGTCGGTGAGGACCACGACGTCCTCGCCGAGGAGCGCGACGTCCGTGGTGAGCGGCTGGCGGGACTGGAGGACGACGACCGGGCCGTCGGCGGTGGTGCCGTCCTCCGCGGACCGGGTCAGCTCCGCACGAGCGGGGCGAGCGCCTCCGCCATCATCGTCACGGCACCGGGGACGTGGCCGTTCGCCACCATGTTGACGATCAGGCCATCGACGCCCGGCTCCAGCACGCGCTCGCGCAGCTGGCCGGCGACCTCGTCGGGGGTGCCGACGAACTGCCGGTCGGTGGCCGCGCGCCGCTGGTCGTCGTCCATCGCGTCGAGGTCGACCCCGCGGGAGCGGAGGAAGTCGCGGTGCATGGTGCGCGCCGCGTCGCCGTCCTCGTCCATCATCACGAACGCGAGGTAGCTCGTCTCGAGCGTCGAGCGATCGCGCCCCTCCTCCTCGCAGCGGGCGGCGAGCGCCTCGAGCTTCTGCGGGATGTCCGAGGCGTTGCAGATGAGGTTGAGGTGCGCGGCGTGCCGGGCGGCGTACTTGAACGTCTTCCGCTCTCCCCCACCGCCGATGAGGATGGGCAGGTCGTCACGCAGCCGCGGCTCGTTCATCGCGTTCTCGGTGCGGTACCACTCGCCCGACACGGTGGGTCGCTCGCCGCGGAGCATCGGCTCGATGATCGAGAGGGCCTCCTCGAGCCGGTTGAACCGGTCGGTGAAGGTGCCGAACTCGAAGCCCAGCTGCCGGTGCTCGAGCTCGAACCAGCCGGCGCCGAGGCCGAGGACCGCCCGTCCGGCGCTCACGAGGTCGAGGGTGGTCACCTCCTTCGCGAGCAGCGTCGGGTTCCGGTAGGTGTTGCCGGTGACGAGCGTCGAGAGCTGCACCCTCTCGGTGGCCGTCGCGAGCGCCCCGAGCAGCGTGTAGGCCTCGAGCATCGGCTGGTCCGGGTCGCCGATGCCGGGCAGCTGGTAGAAGTGGTCCATCACGAGGACGGCGTCGACGCCGGCGGCGTCGGCCTCCTGCGCCTGGCGCACGACGGTGGGCACGATCTGCGCCGGGTCGCCGCCCGGGTAGCTGAAGTTGGGGATCTGGTAGCCGAGGCGGATGCTCATGATCGGACCGTACGCCCGGACCTCGAGCCGCAGGCCCTCCGGCCCGGTGAACATCCGGTGCCGCAGCGGGTGCCGCGGTGTCGGCCCGCTGCTAGCGTGGCGGGACAGCGCTCTCCGAGGGGGAAGTTCGGGGGGCCACCACCACCGAGGGGGAACCACCATGCCCAGCACCCGCCTGCTCACGAAGGTCGGGGCGGTCGCCGCCGCGGCGACCGCCGCCGTCGTCCTGACCCCCGGCGCGGCCAACGCCTACGGCCTGCTCGTCAAGGCCACCTCGCCGAACGGCCAGGCCTACGGCACCACCCAGATGGGCTTCCAGAACGAGAACGTCGTGCACTGGGACGACATCTACCTCAACGACCGGTGCGACCCGAACAACCCCGGTGAGGGAGACGGGGTCCGCGCGAAGATGAAGTTCTACATCAAGCAGTACGGGAACACGGTCAACGTCGGGTACCGCGAGGACGTCGGCGGCTGCACGAGCGCCCCGTACCGCGGCAGCGCCTACTGGGTGTCCAACGGGCCCATGGACAAGGTCGGGATGTCGGTGTGCTCCAAGGGCGGCTGCTCGGCCATCAAGTGGGTCGTGCGCCCCTGACCGCGCCGGGGAGCACGACATGGCACGACTGAAGACCCTGGCCGCAGCACTGGCGGCCGTCACGCTCGGCGGACTGGTCACCGTCGCGACACCGTCAGCGGCGTCGGCCGAGGACGCGATGTGCCGCACCACCCGCGGCAGCTCCGACTTCTACCCGGGGCCGTCGGCGAGCTCCACCTACGACAGCACCTTCCACAACAGCGTCGCGATCCCGGCCGGGCTGCTCGACGGGCACTACGTGCCGCAGGGCCTGGCGTACTGGAACAACTTCTCCGGGACCGACGACGTCCTCCTCATCTCGGCCTACCACGACGGCAACGGCAACGGCACCCCGGACGGGCCCAGCGCGGTGTTCGGGGTGTGGCTCAGCGGGTCCCACCGCGGCGAGAGCCTCGGCCGGATGCTCATCCCGCAGACGCACGCGGGCGGCATCGCGGTCGCCGGCGGCTACGTCTACGTCGGCGGCGAGGGCATCGTCCGCTACTGGTCGACCTCGACCGTGCACTCGGTGCTGGCCGCGGCGAACAACTCCCACACGTACACCCCGAAGGACACCCAGGACGTGGCCGGCAAGGCCTCGTTCCTCGGGACCCAGGGCGGCTACGTCTGGACCGGCGACTTCTCCGCGACCAGCCACCAGAGCATGTGGCGGTACAGGCCCACCAGCAGCGGTTCGCTGACCTACACGAACACCAAGCGGTGGGTCCCGGCCAAGACGCAGGGGATGACCACCGTCGGCAGCCGGTTCGTCTTCGCCACCTCCTACGGCCGCAACGACCGTGGCAACGTCTGGGTCCGTCCGACCTCTTTCACCGGGGACATCACCGACGGCACCTCGTTCTGCATGCGGTCCCCGTCGATGATCGAGGGCCTCGCGTACGGGAGCTCGAACGGCAACGCACACGTGTGGGCGCTCTACGAGAGCGGGGCGTACACGTACAACAAGGGCCTCGACGACCCGGACAACCCGATCAGGAACATCCACTGGGCCGACGGCTCGACGCTGGCCGGCCTCTACGGCCAGTCCGACTGAGTCACCCAGCCGTCGTCGACGGCGAGGACGACGCGGTCGGCCCCACCCGCGGCCGCGCGCACGAGCTCGGTGTTCCGGTCGTCGACGGCAGCCACCCAGGCCTCCGCGTGCTCTGCGGATTTCCCGAACTCGACGTGCCGGGCGACCAGCCGCTGCCGGCGCAGTGCGTCGTCCCCCTCGACGAACCAGACGGCGTCGAGCGCCGCGCGCGCCTCGGCCCAGTCGCCCTCGAGGAGGAGGTAGTTGCCCTCGGTGACGACGAGCCGGACCCCGGCCGGCACGACGACGGCACCGGCGAGCGGCTGCTCGAGGACCCGCTCGAAACCCGGAGCGTAGACGTCGTGGTCGACGTCCTCGCGCAGCCGTCGCAGCAGGGCCGCGTAGCCCCGGGCGTCGAAGGTCAGCGGGGCACCCTTGCGGTCGCGTAGCCCGATCCGCTCGAGCTGGACGTCGGCGAGGTGGAAGCCGTCCATCGGCACCTGCGCCACCCAGCCCGCGCCGCGTCGAGCCGCGACCTCGGCGACGAGCGCCTCGGCGAGGGTCGACTTGCCGGCCCCGGGCACCCCGGCGATGCCGAGCAGCGCCCGGCCGGAACCTGCGTCGGACGCCTGCTCCACCAGTGCCTCGGCAAGGTCGGCGAGCACGTCCGTCCCCTCCACCGTCAGCACCCCGCCTCGTCGAACGCGCGCTCGGTCAGCTCGCGGCCGAGCGCGATCATCTCGTTCGCCCGGTGGAAGTCCATCGTGCGGCACGCGTCCGACGGGACGGAGACGAGGACGTCCGGAGGGTTGCTCGCCATCCGGTACCGGGTGATGAGCGCGGCCATCGTGTCGAAGGAGCGGTTGAAGATCTCGGTGGACGCGAGCTCGCGCGGCGCCGGGGCGTAGCCGGGGGCGGTGGACACGGCGGGCGACCCCGCGGCCCCGGGGACCGGCTCGACGTCCTCGACCGCGTGCTCCGGCGCGTCGGCGACGTCGTGGGCGCCGCCGCCGATGAGCGCCGAGACGCGGTGGGTCAGCGAGCGCACCGAGCCGGCGACCGTCGTGCCCATCCCGCCGCTGCGGACCGGCGCGACCGGCATGCCGGTGCTGTGCCCGGCCTGGAGGCTGACGGCGACCGTGAGGTCGGACCGGACCGCCGCCGTCGGTTCGATGGGCACCGGGTTCATCAGGCCGCCGTCGACGAGGAGGCGGCCGTCGACGACGATCGGGGTGACGAGGCTCGGGATGGCGACCGAGGCCCGGACCGCGGTCGCGACCGGACCGCGCTGGAACCACACCTCGCGCCGGTGGTTGAGGTCGGTGGCGACGGCGGTGAACGGCACGGAGCACTCCTCGATGAGGGCTCCCTCGAGGATCTCACCCACCTTGCCGAAGATGCGCTCGGCCCGGATCGCCCCTCCCCCACCGAGGTTCATGTCGAGCAGGCGCCACACGTCACGCTGGGTCAGGCCGGTGACCCACTCGGTGTAGGCGTCGAGCTTGCCGGCCGCGGCGAGCCCGCCGACGAGGGCGCCCATGGAGGTGCCGGCGATCGCGACGACCTCGTGACCGCGCTCCTCGATGACCTGGAGCGCCCCGATGTGCGCGTACCCCCGCGCTCCGCCGGCGCCGAGCGCCAGCGCGACCCGTCGTCCCATGCGGTCAGGGTACGTCCG
>NZ_DAOLAC010000061.1:0-11907 GCF_035325325.1 Phycicoccus sp. | reverse complement strand
GTACCGACTCCTCGAACACGGCCCCTCACCGGCTTGACCAACCATAGGAGCGTCGTCGGGGATCGGTCCGTTCAGGTCTGGGCCTGGGCCACCTGACGGTCGAGCCGAGTCGCGCTCGGTCGCTTCAGGTCTCGCGACATGCGGATGACCGGGCCCGTCCGTCCGCATGTCGCGGGACCTGGAGGCGACCGGACCCCGACGACGGCGGCCGGACCGGCGCCCCCGACCCGCTGCCGGCCCGGCGCGCCAGCGGTCAGCCGAGGTCGGTGATGGTCGTCGTCACGCTCGTCACCGACGGCCGGCGCGGGGTGGAGGAGAACCCGAACCGACAGGGCGGCTCGACCGGAGCCAGCCGACCGAGCTCGACGCCGTCGAAGCGACCCGCCACCCAGCTCACCGAGCGGACGTCGGTCGCTCCGTAGTACTCGCGCCGGCCGGCCCGGGCGACGCCGCGGGTGCGCACGCCGCGCAGCACGACGCGCGCCACGGGGTCGGCGAGGGTCGCGAACACCGGGCTCTCGGCGAGCGGCCGGGGCACGCGCCGCAGCAGCGCGCCGAGCAGGGTGCGCCCGCCCACGTCGAGGTCGAGGGTCAGCGACGGCGAGCGCACGGCCCAGCGCCCGGAGGAGCCCGCGGTCCCGGCCGCGGCGGTGACCGCGAAGGGCTCGAGCCGGACCTCGTCGAAGGTGTACGTCGTGGACACGAGGTCGGCGACCTCGTCGGTCGGTGCGAGGAGGACCCGGTGTCCCGAGGCGGTCTCGACCATGGCGTCGGCGAACTCCCCGAACGGCGACTCCGGCCACCACCCGACGACGACGCGCACCCCCGAGCTCGAGCCCACCCCGGCGATGCGTCCTCGGAACCTGCGACCTCCACTCACCCGCCCATCCTGCCCACTAGGGTCCGGTCATGGCCGCGCCGCTCCCCGTCTCCGCCCGTCGCGGCTACGGGTTGGGGTCGGTCGCGACCGGCTCGTTCGGCACCGTGCCCGGGCTGCTCCTCCTCCCGTACCTCACCGACCGGCTCGGCGTCCCGGCCGGGGTCGCGGGCCTGGTCGTCTTCCTCCCCAAGGCCTGGGACGTCCTCCTCAACCCGGTCGCCGGACGGGTCAGCGACCGCTCGACCCATCCCGGCGGACGCCGCCGGCCGTTCCTCCTGCGCGCCGGGCTGGCGCTCGCGGTCGCCTTCGTCCTGCTCTTCTCCGGCCCGACCAGCCCGACCGGCCTCGCCGCCACGTGGGTCGTCGTCCTGTTCCTCGCGTGCGCCACGGCCTACGCGTTCTTCCAGGTCCCCTACGTCGCGATGCCGGCGGAGATGACCGACGACTACGACGAGCGCACCCGGCTGATGACCTGGCGGGTCGCGGTCCTGGCCCTCACGATCCTCGTGAGCGGTGGCCTGTCCCCGGTGGTCCGCGACGCCCTCGGGCCGACGTGGGGCTACCGCGGCGTCGGGCTGTTCGTCGCCGTGCTCATCGCGATCGGCACCGTCGGCGCGTGGTGGGGGACCCGCACCGCGCCGATGAGCCGGGCCGCGACGGCCGGGGGCAGCCTGCGCGACCAGCTGAGGGTCGTCGCCGCAGCACGTGACTTCCGCACCCTCCTGGCCGTCTTCGTGCTCCAGGCCCTCGCGACCGGGGCGATGCTGGCCGGTGTCGACTACGTCGCCCGCGTCCTCCTCGGCAGCCCGGGCGCCTCCACCGTCCTCTTCGTCTGCTTCGTCGGCCCGGCCCTGCTCGTCACGCCGCTGTGGCAGCGCGTCGGCGAGCGCCGCGGCAAGCGCACCGGGTACGTCTGGGGCTCGGTCCTCCTCGGGGCCGGAGCCCTCGCCACGCTGGCCGCCACCGCTGTCGGCACGGCGGCGACCGCGGCGGCGGTCGGCGTCGTCGGGGTCGGGTACGCGGCCTGCCAGATGTTCCCGCTCGCGATGCTCCCCGACGTCGCCGCGGCCGACACCGCGCGCACCGGGGAGGACCGCGCCGGCACGTACACCGGCGTGTGGACCGCCGGCGAGACGCTCGGCCTCGCGGTCGGTCCGTTCCTGTACGCCGGGGTGCTCGCCCTCGGCGGATACGTCTCGAGCACCGACTCCGCTGCGGTGCAGCCGGACTCGGCGCACGTGGCGATCGCCCTCGGCTTCACCGTCGTGCCGGCGGTGCTCGTCGCCGGGTCCCTGCTCGTGCTCCGCCGCTACCACCTCGACGAGGGGATGTCCCACCGATGACCACCGACCGTCCCGCCGGTGAGGACGCCGGCCACGTGCTCGCCGAGCTCCGCGCCCTGCGCGCCGACGACCTGCCGACCCACGGCGGGCGCACCCTGGCCTACGTCTACGACTCCGGGCTTGCCGAGGCCGATACCCTCGGCCGTGAGGCCCTCTCGATGTTCGCGTCGTCGAACGGCCTGGACCCCACCGCGTTTCCCTCACTGCTGCGGATGGAGAACGACCTCGTCGCCGACGCCGGCGCGCTGCTCGACGCCCCGCAGGGCTTCGCCGGCTCGGTGACCTCCGGCGGCACCGAGTCGATCCTGCTCGCCGTGCTGGCCGCGCGTGAGGGCGCCCCGGGCGTCGTGGCGCCGAGCATGGTGCTGCCGTCCACGGCCCACGCGGCGTTCCGGAAGGCGGCGAAGTACCTCGGCGTCCGGCCGGTCGTCGTCGAGGTCGACCCCACCACCCTGCGGGCCGACCCGGCGGCCGTGCGGGCGGCGCTCGACCCCTCCACCGTCCTCGTCGTCGCCTCGGCTCCCTCGTACGCACACGGCGTCGTCGACCCGGTCGTGGACGTCGCGCGGGCCGCCGCCGAGGCCGGCGTCCGCTGCCACGTCGACGCGTGCATCGGCGGCTGGGTCCTGCCCCACCTCGACGACGTGCCGCCGTGGACCTTCGCGGTCGAGGGGGTGACGAGCATCAGCGTCGACCTGCACAAGTACGCCTACACCCCCAAGGGCGTCTCGCTGCTGCTCCACCGGGACGCCGCACTGCGCCGGGGCCACCTGTTCGCGTCCGCCGACTGGCCCGGCTACACGATGCTCAACACGACGATGCAGTCGACGAAGTCCGGCGGGCCCCTCGCGGCGGCCTGGGCCGTGACCCGGCACATCGGCATCGATGGCTACGCCCGGCTCGCCCGCGAGACCCGCTCCGCGACAGTCGGGCTCGCGGCTGCAGCGACCGAGGTCGACGGGCTCCGCGTCGTCGCCGAGCCCGACTCCACCCTCCTCGTCCTCGCCACGGACGGCTCGTGCGACGTCTTCACGATCGCCGACGAGATGCTCGTCCGCGGCTGGTTCGTCCAGCCGCAGATGGCCTTCGGTGCCCTCCCGCCGACCCTGCACCTCACCCTGTCGGCCGCCACCGCGCCGGCGGTCGGGGAGTTCGTCGAGGCCCTGCGCGACGCCGTCGCCGCCGCCCGCGCCGCCGGGCCCGTGGCCGTCGACCCGCAGCTCGCCGGGATGCTCGCCGGCCTCGACCCGGCCACCGTCGACGACGCCGGGTTCGCCGGGCTCCTCGCCGCCGCGGGTCTCGCGGGGGAGGGCGGCGGCATCGCCCTCCCGACCCGGATGGCGCCGGTCAACGCCCTGCTCGACGCCTGCCCGCCGGCGCTCCGCGAAGCGCTGCTCGTCGGTGTCCTCGACCGCCTCTCCCGCCCCACCCCGCGCTGACCACATCCCGCGCCAGACCGACCGAGCTGTTGCCCTGCGGGGGACGGGCGTGTTGGCTGGGGCGGACCGGACCGACCGAAGGGACCCCGATGACCGAGACCCCCGACCCCCAGCTCTCGCACACCGTCGGGGTCCTCGAGCCCCCGCTCCTCGAGCAGACCATCGGCGACCAGCTCGACGCCACGGTCGAGCAGCACGGGGGCCGCGAGGCGCTCGTCGACCGGGCCCAGGGTGTCCGGATGACGTGGGCCGAGCTGGGCGCCGCCGTCGACCGGCTGGCCCGCGGGTTCCTCGCGGTCGGCGTCGGCAAGGGCGACCGGGTCGGCATCTGGGCGCCCAACTGCTCGGAGTGGGTGCTCGTCCAGCTCGCCACCGCCAAGGTCGGTGCCGTCCTCGTCAACATCAACCCGGCGTACCGCACCCACGAGCTCACCTACGTCCTCGGCCAGGCGGGCATCCGGGTGCTGGTGACGGCCGAGTCGTTCAAGACCTCCGACTACGTCGCGATGGTCGAGTCGGCCCGGCCCGAGTGCCCCGCGCTCGAGCAGGTGGTCGTCATCGGCCGGGAGTCGTGGGACGCCCTCCTCTCCGCGGCCGACGAGGTGAGCCCCGAGCGGCTGACCCTCGCCCAGCGCGAGCTCGACCCGTACGACCCGATCAACATCCAGTACACGTCGGGCACGACCGGGTTCCCCAAGGGTGCGACGCTCTCGCACCACAACATCCTCAACAACGGCTACCTCGTCGGCGAGCTGTGCCGGTACACCGAGGCCGACCGCATCTGCATCCCGGTGCCCTTCTACCACTGCTTCGGGATGGTGATGGGCAACCTGGCGGCCCTGACCCACGGCGCCTGCATGGTCATCCCCGCGCCGGGGTTCGACCCCGCGTCGACGCTCGCGGCGGTCTCCGAGGAGCGCTGCACCTCGCTCTACGGCGTGCCGACCATGTTCATCGCGGAATGGGCTCTGCCGGACTTCTCCTCGTACGACCTGTCGTCGGTGCGCACCGGCATCATGGCCGGCTCGCCGTGCCCGGCGTCGATGATGACCCAGCTCATCGAGTCGGGCATCGAGGAGATGACCATCTGCTACGGCATGACCGAGACCTCGCCGGTGTCGACGCAGAACCGCACCGACGACACCTTCGAGCAGAAGGTCAACACGGTCGGCTCGGTGCATCCCCACCTCGAGATCAAGGTCGTCGACCCGGTCTCGGGCGAGACCCTCCCACGGGGTGTCCCGGGCGAGTTCTGCACCAAGGGCTACTCGGTGATGCTCGGGTACTGGGAGGAGCCGGAGAAGACGGCCGAGGTGCTCGTCGACGGCTGGATGCACACCGGCGACATCGCGGTGATGGACGACGACGGCTACGTGCAGATCACCGGCCGGATCAAGGACATGGTGATCCGGGGCGGCGAGAACATCTACCCGCGCGAGGTCGAGGAGTTCCTCTACACCCACCCGGACGTCCTCGACGCCCAGGTCATCGGCGTCCCGGACGAGCGGTACGGCGAGGAGCTGTGCGCCTGGGTCCGGATGAGGGACGGCGCCGTGCCGCTGACCGCCGAGGCGGTGCGCGAGTACTGCTCGGGTCGGCTCGCGCACTACAAGATCCCGCGCTACGTCAAGGTCGTCGACGAGTTCCCGATGACGGTCACCGGCAAGGTCCGCAAGGTCGAGATGCGCGAGGCGACGGTGGCCGAGCTCGGCCTCTGACCAGCGCCGACGCGCTCGGCGTCCACCGTCGGAGGCCCTGCTGGCGCCCGACCGCGCGAGGCCCTAGGTTGGCCCGGCGCAGGGGACCGTCGGTCCGGGTCCGGCCGCTTCGGCCGGTGCCCGACGCGACGGTAGGTTGTCCGACGACGCCGGTTCCGGCGTGCTCTCGACAGGAAGTTCCCAGATGTCCACCGACCAGCTGCTCCTCCTGCTCCTCGTCATCGTCGTCGTCGTGCTCGTCGTCTGGCTGCTCGTGCGCCGCTCGTCGTCGCGCAAGGACGAGGCGCGTGCCGAGGCAGCCGTCCTGCGCGCCGAGGCCGAGGGCCTCGCGACGACCATCGCCGGCCAGGAGGCCTTCGCCGCCCAGGCCGAGGACCGCGCCGGCGTGGCGCAGACCGAGGCGGAGCGGCTCGCGGCCGAGGCGGACCGGCTCGCCGCCGAGGCCGGCCGGACCCGGGCCGGGGTCGAGGCCGCCCGCACCGAGCACGACGCGTTGCTCGCGCAGGCCGACCGGGTCGACCCGGACGTCGAGACCCCCGACCCCGCCGACGGCGCCGACGGCGACGACCGCCCGATGACGCGCGCGGAGGTGCGCCGGATGCGCGAGGAGGCCGAGCGCGCCGCGTGGGCCGGCAGCCCCGCGGCCCCCGTGCCCGGTGCGGCCGGTGCGGCGGTCATGGGCGCCGAGCTGGCGGCCGCCCAGCCCGCGCCCGGCACCCCGGTCGCCGAGGAGCCGGCTCCCGTCACCGAGGAGGCGGTCGCCGAGCAGCCGGTCGAGGAGCCGGTCCTCGAGCGGTCCCCCTGGGCGCCGCCGCTCGAGGAGCCCTCGCCGGTCGCGCAGGCCGCCCCGGCCGCGGCGGAGGAGACCGTCGCCGACCCGGAGGCCGAGGCGCACAGCGCTCGCATCGCCGCCGCCGCCGACTACCGCGACGACACCGACGAGGAGGTGCTGGCCGAGACGCGGGCGTCCGACGAGGTGTGGGACCCCACCGCAGCGGGTACGGAGACGTCCGTGGCCGACATCGACGACGACGTCTCCGCGGCGGACGACGCCCGCACCCCACCCGGCGAGTGGGGCGGTCCGCGCCCCGAGGCGGCCGAGCAGCCGGCCGCCGCCGAGACGCCGGTCGTCGAGGACGAGCCCGCCTCCGAGCCGGTCGAGCCGGCCGGGGAGCCGGTCTCCCGGCAGGCCGACGAGGCCGTCTCGGGGCACACCCCGGAGCAGCCGGCGTCCGAGGACGCGCCCACCGGGGGCGTGCCCACCGAGGCCGCGCCCACCGAGGACGACGCGCCGACCACGGACGAGGCCGCCGAGGTCGTCGAGGACCCCGGCCACGGCGCCTTCACCGAGCCGGAGGAGCCGGTCGCCGACGCCGAGGACCCCACCCCCGAGCGCGACTGGGGCGCCGACGAGGCCGAGATGCTCGAGGAGAACCGGGAGCGCGGCGACCGGCTCGCCGAGGAGCGCGCCGAGATGGACCGCGAGGCCGCCGACGCCGGGATGGAGCCGGTCGACCCCGCGTCCGCGGAACCGCTGCCCGAGGAGCCCGAGACGGAGGACGTCGCCGACGAGCGGCCCGCGCCGGAGGACGTTGCCGACGAGCAGCCCGCGCCGGAGGACGTCGCCGACCAGCAGCCCGAGACGGAGGTCGTCGCCGACGAGCAGCCCGAGCCGGAGGACGTCGCCGACGACCAGCCCGCACCCGCCGAGGCATCCGGCTCCCGCCGGGTCTCGGAGTTCGACGAGATCCGCGACGGCGGTTTCGGGATGGGTTCGGCCGCCCCGATCGACGACGGCGCCCAGCCCCTCGACCACCCGGTCCAGGCCTACCGCGACACCATGACCTACCGCGTCCCGGAGGACCCCGGCTACGACTCGGCCGACCCCGACGTCTGGTTCTACGACGCGGCCGCCGCCGAGCGCAGCGGCTTCCGGCGCTCCGAGGGCTGAGCCCCGAGGCACGCGAACGGCGGCGCGCCGCGGTCCCGAGGGGTCCGGCGCGCCGCCGCCGCTGTGTGGCGTGACACACGTGCTGAATCCCTCGGCCCGACCCGCTAGGTTCGGTCGGGACCGCCCCTGCGTCGGAGAGGAAGCCCAGTGCGCATCGGAGTCCCTCGCGAGTCCCGGCCCGGGGAGACCCGTGTCGCGGCCACGCCGAAGACCGTCGAGCAGCTCGTCGGCCTCGGCTACACCGTCTTCGTCGAGACCGGTGCGGGTGCGCGCGCGAGCTTCACCGACGACGCGTACCGCCAGGCGGGCGCCGACGTCATCGAGGACGCGGTGTGGAACGCCGACGTCGTCCTCAAGGTCAACGCGCCGTCCGAGGCCGAGCTGGGCCGGCTGCGTCCCGGCCAGGTCCTCGCCGCCCTGCTCTCGCCCGCCCTCGCCCCCGAGCTCGTCGAGCAGCTGGCTGCGCGCGGGGTCACGGCGCTGGCGATGGACGCCGTGCCGCGCATCAGCCGGGCCCAGTCCCTCGACGTCCTGTCCTCGATGGCCAACATCGGCGGCTACCGGGCGGTCGTCGAGGCCGCGCACGAGTTCGGCTCGTTCTTCACCGGCCAGGTGACGGCGGCCGGCAAGGTGCCGCCGGCCAAGGTCCTCGTCGTCGGTGCCGGGGTCGCCGGGCTCGCCGCGATCGGCACCGCGAACAGCCTCGGCGCGGTCGTGCGGGCCTTCGACGCCCGACCCGAGGTGGCCGAGCAGGTCGAGTCGATGGGCGCCGAGTTCCTCCGCATCGACGTCGCCGACGAGGGCCCGTCCGCCGACGGGTACGCGAAGGAGACCAGCGCCGACTTCGACGCCAAGGCCGCCGAGCTCTACGCGGCGCAGGCCAAGGACGTCGACATCGTCATCACGACCGCGCTCATCCCCGGGCGGCCGGCGCCGCGGCTGCTCACCGAGGAGATGGTCGCCTCGATGAAGCCGGGCTCGGTCGTCGTCGACATGGCGGCGGCCAACGGGGGCAACGTCGCCGGCACGGTCGCCGGCGAGAAGGTCGTCACCGAGAACGGGGTCACGATCCTCGGCTACACCGACCTCCCCGGGCGCCTGCCGACCCAGGCCAGCCAGCTGTACGGCACCAACCTGGTCAACCTCATGAAGCTGCTGACCCCCGAGAAGGACGGCGAGCTGCACCTCGACCTCGACGACGTCGTCCAGCGCGGGATGACCGTCGTGCGCGACGGTGAGGTGCTGTGGCCGCCACCACCGGTACAGGTCTCGGCCGCGCCGGCGCCCAGCACCGACGTCGTCACCGTCGACACCGCGGCGGCCACGCCGGCACGTCAGCCGATGAGCGGGCAGGCGAAGCTGGGCCTGGCGGCCGCCGGCGCCGTGCTCTTCCTCGTCGTCTCGGCCTTCGCCCCGCCGCCGTTCCTCGGTCACTTCATGGTCTTCATGCTGTCCGTGGTCATCGGGTTCTACGTCATCGGCAACGTCCACCACGCGCTGCACACCCCGCTGATGTCGGTGACCAACGCGATCAGCGGCATCATCGTCGTCGGTGCGCTGCTCCAGGTCGGGCGGGGCAGCGCGGCGGTCACGGTGCTGGCCTTCGTCGGCATCCTCGTTGCGAGCATCAACGTCTTCGGTGGGTTCCGGGTGACCGCCCGAATGCTCGAGATGTTCAAGCGCGAGGAGCCCGCCCGATGAGCTCGACCCTCGTGCAGGGCGCCTACATCGTCGCCGGCCTGCTCTTCATCCTCGCCCTCGCCGGTCTCTCCCGGCACGAGTCCGCGCGCCGGGGCAACCGGTTCGGCATCGCCGGGATGGCGGTCGCGCTCGTCGTCACCGTGCTCGCCGCGACCGCCGGCCTGCGCGAGAGCAGCGGCGGCCTGAGCGTCGAGACCGGCGGCTCCGGCTGGCTCGGGCTGCTGCTCATCCTCGTCGCGATGGCCATCGGCGCGGTCATCGGCCTCGACCGCGCCCGCAAGGTCGAGATGACCGGCATGCCCGAGCTCATCGCGATGCTGCACAGCTTCGTCGGGCTCGCGGCGGTCCTCGTCGGCTGGAACTCCTCGTACGAGGCGACCGCGTACCCGACGATCCACGACGTCGAGGTCTTCGTCGGCGTCTTCATCGGCGCGGTGACCTTCACCGGCTCGATCGTCGCCTTCCTCAAGCTGTCGGCGCGCATCCCGTCCCGACCGCTGACGCTGCCGTTCCGCAACCAGCTCAACCTCGGCGCGCTCGGGCTCTTCCTCGTCCTCACCGTCGTCTACACCCTGCTGCCCGAGAGTGCCGTCTTCGGCCGGCACGCCCTGCTCGGGCTGGTCACGCTCCTCGCGCTCGCGCTGGGCTGGCACCTCGTGGCCTCGATCGGCGGCGGCGACATGCCCGTCGTCGTCTCGATGCTCAACAGCTACTCCGGCTGGGCGGCGGCCGCGGCGGGGTTCCTCCTCGGCAACGACCTGCTCATCATCACCGGGGCGCTCGTCGGCTCCTCCGGTGCCTACCTCTCGTACATCATGTGCCGCGCGATGAACCGCTCGTTCATCTCGGTCATCGCCGGCGGCTTCGGGGTCGAGGGCGGCACCGCGGCCGCCGACGACACCGACTACGGCGAGCACCGCGAGATCACCGCCGAGGGTGCCGCGGCGCTGCTCACCGACGCGCACTCGGTCGTCATCACCCCCGGTTACGGGATGGCCACCGCGCAGGCCCAGCACGCGGTCGCCGACCTCACCAAGCGGCTGCGGGCCCAGGGCGTCGACGTCCGCTTCGGCATCCACCCGGTCGCCGGGCGGCTGCCCGGGCACATGAACGTGCTGCTCGCCGAGGCCAAGGTCCCCTACGACATCGTCCTCGAGATGGACGAGATCAACGACGACCTCGCCGAGACCGACGTCGTCCTCGTCATCGGCGCCAACGACACCGTCAACCCCGCCGCCGCCGAGGACCCCACCTCCCCGATCGCCGGGATGCCGGTGCTGCGGGTCTGGGAGGCCAAGGACGTCATCGTCTTCAAGCGCTCGATGGCCACCGGGTACGCCGGCGTCCAGAACCCCCTCTTCTTCCGCGAGAACGCCCAGATGCTCTTCGGCGACGCCAAGGAACGCGTCGAGGACATCCTCAAGGCCCTCTGACGCCACGGACCCGCGGAGTCGTGTGCCGAGGTGGTCGTCCCGGCGACCACCTCGGCACACGACGCCGGTGGGCGGCCTCGGTAGGCTTCCCGGCGTGAGCGACACCGACCAGCCGACGTCCATCACCTACGCCGCGGCCGGGGTCGACGTCGAGGCGGGTGACGAGGCCGTCGAGCTGATGAAGGAGTCGGTGCGCCGCGCGACCCGGCCGGAGGTCCTCGGCGGGCTCGGCGGCTTCGCCGGGATGTTCGACGCGAGCGCGCTGGCCCGGTTCCGACGGCCGGTGCTGGCCACCTCGACCGACGGCGTCGGCACGAAGGTCGCCATCGCCCAGGTCCTCGACCGGCACGACACGATCGGGGTCGACCTCGTCGGCATGGTCGTCGACGACATCGTCGTCTGCGGAGCCGAGCCGCTCTTCATGACCGACTACATCGCCTGCGGGAAGGTCGTCCCGGAACGCATCGCGGCCATCGTCTCCGGCATCGCCCGGGGCTGCGAGCAGGCGCGGGTCGCGCTCGTCGGCGGGGAGACCGCCGAGCACCCGGGCCTGCTCGACCCGGACGAGTACGACGTCGCGGGCGCGGCCACGGGAGTCGTCGAGCACGACGAGGTCCTCGGGCCGCAGCGGGTCGAGGTCGGTGACGTCGTCCTCGGCCTCGCGAGCAGCGGGCTGCACTCGAACGGGTACTCCCTCGTCCGGCGGGTCGTCGCGCACGCCGGGTGGCAGCTCGACCGGCACGTCGAGGAGTTCGGCCGCACCCTCGGCGAGGAGCTGCTCGAGCCGACCCGGGTCTACACCGCCGACCTGCTCGACCTCGTGCGGCTCGACGGCGTCGACGTCCACGCCCTCTCACACGTCACCGGCGGCGGGCTCGCCGCCAACCTCGCCCGCGTCCTGCCGCAGGGCGTCCACGCCCGCCTCGACCGGGCGTCGTGGACCCCGCCCGCCGTCTTCTCGACCGTCGGGGCGCTCGGCAGCGTCCCGCGCGCCGACCTCGAGCGCACCCTCAACATGGGCGTCGGCTTCGTCGCCGTGCTGCCCGCCGCCTCGGTCGACGCGGCGACGACGCACCTGGCCGCCCGCGGCATCGACACGTGGGTCATGGGCGAGGTGCAGGAAGCGTCCGCCGCCGGCCCCGCCACCGGTGAGGTCGTGCGCGGGGCCAAGGGGGTCGACGGCGGTTCGGTCGAGCTCGTCGGCGACCACCCCACCCCCTGACCGCCCGCCCCCGACCACCCCACCCCCTGACCGCCCCGCCCCTGCCGACTTATTGCGGATAACCCACCTCGAGGGGCCCTCACGGGGCCCGTCGAGGTGGGTTATCCGCAATAAGTCGGGATGACGGGAGGTGCCGGCCGTCCACCGGCGGTCGGAGGGCCGGACGCCCCGCGGGGGAGGCCGGCGGCCTCCGGGGGGCCGACCCCGGCCCGGGGGGTCG
>NZ_DAOLAC010000060.1:0-12356 GCF_035325325.1 Phycicoccus sp. | reverse complement strand
GCGGAGGCGGAGGGATTTGAACCCTCGATGGGCGGTTAGCCCAAACCGCATTAGCAGTGCGGCGCCATAGACCGGACTAGGCGACGCCTCCAACGCCTGCACAGGGTAACGGGCGGCGCCGCCCCCGGGCAAAAGCGGCGGGGTGTCGTCGCCCGCGTGCCGGTCGGACGCCCCCGACCCTCCCCGGGGGGGCGTCGCCGGTGGTGCGTGGGCACCCGCTCCTATGAGGCCTCGGGGGCCGGGGTCGTGCCCGCCGGCGACACCGTCGGCTCCGTCCTCCCCGGCGAGTACCGACCGCCCGGGGCGAAGACCCACCAGCGCATCGCGAGGTACTTGACGGCGGTCGCGGCGACGGTGGTGACGGCCACGACGCCGGTCTCGACCCACGTCGGCGCACCGGGCGCCGCGACCCCGAGCAGGGCCAGCCCGCCCGAGGTCATCCCGAGGGTGAGCCCGACGACGAGCAGCCCCTGCACCTGGTGACGAGCCGCCCCCTCCCGGCCGCGGATGCCGAAGGTCCACCGCCGGTTGGCCCATGTGTTGGCGACGGCCGCGAGGAGGAGGGCCACGGCGTTGGCCACCTGGGCCGCACCCAGCACGTGCCGCAGGGCGACGAACCCACCCAGGTGCGCGACGGTGCTCGCCACCCCGACCGCCGCGAAGACGAGCAGCTCGCGCGGGACGGAGCCCGCGAGCCGGCCGGCCCGGGGTCGCCCCTGGCCCACCGTCGCCCGGCGCGCGCCCACGCTCGTCACTGCGCGGTCCCCGTCGGCCGGGTGAGGTCGTAGAACGTCTGGCTGCCGATCGTCACGGGCGTGTAGTGCTCCGAGACCCACGTGTTGATCTGGTCGGCGACGTCCGAGCCGCCCTGCTGGCCGCGGAACCCGCCACCGAAGAGGAAGTAGTGGATGCGCCCGTCGGCGACGTCCTGCTGGAACTCGGCGAGGGTGGGGGACGGGTCCGAGCCGTTGAACCCGCCGATCGCCATGACCGGCAGCTCGGTCGCCAGCTGGAGCCCGGCCGCGTTCTGCGAGCCCACCGCCGCGGCGACCCAGGTGAAGCTGTCGGCATCGGCCTGCAGGGCCTGGACGACCGCTGCGTCCGGGGTCGTGGCGTCGAGCAGGCCGTTCATCCCGCCGCCCGGGCCGCGCGTCGTGCCCTGGCCCTGAGCGGTGCCGCCCTGACCGTTGCCGCCCGGGCCGGTGGTGCCGTTGCCGAAGGGCGAGGTGCCACCGTTCGGGTTGGTCCGGGTCGTGCCGCCGGGAGCGGTGCCCCCGCCGAGGCCACCGCCCGGGGGCGTGCCGCCACCGCCACCGGGACCGCCGCCCGGTCCACCCGTCGACGGACCTGCGGTGACGATGGACCCGCTGTGCCCGGTCGAGAGGGTCGTCGCCGCGTAGGCGGCGGGGCCGGCGAGTCCGGCGACGATCGCCATCCCGGCGACGGCGACGAGGGCCCGGCGGTGCAGGCGTCCGACGACGAGGAGGAGGAGGGTGGCGGCCAGCCCCAGGGCGAGGACCGCGAAACGCAGCCAGCCGCCGTAGGCGGTCGTGCGGGAGAGGAGGACGAAGGCCCACACGCTGCCTGCGGCCGTCCCCGCGGCGAGGGTCAGTGCGCCGAGCGTGTCGTGGCGGCGCTCCCACGCCTCGCCCGCGCCGAGCCCGACGAGCCCGGCGATCTGCGGCGCGAGGGCGACCGTGTAGTACTCGTGGAAGATGCCCTGCATGAGCGAGAAGACGAGGACCGTCGCCACGAGCCACAGCCCGAGCGCGAGGTAGGCCGCACGGCGCAGGTCCGTCCGGGGCGCGCGGCCGCGCATCGCCAGGCCACCGACGAGGAAGACGAGAGCGGCCGGCAGCAGCCACGAGATCTGGCCACCCACCGAGGAGTCGAACATCCGGAGGAGGCCGTTGCCGCCGGAGAACGGTCCGCCGCCCCCGCCGCCGACGCGCCCGACCTCGGAGCCGTCGAGGCGGCCCAGGCCGTTGTAGCCGAAGGTCAGCTCCAGGAACGAGTTCGTCTGGCTGCCACCGATGTACGGACGCATTGACGCCGGGACCAGCTCGACGACGGCGACCCACCAACCGGCGGAGACGACGAACGCGGCCGCGGAGAGCAGCCCACCGACGAGGCGACGGCGCCATGGGGTCCTCGCGCAGAGCAGCCACACGACGGCGACGGCCGGCACGACGAGGAGCACCTGCAGGCTCTTGGTGAGGAAGCCGAGGCCGGTGAACACGCCGGCGAGGGCGATCCACCGGTACGAGCCGGCCTCGACCGCGCGCAGGGTCGCCCACACGGCGAGGGCCATGAGGAGGGTGAGCAGCGCATCCGGGTTGTTGAACCGGAACATGAGCACCGCGACGGGGGTGAGCGCCAGCGCCGTCCCCGCGAGCAGGGCCGCGCCGTGTCCGACGCGGCGGCGGACCGTCGCGTGGACGACGGCGACGGTGCCGACCCCCATGAGCACCTGGGGAAGCAGCATCGCGAACGAGCTGAGCCCGAGCAGTCGGACCGACAGGGCCATCACCCAGAGGGAGGCCGGCGGCTTGTCGACGGTGATGGCGTTGCCACCGTCGAAGCTGCCGAAGAAGAAGGCCTTCCACGAGACGCTTCCCGCCTGGACCGCCGCCGAGTAGAAGCTGTTGGCCCAGCCGCTCGAGGTGAGGTTGTAGAGGTAGGCGGCCGTCGTGGCGACGAGGAGGCCCAGCAGCGCCGGTCGGGCCCAGGCGGGGTCGTCCGCCGGGCCTCGGAGCACGCGGGCGAAGCGGCCGCGGCCGACCCCGGAGACGCCCGTCCCGGGAGGGGTGGGCGCCGGGGTCCCGGGGGGCCGGGCGGCCTCGGGGGCAGGGGCGGGGCGGAGGGTCGCGGTGTCCATGGCTCCACGGTCGGCCCGCCCGCTGTGGCCGCCCTGTGGGACGTCTGTCGGGCCCCGCTGACTTCCGGCGCCGGGGTGCGAGGATGACCCCGTGAGCGACGCGATCGTCCGTCCCGCCCGCCCCGACGAGCTCGACGCGGTCGGCCGGCTGACCCTCGGCGCCTACGCCGCCGACGGTGGCATCACGCCGGAGAGTCCCTACGCGGCAACGCTCCTCGACGCCGGCGCGCGGGCCCGGGATGCCGTCCTCCTCGTCGCGGCAGCCGGCGACGAGCTGCTCGGCACGGTCACCTTCGTGCGGCCGGGCACGCCGTTCGCCGAGATCGGCGGCCCGGACGAGGCGGAGGTGCGTACCCTCGCGGTCGCCCCGGCCGCTCGTGGCCGCGGGGTGGGGCGGCTGCTCAGCGACGAGTGCGTCCGGCTGGCCCGGGACGAGGGCTGCCGCGCGGTCGTCCTCTCGAGTGGCACGTGGATGACCACGGCTCACCGCCTCTACGAACGGATGGGCTTCGTGCGGGAGCCGGAGCGCGACTGGAGCCCGAGTCCGGGCGTCGAGCTCCTCGCCTACCGCCTCCCGCTCTGACCGCTGCCCCCTCCCGGCGGCCGGGTCGGGGTCAGGCGGTGGGGAGGAGGACGGAGAAGGTCGTCGTGCCCGGCTCGGAGCTGACCTCGACGCGACCACCGTGCGCCTGACCCACGGCGGCGACGATGGACAGCCCGAGCCCGGTCGAGCCGTTGGCCCGGCTGCGCGAGTCGTCGCCCCGGGTGAACCGCTCGAAGACCTTCGGCTGGAGGTCTGGCGGGATGCCGGGACCGTTGTCGGACACCGAGATGCGCACCATCCTGCCCTCCGGGCGCAGCCGTGTCACGACGCGCGTACCCGACGGCGTGTGGGTGCGGGCGTTGGCCAGGAGGTTGGCGAGGATCTGGTGGAGCCGGGCGCCGTCACCGGTGACCTCGACCGGGTCCTCGGGCAGGTCGAGCTCCCAGGCGTGGTCGGGTGAGGCCGCGTGGGCGTCGCTCACCGCGTTCATCGCGAGGAGGCTGAGGTCGACCGGTTCACGCTCGAGGGGGCGTCCGGAGTCGAGCCGGGCCAGCAGCAGCAGGTCCTCGACCAGCTCCTGCATGCGCAGCGCCTCGGACTCGACCCGCCCGATGGCGTGGGACACGTTCTCCGGCACCGGCTCCCGCTCGCGACGGGTCAGCTCGGCGTACCCGCGGATGGACGCGAGCGGGGTGCGCAGCTCGTGCGAGGCGTCGGCGACGAACTGTCGCACGCGCATCTCGCTGTCCTGCCGGGCCCGGAGCGCCTGCTCGACGTCGTCGAGCATCGTGTTGAGGGCCAGGCCGACCTGGCCGACCTCGGTCCGTCCGTCGGCGTCCTCCTCGGGCACCCGGACCGCGAGCGAGACGTCGCCGGAGTCGAGCTGGAGGGACGAGACCTGGCGGGCGGTCGCCGCCACCCGGTCGAGCGGCGCGAGGCTGCGGCGGACGACGACCGCTCCGCCGGCCCCGACGAGGACGAGCCCGATGCCCGTGCCGGCGACGACGAGCGCGAGCAGCTTGCCGAGCAGCTGGTCGACCGGCCGGGTGGAGACGCCGACGATGAAGCGGCCGCCGTCCCGGAGCGTGCGGGCGGTGACGAGGTACTCGCCGAGGTCGTTGCCGACGTCGACCCGCACGACCTCGGTGCCGTCGACGGCGTCGGCGACCTGCGCGATCTGGCTCGTGCTGAGGACACCGTCCCGGCCGGTGGAGAGGAGGACCTGGTTGAGCGGGTACCCGCTCGGGTCGGTGGCCACCGCGCCGTCGCTGGTCAGGCCCAGCACGAGGGTGTTGTCGCCACCCGGAGCCCCGGGCGGGCCCCCGCCGTGCCGGCCGTCGCCGTCGCCGTCGGTGTCGATGACGCCGCGGCGGTCCGCGGTCCGGCCGAGGGCGTTCTGCAGGTCCTTGGTCAGCTGGGCGTCGAGGTAGCGCCGCGTCTCGAGGACGGTGAGCGCGCTCGTCGCGAGCATGACGACGAGGAAGAGGACGAGCACGCCGGCGAGCAGCTTCGTGCGCAGCGTCCAGCGGGAGGGCTGGTACGCCGCGTCGAGCACCCGGAGGCGACGGGTCATCGGGTCACTCGGCCGGCTTGAGGACGTAGCCGACGCCGCGCATCGTGTGGATCATCGGCGTGCGGCCCGCGTCGATCTTCTTGCGCAGGTAGGAGATGTACAGCTCGACGACGTTCGCCTGGCCACCGAAGTCGTAGTTCCAGACGCGGTCGAGGATCTGGGCCTTCGAGAGCACCCGCTTCGGGTTGCGCATGAGGTAGCGGAGCAGCTCGAACTCGGTCGCGGTGAGCTGCACCTCGAGGCCGCCACGGGTCACCTCGTGGCTGTCCTCGTCGAGGGTGAGGTCTCCGACGACGAGGAGCGAGTCGCTCTCGGCCGCCGCGACCACCGTGCGCCGCATCAGGGCGCGCAGCCGGGCGACGACCTCCTCGAGGCTGAACGGCTTGGTCACGTAGTCGTCGCCGCCGGCGGTCAGGCCCGCGACGCGGTCCTCGACGGCGTCCTTGGCCGTGAGGAAGAGCACCGGCACGTTGGGGTCGTCGCCCCGCATCCGGCGCAGCACCTCCATCCCGTCGAAGTCCGGCAGCATCATGTCGAGGACCACGGCGTCGGGGGCGAACTCCTTCGCGGCCCGGACCGCCTGGATGCCGCTCGCGGCGCTGCGCACCTCCCAGCCCTCGTAGCGCAGGGCCATCGAGAGGAGCTCGGTGAGGTTGGGCTCGTCGTCGACGACGAGGACGCGCACCGGGCTGCCGTCGAGACGGGACAGGGCGGGAGCAGCGGCGGGCTGCTGGCGGGTCGGCATGCGACCAGTCTGTGTGGAGCCGCTGGGTCGATCCGATGCGTCACCTGTGCGCTCCCTGTGGGCCACGCCTTCCCGTTGCCAGGCGCGTGCCGGGCCCGCCACAGGTCGGGCACAGGTGGCGCTGTCACGGTGCCGCGAGCACCCACCTGACGAAGGAGCCCACCGATGAGCGAGCGCCGCGACGACGAGCACCCCGGGGCGCCCGGGACCGGACCCACCGACGAGACCGCCGCGATGCCCGTCGCCGGCGAGACCCGCGAGCAGCCGGCCGCGGGGCCGCCGCCCACCTCGCCCATTCCCGGGTGGGCGAGCGCGCCGGGCGCGTCGAGCGCCGCCCACCGGGTCGACCCGGGGCGGCCGACGCCGCCCGCCGGGTGGCCGGGGGCGGGCGTCCCCGTGGCTGCCGCGGCCCCGGCCGCGCAGGACGACTTCTCCTGGCGCCGACCGTGGTCCGGCTGGTCCGCCCCGGCCCGGTGGTCCGGCCGGCGCACCGTCGTCGCGCTCGTCGCGGCGCTCGGCATCGGGGCGCTCGGCGCGGTCGGGGCCACGGCGGCCATCGCCCAGTCCGACGACGCCGGCCGTGGCGAGGTCGGGCACGGCCAGTTCGGAGGTCGCGGCCAGTTCGGGGGTGGACAGGGACAGCTCCCGGGCGGTCCGCGGGATCGCGACGACCACCACGGCTTCGGCGACCGCGACGGCGACCACGGCGGGCTCCCCGGCGGGCCGGGCCAGGGGCAGGTCCCCGGTCAGCAGGGTGGCGGGTCGACGACCCCGGGTGACGCGAACGGCACCGCGCCGACCATCTGAGCCCACGACGGGGCTCCGCCGACGTGCGATCCGGAGGGGCCCCGTCGTGCCGTCGGATCAAGCCTGCCCGACGTGCTCCTCGAGCGTGTCCAACTCGGCCGCGAGCTCGGCCGGCAGCCGGTCGCCGATCTTCGCGAACCACTCGCGGATGAGCGGGAGCTCGGCGCGCCAGTCCTCGACGTCGACGCGCAACGCCTTGGCGACCTGCTCCTCGCTCATCGCCAGGCCCGTCGTGTCGAGGGCGCCCGGTGCCGGGACGAGCCCGACCGGCGTCTCGACGGCGTCAGCGGTGCCGTCGAGCCGCTCGACGACCCACTTGAGGACGCGCGCGTTGTCGCCGTAGCCGGGCCAGAGGAAGGAGCCGTCCTCGTCGTCGCGACGGAACCAGTTGACCTGGAAGATCTTCGGCAGCTTCGCCGGGTCCGCCTTCGCGCCGATGTCGAGCCAGTGCTGCATGTAGTCGCCGGCGTGGTAGCCGATGAAGGGCAGCATCGCCATCGGGTCGCGGCGGACGACACCGACCGCACCGGTCGCCGCGGCGGTCGTCTCGGAGGAGAGCGTCGCACCCACGAACACGCCGTGCGTCCAGTCCCGCGACTCGTAGACGAGCGGCACCGTCGTCTTGCGGCGCCCGCCGAAGAGGATCGCGTCGATCGGCACGCCGTCCGGGTTGTCGTACTCGGCGGCGATCATCGGGGTTTGCTTGGCCGGCGTCGTGAAGCGGCTGTTCGGGTGGCTGCTCGGCACCCCGGACTCCGGCGTCCAGTCGTTGCCCTTCCAGTCGGTGAGGTGCGACGGCGGGGCCTCGGTCAGGCCCTCCCACCACACGTCGCCGTCGTCGGTCAGGGCGACGTTGGTGAAGATCGAGTTGCCCTGCTCGATGGTCCGCACGGCCTGGGGGTTGGTGTGCATCCCGGTGCCCGGTGCGACGCCGAAGAGGCCGAACTCGGGGTTGACCGCGTAGAGCCGGCCGTCCGGGCCGAACCGCATCCAGGCGATGTCGTCGCCGACCATCTCGGCGCTCCAGCCCTCGAGGGTCGGCTCGATCATCGCGAGGTTGGTCTTGCCGCACTGGCTCGGGAAGGCGCCGGCGACGTAGTGCGTGCGGCCCTCGGGCGAGGTGAGCTTGAGGATGAGCATGTGCTCGGCCATCCAGCCCTCGTCACGGGCCATCGCCGAGGCGATGCGCAGGGCGTAGCACTTCTTGCCGAGGAGCGCGTTGCCGCCGTAGCCGCTGCCGTAGGACCAGATCTCGCGGGTCTCGGGGAAGTGGGCGATGTACTTGGTGTCGCTGCACGGCCACGGCACGTCGGGCCGGCCGTCGACGAGCGGCGCGCCGACCGAGTGCAGGCCCTTGACGAACGGCGCGTCCAGCGCCTCCATCGTCGCGAGGACCGGGGTGCCGATGCGCGCCATGATCCGCATGTTGGTCACGACGTAGGCGGAGTCGGTGATCTCCACGCCGAACATCGGGACGGTCGCGTCGAGGTGGCCCATGACGAACGGGATGACGTACATCGTGCGGCCGCGCATGCAGCCTCGGTACAGGTCGGCCATCGTCGCCTTGAGCTCGGCGGGGTCGACCCAGTTGTTCGTCGGGCCGGCGTCCTCCTGGCGCTCGGACGCGATGAAGGTGCGGTCCTCGACGCGGGCGACGTCGGTCGGGTCGGACTGGCAGAGGAAGGAGTTCGGCTTCTTCGACGGGTCGAGGCGCACGAACGTGCCGGACTCGACGAGCTGGTCGGTCAGCCGCTCCCACTCCTCCTGGGAGCCGTCGCACCACACGACCGCGTCCGGCTCGGTGAGGGCGGCGACCTCGTCGACCCAGTCCTGCAGGGCCGCGTGGCTGGTGCCGCGGGATCTCGTCGTCTCGAGGGTGGTCATGGTCGTTCCTTCCGCCGGGTGCCGGTGTGCTCGACCCCTTGTCGCGACGGGCGACCGAACGCTGTCGGAGGCGGAACCTCGGGCGCCCATCGCTGGGAGCCTCAGCTCCACGGTAGGGCCGCAGGCGGAGTGCGCGGGACCCCTTGTGAAGGTTTTCACAAGGGGTCCGCTGCGGGTCCTGGTCGGGCGGCGGCCCGACCGATTTCTCGTCCCGGCGGCCGCTCCGGTAGTCTGCACAGTCGTTGCGCGCGAGCGCACCGGGCGCCCGTAGCTCAACGGATAGAGCATCTGACTACGGATCAGAAGGTTAGGGGTTCGAATCCCTTCGGGCGCGCACTGTGTTGAGACAGTCCGAAGAGGCCCGACCAGCGGAAACGCCGGTCGGGCCTCTTCCGTGTGGCGGCTCCGACGTTCGGCGGCCACGGCCCATGACAGCAGCCCTGACAGCAACGGGGCGCCCGCGGAGCGGTCGTTCATGCGCCGAACACCCCGTCGAGGGCATCGGCCGCCGACCTCAGCGACGACGGCATGACGTGGCCGTAGAGGTCAGTGGTCATGCTCAGCTGACTGTGACCCAGCAGCTCCATCACCACTCGCGGCGACACGCCCTGAGCCAGCAGCAGCGACGCGCACGTGTGCCGCAGGTCGTGGAACCGGATCCTTCGCAGACCTGCCCGGGACACCGCTTGGTCGAGGAAGCGGTTGAGGTTGCGCGGCTCGATCATCGTTCCCCGACCCGTGGTGAAGACCAGCCCGCTCTCCTGCCACATCTCGCCGGCGGCGGCCCGCTCCTCGTCCTGCGCCTCGCGGTGTCGAACGAGAACGTCCGCCAGTGTGTGGGGGAGAGGAACAACCCGACGGCTCCGGGCGGTCTTCGGTGCTCCGACGACGAGACCCACCCCGTGACCGAGTCGCTGCGCTGTCGCCCGCACCCGGACCAGAGCCGCGTCGAGGTCGACGTCGTCCCACCGGAGCGCCAGCAGCTCACCCTTGCGTAGCCCGAGGGCGACACCGACCGCGAAGAGCGCATGGAGGCGGTGCCCCTCGAGCGATGTCAGGAACCGCTTCGCCTCGTCGGCCGTCCACGGCACGATCTCAGCCCGCTCGACCCGAGGGCCGCGCACCAGGGCGGCCACGTTCCGGTGCACGAGCTGTTCCCGCTCCGCGTCGGCGAGCATGGAGCGCAGGACCGCGCGGGTCAGCTGCACCGTCCGCGGTGACACACCGGACTCAGAGACGGCTCCCAACATCTCCCGGACGTGATGCGGGGCGAGCGCCACCAAGCGCAGCCGGCCCACTCTCGGCAGGACGTACCGCTCGAGGACCCACCGGTAGTTGCTCACCGTCGCCGGCTTCAACCCGCCCGACGCCAGCTGCTGGACCCACGAGTCGGCGAACTCCCGAACCGTGATCGTGACCGGCGCGGCCGGGACGTGCTGCTCGTTCAACCGCACCAGGTCGGCGACCTTCCCCGCGACCTCGATGCGCGAGGACCCGTAGACCTGGCGACGCTGCCGACCGCCGTCCCGGTTGAAGACGTACACCGCTCCGGTCCAGCGCCCGTCCTTCCGCTGGTAGATCGAACCCTCGCCATTCGCTCGGCGACTCACGCCGACTCCGCCTCCTCCGCGATCCGATCGACGTATGCGCGCACCGCCGACACCGGCACCCGGCGAGTCCGGCCGATCTTCACGCTCACCAATGTCCGGCGACGCATGAGGTCGTACACGGCCGACTTCCCGATGTTCAGCATCTCCGCGACCTCCTCCACCCGGAGGAGCAGCTTCTCTTCCATGACCTTCTCCTGTCTTATAACGGTTTTCGCCCCTTACTCGTCGCTTCGGTTCTTGCGTCCGCTCGCCACTGGTCGTACTCCCGGGCCCGGGCCGCCGCGGCCAGGGCGAGGGCTTCTTCGGCGGCGTCGCGCCAGCCGGTGCCGAGGTAGGTCCAGGAGCCGATGACGACGGTGGTCTCGTCCTCGTCGTCGGCCAAGAGCCGGCGCTCGAGGTCGCGGGTGTCGATGGGTTCCCCGGTGCGGGCGGACTCGGCCGTGATCCGCTGCCAGCGCACCCGTGCTCGGCGCAATGCTCCGAGGGTGACCGAGTAGCGGCGGGACTTGGTACCGAAGTGGCCGCGGAAACCGAGCATGTGCACCCACCGGCTCATCCGCTGGTAGTCGTGGTCCTCGCCCTGGTGGCGCGCTGCGCGGTCTGCCAGGTCAGCGCAGGCGGCGCGCAGGGCCGCGATGTGGCGGCGGTGTTGTCCTTCGCCGTGGAGGCCGGAGACGTCCTTGGTGGCGTACTTCGCGAGGTAGCCGGCCACCTGGCCCGGCGTGAGGGCCGCGTTCGGGTCGTCGACCCGGTGGCCGGCGGTGACCACGCGCACGTCGAGCTGAGCACCCCAGGCCAGGACGCGGGGGCTGTCGTCGGCGTCGACGGGCTCGGCCAGAACGGTCACGCCCGGCACTGTGTCGCGAACCAGGGCGGCCAGGGTCGGGCCGTCGAGGGCAGGAGGCGCGGGCGCGCCGATCCCGGCTGCGGCGGGTCCGTCGAGGCGGATCAGGGCGTGGAAGTGGACCAGACCGCGGTCCTGGTACTCCGCGACCTTGGCGTACTGGACCGACACGCGCTCTCCCAAGGCGGACTCCGTCACGCCGAGGTGCCCGGCGACGGCTCGGCGGAGGGCGATGGTCGTGCGACGCCACAGCTCGGGGGCGTGCCACTGCCACATGGCTGCCGAGGTGGTGTCGTAACAGTCCGGGCACAGCGGTGCCCCCGAGCGCGAGTCGCCGGGCTCGTGGACGGTGGTGCACCACTGCGGGCGTGCGTGCGCGCAGCGGGTCCGGTCGTCCCGACGTCGCGGACGACACGGTCTCCCGCCGCGGTGACCGTGGACGAGCCCGAACGAGGGGGCGGTGAAGGTCGCGAACAGAAGCGGGTTGTCCGCCACCCGCTCGGGGACCGTCTTGCCACCGGCAACTCCGGCGCTGATGAGGGCGAAGGTGTCGCGGGCGTAGGTGCGTGAGCACGTCGGGCAGACGTGGGCGCGACGGTTGCCGCACGGCCGGTACAGCACCCCCAGCGGGGCATCGGCCGAGCGGAACGTCGAGAGCACCTCCCCAGTGCGGGCGTCGACCGTTGTCGAGGACCCGGCCAGCCGGACCGGGCGGGCGCAGTTGTGCACCGCGGCGAGGGTGTCGCACAAGGCATTAGCGGTGCCCTCCCGGAAGCGTTCGACCAGCCCGGTCAGATCCAGCCCGGCGTCGAGCTCCAGGGGCGCGTCCTCACCGAAGCCAGAGAACTCCGAGCGGGTGCACGGGTCAGCGGGGTGGGTCACGGTGGCCACCCCTTTCCGGAGGGTGTGCCGGGCGACTAGTGCGACCCCGTCACCCGGCACACCCGGTCCAGGGCGGCCAGATCGCCGATCACGTCTCTAAGCCCCTGGGGGTCGCTCAGGAGACGAAGTAGCAGGCGCGAAAGGGAGTCATGTGCGGCGAAGATTGTGTGCGACCACTGGCCAGGGTGGGGAGCCGACCCCCAGGTGTTTGCCATCGAGTTTGGGTGTGCACCTGCTTGCTTCCACCAATGTGACGCCCAGGAGATCCTTCGTTCAAGAAGAAGCCGATCTCAGCTGCTCGGAATCGGGTCCTTCGCAGGGAAGGCAAGGCGGCGCTCAACGTTCGCACATGCCGATGAGCGCCAGTTCCTGCGTCGTCACGGTGGTGACGCGGAACCCTGATCCATGACGCGGATGCATCCGCGTCCGGCGCCAACTTCCGCGTCATCCCAGTGACGGCGCGGTTGTACGGCCGGACGTACTCATCTGCCGCGCTCTCTACGTCCTGGTGAAGGGGTCGCGCCCAGGCAATTGGGGCTCTTCACGGATGAGCGTGGGTCGGGATCTGTAGTCCTCCGGCGATGAGGAG
>NZ_DAOLAC010000059.1:0-12735 GCF_035325325.1 Phycicoccus sp. | reverse complement strand
CCCGCCGGTCCACGGCCGGCGGTCGGGTCGTCCCTTCGGCGGGTGCGCCGCCGGGCGCTCGTCCCTACGCTGAGCCAGTGACCGCGCTCTGGCGCTCCGTCTGGAGCGAGCCACGGCCCGCCGACCCCCCGCCCGTGGGCCGCCTCGACTGGCTGCTTGTCGCCGGGTGCGCGGCGGCCGCGCTTGTCGAGGGCACCGCCCGGCCGGGTCTGGCCGGGCAGCCTTTCGTCACCGTGCTCGCCATGGCGGTGATGCCGGCCCTCCTCTGGCGCCGGAGCCGCCCCTTGACGGCCTGTCTCATCGGCTTCGGCGCCGCAGGGCTGCTCTCCATCGCCCAGCTGTCCACCCGCAGCGGCGAGCTCGGCCTCACCTCGATGATGGCCATCTTGGTCCTGCTCTACTCCCTGGTGCGTTGGGGATCGGGCCGAGAGGTCGCAGTGGGGCTGCCGTTCGTCATGGCGGTCGCGTCGCTGGGAATGTACGCGGCCTCGGCGGGTGTGGCCGACGTCGTCGGTGGAACCCTCTTCCTGCTGTTGTTCGTCTCCCTCGCAGCGGTCTTCCGCTATCGCGCGGATGTGTGGCACCGCCGACAACGCGAGATCCGCAACGCGGAACGACTGGCCCTCGCCCGCGACCTCCACGACACCGTTGCCCACCACGTCTCGGCGATCGCGGTCCAGGCGCAGGCCGGCCAAGTGGTTGCCGGCACTCAGCCCGGGCAGGCCGCCGAGGTCCTTGCCGCGATCGAGTCCGAGGCCACGCGCACTCTCGCGGAGATGAGGGCCATGGTGCGGGTTCTCCGCGACGACGGGTGGGATGCCTACGCACCACAGCGGGGGGTCGCCCACCTGTGTGCACTGGAGCGCACCGACTCGTCACCGGCGGTCGAGGTGTCGCTGGCCGGAGCGTTGACGTCACTGCCTGCACCCGTGGACGCCGCGATCTACCGCCTTGCGCAGGAGTCCCTCACCAACGCCGTCCGGCATGCGCGGGGCGCGACCCGGATCGCTATCGACGTTCGCCGAGTCGGCGACGAGGTCCGGCTGCGTGTCGCCGACGACGGCGCGGCCCATCCGGGGCCGCGTGCAGAGCCGGGCTTGGGCCTGACCGGAATGGCCGAGCGCGCCCAACTCCTCGGCGGATCCCTCGCCGCCGGGCCGGGGCCCAAGGGCGGCTGGGTCGTCGAAGCCGTTCTCCCGGTCGGGCTTCCGGCATGACCATCCGCGTCGTCGTAGCCGACGATCAGGAACTCGTCCGGGCCGGGCTCGTGATGATCCTCGATGCTCAGCCAGACATCGACGTCGTCGGGGAGGCGGCGGACGGGCCAGGGGCGCTCGACGTGGCGACGCGACTGCGTCCCGACGTTCTCCTCGTCGACATCCGGATGCCAGGGCTCGACGGTGTGGAGGTGACGCGCCGCCTGGCCGGGCCGGACGTGGCCAACCCAATGGCGGTCGTCGTCATCACCACGTTCGACCTCGACGAGCACGTCCTCGGAGCCCTCCGCGCAGGTGCTCGCGGCTTTCTGCTCAAGGACGCTGGACCGCAGCTCCTCTCCCAGGCGATCCACGCCGCCGCCGACGGGGAGGCGCTGATCGCCCCCAACATCACGCGCCGGCTGCTGGCGACTTTCGCCGCGCAGGGGCCGGCGGCGCCCGTCCAACCGCTCGACCCGCTGACGGAGCGCGAGGAGGAGGTGCTCGTGCTGGTCGCCCGCGGCCGGACCAATGCCGAGATCGGCGCTGAGCTCTTCATCGGCCTGAGCACGGTCAAGACCCACGTCGCCTCGTTGATGGCCAAGCTCGGGGTCCGCAACCGGGTCGAGATCGCGATGTGGGCCCACCACACCAGACGGGTGTGACCCTGCCTGGTGGATGGGAGGCCACACCGCTGTGACCGAGACTCGCCACCTCCCAGGTTTCGTCGGTCGGGGCCGTCGGCACCTCCTGCCCATGAAGCACCCAGCATCCAGACCGAGGCGAGTCGGCGCACGGCGCAGCGTCACGTGCTTCTCGTGGGTCGACAGCTGATGCGTTCAGGCGCAAGGTGCGGTGTCCGTGGGTGGAGTGCTCGGGTACGTCACCCGCCCGCTGTCGACCGTCGGGGTCGCGCCCCACTGCCCGAGGACGTGTGTGCGGGTGGGGCCACCGGCCACGAGGTGCCGCACGGTCCACCCGCGTGCGGTGAGGGTGTTGGCGATGAGCAGGCGGTGGCAGCGCCACGGCATCGGCTCGCCGCACATGACGGCCACCCGGCGGTGGGAGGCGAGCTCGGTGAGCTCGGTGAGACCTCGCTCGAACTCCTCGGTGAGCGTGTAGTCGGCGTAGTTCCTGAAGCTGTCGTTCTGCCAGCCCGCGTTGACGTCGGGGTGGGCGCCGGGCTGCCTGCCCCGCCGCCCGGCGAGTGCCGGCAGGTGGCGGTAGTCGATGCCGTGCTCGGGGAGCCACCGCGCCATCTCGGCGCTGCCGAACTGCGGGCTTCGCCGCGATCCCGGGTGGGCGCGCACGTCGGCCAGCAGGTCGACGTCCGCAGCGTGCAACGGCTCGAGGAACGTCGGGATCGGGCAGGTCCAGTGCCCGATCGTCCAGATCTCCTGCACCTGCACGACGTGCCCGGTCAGTCGACCCGGTGCAGCGCGCTGCCCTTGTGCATCGCGACGTGGTCGGTTCGGTCGCTTGCGATCTCGTACTGCGGGTCTTCAGGAGAGCAGCGCCGCATGTGTCCCTTGTACTCGACGTCGCGGGTGTGCTTCCTCGTGATCACACCGGTGACCTCGCCCGCTTCGGAGTTCCAGCGGACGTGGTCGCCGATCACGAAGTCGTTGGCCATGAGGGGCGTCTCCTCTCGAGGTGGATCGGGTCACGGGTCGGTGGGCGGCCGGCATCACAGCAGCCGGTCGGTCCAGCGGTCGTCGTACTCGGTGAAGTGCTCGACGTCGCCGACGCCGGGGTTGGCCGCGAACGGCCCGTCGGAGGTCCAGAGGTGCGGACTGCCCTGGACCTCACCCCCTCGAGCGAGGTCCAGGTCGGCGGAGACGGCTGCCAGGCCGGCGCCGCAGCGCAGCGCCTCGACCAGCGCGTCGGCGTCGACCGCCGCGCACTCGCGCGCGACGTCCTCGATGACCGGGAGCAGGCTGATGCATCGCTGCCCGACGAAGTACGCCCGGCGCAGCGCGGTGTCGAGGGCGTCCGCGGCGTCCAGGCCCTGCTGCTTGGCGGCCTGGACCGCCGCCATGGCCGGCACCGTGGTGACCGGGTAGGCCCAGTCGTCGGCGCGCCACGGCGACCAGTCGAGGTCGGGGCGCACGGCGGTGATGGCAGCAACCTCGTCGTCGTGCTCCGGTCGCGGGGTGGGATGCCGGTTCACCAGCTCCAGGGGGAACGCACGGTGGTCGATCCGCACGGGCGTGCCGCGGTCCGTCGCCGCGGCATGGAGAGTGTTCAGCGCCAGGGTCGCCCACGGGCAGGAGATGTCGGACCAGACGGTGATGACACCGGGAGTGCGGTTGTTCGGCTGCATGTCGTCGACGTGTCCTTCGGGTCAGAGCCGTCCCGAGGCGGTGCGGACGCTGTCCTCGAGCTGCGCGTAGGCCTTCGTGAACTTCTCGATGCCCTGGTCCTCGAGCAGCTGCACGACGTCGGCGTACGAGATGCCGACCTGCTCCAGCTCGGCCAGGACGTGCCGGGCGCTGTCGTAGGTGCCCGAGATCGTGTTGCCCCGGATGTCGCCGTGGTCGGCGACGGCGTCCAGGGTGGCCTCGGGCATCGTGTTCACCGTGTCCGGGGCGACGAGCTGGGTGACGTACATGGTGTCCTCGTACGCCGGGTTCTTGACGCCGGTCGAGGCCCACAGTGGCCGCTGCGGGTTCGCTCCCGCGTCGCGCAACGCCTGCCAGCGCGGGGAGGCGGTCATCCGCGTGTAGCGCTCGTACGCGAGTCGGGCGTTGGCGATCGCGGCTCGTCCGCGTAGGCCGGCGGCGCGCTCGGTGCCGATCTCGTCGAGCCGCTTGTCGATCTCGACGTCGACCCTGGAGACGAAGAACGACGCGACCGAGTGGATGGCCGACAGGTCCCGGCCGGCCTGCTGCGCCTCCTCCAGGCCGGTGAGGTAGGCGTCCATGACCTGGTCGTACCGGTCCAGGCCGAAGATCAGGGTGACGTTGACGCTGATTCCTGCCGCGGTGGCATCCGTGATGGAGAACAGTCCTTCGGCCGTGGCGGGGATCTTGACGAAGAGGTTGGGCCGGTCGATGAGGAACGCCAGGCCCTTCGCCTCGGCGGTGGTCCGCTCGGCGTCGTGGGCGATGCGGGGGTCGACCTCGATGGAGGCCCGGCCGTCGACATGACCCGTGCGCTCGTACACGGGTCGGAGCACGTCGCAGGCGCCGCGGATGTCGTACGCCATGACGTGGCGGATCATCGCGTCCGTGCTGACCCGCCACGCCGCGAGGTCCCCGATCTGGTCGTCGTACGCACGGCCGTTCTTCAGGGCGGAGGCGAAGATCGACGGGTTGGCGGTGACGCCGCTCACCTGCCGGTGGTCCACGAGGTCCTGGAGGTCGCCACCGGTCAGTCGCTCGCGGCTCATGTCGTCGAGCCAGATCGAGACGCCGTTCCTCGTGAGCTCCTCGAGCGCGCTGGTCACTGTCTGCCTCCAGTCTGGTCGGTCAGGCGCCGGCCGCGGTGGGACCCGGTCGGATCACGACGCAGCAGCGGTCGGCTGCGGGTGCGAGCTCGGCGCGCGCGGGGTCCTCGCCGCGGCCGGCGAGCAGGCCTCGCGCGAGCGCTTCGTTGAGGGAGCACACGAGCTCGGTCTGTCGCTGGGCGATGGTGTGGAAGGGGCAGTTGCGCAGCTCGATGCGGCCCTCGTCGGTGATGCGCGGTTCGTAGCCGCCTTCGACGAGCGTCGCCAACAGGTCCGCTCCCTGGTCCGCGGCCGCGGCCCCCTGCCGTTCGGCGGCGGACATCAACGCGGTGCGGACCACGCCGGACTCGTCGGCGGCCACGGTGTCGGCGAGCAGCTGGGCCAGGAGGGTGTAGTTGCGGGGCGGAACGCTGAGGACGACCTCGTGCCGGGCGCGCTCGTACTGCTTGGCCGGACGTCCGGCGCCCGGGCCGCCTCGGCCGATGGGTCGGGCGTACCGCGTCGCGAGCAGGCCAGCCACGGCGAGCCGGTCGAGGTGGTACGCCGCCAGGGTGCGGCTCACTCCGACCGCCTCGGCGGCGTCGTCGCGGCGGACCGGTTCGTCGCGGGTGGCGACGTAGTCGTAGAGCCGGCGCCGCACCGGGTCGGCCAGCAGGCTGACCTCTGCGATGGCGTCCCTGTGGCTCTCGCCGCTGGTGGTCACCGCACGATTCTAACACCAATGGACCTTGACAAATATGCCGGCCGCGCCGGACGCCCGAGGCCGTCGGTGGTCCCTCGGTGGTCCGCTCGCGGTCACGGTCCCTTCTAAAAGCAGAAGCTCTTGACAAGGCATGTGCGCACCGCCATTCTAAAACCAATGTACACATTTGTTACAAGGTCGCGACCGCTGGCTCCCCCTCCCTCCGGGATGAGCGGGTCGCCGGGCTCGCACCGTCGAAGGGGCCGGTCACGCAGGAGTGCGGACCGCCGGAAGGGAAGTGGGTCGTGACTCGGATCGACCGCGTCGTCGTCGTGGGCGGTGGGCTCGCCGGGGCCAAGACCGTCGAGGCGTTGCGAGAGCAGGGCTTCGAGGGTGCGGTGACCCTCCTCGCGGCGGAGGCGCACCTCCCCTACGAACGGCCGCCACTGTCCAAGGCCTACCTCGCAGGGAGGGCGAGCCTGGACGACACGGTGGTCCACGAGGCGGGCTGGTACCTCGACCACGACGTCGACCTGCGGACCGGCGTCCGAGTGACGTCGGTCGACGCGCTCGCACACCGGGTCCGGCTCGCCGACGGCGCAGAGCTCGGCTATGACAGGCTGGTCCTCGCGACCGGCTCCGCACCTCGCCACCTCTCCCTGCCCGGGGCCACCGAGGGGGCGGTGCACTACCTGCGAACCCGTGAGGACGCGCAGGCGCTCCGGGAGCTCTTCGGGCCAGGCCGACGGTTGATCGTGGTGGGCGGCGGATGGGTCGGCCTGGAGGTCGCGGCCGCCGCCACGGAGGCGGGCACCCACGTCACCGTCCTCGAAGCGGCGGACCTGCCCCTGCTGCGCGTGCTCGGGCCGCGCGTCGCGCGGATCCTCGCCGACGTGCACCGGGCGCGCGGGGTGGACCTGCGGCTCGGCGTACGCATCGCCGGCCTCGTCAACGAGGGCGGTCGGGCCACGGGTGTCCGCCTGGACGACGGTCTCGTCCTCGAGGGGGATGCCGTCCTCGCCGGCATCGGCGTCCTCCCCGAGGTGGGGCTGGCCCGATCGGCCGGACTCGAGGTCCAGGACGGGGTGCTCGTGGACTCGGCACTACGCACCAGCGACCCTCACGTGTTCGCCGTGGGGGACATGGCCAACCACGACCATCCGGTTCTCGGGTACCGCGTCCGGGTGGAGCACTGGGCGAACGCCCTGAACCAGCCCGCCGCAGCGGTCGCGACGCTCCTGGGCCGACGCACGCCCTACACGAGGTTGCCGTACTTCTTCAGCGACCAGTACGACGTCGGGATGGAGTACCTCGGCCACCCGGGCCATCAGCGGACGAGGGTCGTGATCCGCGGCGATGTGGACGCCCCGGCCTTCGTGGCGTTCTGGGTCGACGGCATCGGGCACGTCCGGGCAGTCCTCAGTGTCAACGTGTGGGATGTCGTCGACGAGGTCAGGCCGCTGCTTGCCGAGGGTCGCCCGGTCGCTCCGGAGCGGCTGGCCGACCCCTCCGTCGCGCTCTCGGCACTGTGACGCGGCCGGTCGGCGACCTGGCCGACGCCGCACGGCGTGGCCGGCCACCGCCACCCGGCCAGGACGCAGAAGGAAGACAGGGGACGCAGAAGGGAGAGAGAGGATGAGTGAACACGGGCCCGCAGTGACCGTGATCGAGGATGGTGGCCCGGAGGACTTCCTCGTGCGGGGGCGACAGGACGGGGAACCGGTCGACGTACGTCTGCACGTCGAGCCGGTCTCGCTCTCCCGGTGGGGGCTCGGCCACATCGCGCCGCGCGAGGTCGTCGACGTGACGATGGCGTACCTGCTCGGCCACCAGCGTCTCGACGAGCTTCCGCCACTGGTGGACCTCGAGGAGGTGGCCGCCGCCTACGACGGGTTCGAGGCGCACCTGCTGGAGCGGCTCGGTGGCCGGCACTGACTGCGGCACCGGGGTGCTCGTGGGTTCGAGGGAGAATTTATCACTGTGCTACTGTGATTTTTTCGCTGATCGAGCGCGAGCGTGAGGCGGTGGGTGGATGGCCGGGACGACGACCACAGCGCTGCGGACGGCGGAGGCGCCGGCGCGCACCAGGCGCCTGTCTCGGGGGGCGACGGTCGTCAGGTGGGTGACCTCGACCGACCACAAGGTCATCGGCAACCTCTACTTCATCACCTCGTTCGTCTGGTTCATCCTCGGCGGCATCATGGCCCTGATCATGCGGGCCGAGCTGGCCGAACCGGGGCTGCAGATCGTCGACAACCCCGACCAGTACAACCAGCTCTTCACGATGCACGGCACGATCATGCTGCTGCTCTTCGCGACACCGCTGTTCGCGGCGTTCGCGAACGCGCTGATGCCGCTGCAGATCGGGTCCCCCGACGTCGCGTTCCCGCGGCTGAACATGTTCGCGTACTGGCTCTACCTCTTCGGTGGGCTCATCGCCGCGGGCGGGTTCCTCACCCCGCACGGCGCCGCCGCGTTCGGCTGGTTCGCGTACGCGCCGCTGTCCGACGAGAGCTACACGCCGGGCCTGGGCGGTGACCTGTGGGTCTTCGGCCTGGCCCTGGCCGGGTTCGGCACCATCCTCGGGTCGGTCAACTTCATCACGACGATCCTCACGATGCGCGCGCCCGGGATGACGATGTTCCGGATGCCGGTCTTCACGTGGGGTGTGCTCATCACCTCGATCCTCGTGCTCCTCATCTTCCCGGCGCTCGCCGCCGCGCTCTTCGCCCTCGGCGCCGACCGGAGGTTCGGCGCGCCCATCTTCGACCCGGCGAGCGGCGGACCGATGATGTGGCAACACATCTTCTGGTTCTTCGGCCACCCCGAGGTCTACGTCATCGCGCTGCCCTTCTTCGGGATCATCTCCGAGGTGGTCCCCGTCTTCTCGCGCAAGCCGGTGTTCGGGTACAAGACCCTCGTCTACGCGACCATCGCCATCGCCGCACTGTCCATGAGCGTCTGGGCGCACCACATGTACGCGACCGGCCAGGTGCTCCTGCCGTTCTTCGCGATCATGTCGATGCTCATCGCCGTGCCGACCGGGGTGAAGTTCTTCAACTGGATCGGCACGATGTGGGGCGGTCGGCTCACGTTCCAGACCCCGATGCTCTGGGCGCTCGGGTTCCTCGCCACCTTCCTCTTCGGCGGCCTGACCGGCGTCATCCTCGCCAGCCCGGCCCTGGACTTCCAGCTCTCCGACACCTACTTCGTCGTCGCGCACTTCCACTACACCGTCTTCGGGACCGTGGTCTTCGCGATGTTCGCGGGGTTCTACTTCTGGTGGCCCAAGCTCACCGGCCGGATGCTCGACGAGACGCTCGGCAAGGTGCACTTCTGGATGCTCTTCATCGGCTTCCACACCACCTTCCTCGTCCAGCACCTCATCGGCATGCAGGGCATGCCCCGCCGCTACGCCGACTACCTGCCCGAGGACGGCTTCCAGCTCGGCAACGACATCTCCACCGCGGGGGCGTTTCTCCTCGGCGCGTCGATGCTGCCCTTCCTCTACAACGTGTGGCGGACCTGGCGGACCGCCCCACTCGTCGAGACCGACGACCCGTGGGGCTACGGCGCGTCCCTCGAGTGGGCCACCTCGTGCCCGCCGCCGCGGCACAACTTCGACAGCATCCCCCGGATCCGCTCGGAGCGCCCCGCGTTCGACCTGCACCACCCCGAGGTGGCACCGGCCGGCATCCACGACGCGGCCCGGAGCAAGGAGAGCACCCTGGTCTCCGTGCTCGGCCCGGCCGACCTCGAGGACGAGGGATCGCCGCCGCGGTGAACTGGAGGCGGCCGCGACGGCGGGCTGGCCGGGTGGAGGACCACGGGGGCGCGACGCCACGATTACTCAACATCGGGCTGTGTAAAATCATGGCTGGTGGCGGAGCGAACTCGTCACCGGCCCAGCGCCGCCCGACCCGAGCGGCCGCAGAGCACGCGGCGCACCGCGTCACGGGCCGCCTGCTCGTCCGGTACATGGCGTCGTGGAGGTGCACATGTCCCCACAGTCGGCCGTGGCGGGTGATGGGTCGGCCGCAGGGTACGCGACGGCCCGGAGGGTCCTGGTGGCGGTCCGGACCGCCGAGCGGCCCCCCACGGTGGAGGACCTCTCGCTCGTGCTGGGTCTGCACCCCAACACGGTGCGGCAGCACGTCGCCGCCCTCGAGGCGGACGGGCTCCTCGAACGGGACCGCCGCCCCACGGGAGGCCGAGGACGCCCGCGGGCCGTCTTCCGCACCACCCCCCGGGGCGAGCGCAGCGGCTGGCGCAACTACGAGCTGCTCGCGCGGGTCCTCGTCGAGCGAATCGCGTCGAGGGCTGACGATGCGAGGGCGGAGGCGCGCGCCGCCGGACGGGAGTGGGGCGCGCTCCTCGCCGACGACAGGGGACCGGTGTCCGGCGAGGTGCAGTCCCTCGTCTATGACGTCCTCACTGAGGGCGGTTTCGAGCCGCTGGCCTCGCCCGGCTCTGCCGCCGACGGTTCCCTCGCCGAGATCGCGCTGCGCAACTGCCCCTTCCGCGAGCTCGCCGACAGCCGCGGTGACGTGGTGTGCACGGTGCACGAGGGGATCCTCCAAGGCATTGTTCAGGGACCCAGCGCTCGAGGCCCCCACGTCGAGCTCCTGCCTCGTGTCACACCGACGAGCTGCCTCGTTCGGCTGACCAGGCTGTAGCAGGGAGGGGCCGGGTCCCGCGAGCCGGAACCACGTGAGGGTGAGTCCCGGCGGTCATCGCCGACCGGTGGGCGCCGCTGAATCGTCTAGGCCTCGGTCCGCGGGAGGTGGGCTGACGTCCGGCTGGGCCCCCACTGCCGCAGCCGCCAGCATGGCCGTCGACCCTGGATGATGTTGTCCGAGAACGAGTCGCGGCCAGGTGGCGCCGCGATCGTCGCCGCGGCGGTCACCCTGGGCGGGGGCCTGCGTCGGCAGGGCGATGCACTGCCCGATGTGCGCCGCCGCCCACGGGTGGGCCGAACTCGGGCGGATCGTCATCGCCACCTCCACGCCGCAGCTGGTGAGCTGGCGCGCGGAGCTGGGCCTCCCGCCCGGCCCGGTTGCCCCCCTGCGCGTCACCGACGTCCTTCCGGGAGCTCGGGTCGACGGTCCGGTACCAGCCCTGGCCGCGCCGGTTCGTGCGCTCCACATCCGACACCACGACAAGCTCGGCGGTGGGCTTCCGACCCGCTGGTGAGCTGACGGATCCGGAGTGCGCATACTGAACGACACCTGACGGAAGCGCTGCCGCGTCACATCGCGCCAGGCAACGCGAGCCCGCGGTTCACGGACTTCGCCCACGGGCTCGTGGGCAGCTCCACTTCGCCGGTCACATTGCCGGGCCTTGTTGGCCCGAGCCGACACGCGGCCCCGTCTTGTGACTAACCCGGCGCCTGGGACGTGCCGCACGACGGTGGGACCGCTGGCGATGCCCAGGCGCACGCCCCCAGCCCGCGTCGCACCGGCGCGGCGAGGACGGGCCGCCCTGCGGGCTATGGTGCCGCCAACGCGACCCGGAGGTCGCGCCGAGCCCAGAGAGGATGACAGAGATGACCACTGCCCTTCAGTTCGAGGTCGTCAACCCCGAGCCCAAGGACCCCTTGACCTTGATCCATCGGACAGGCCGTGCCGCCGTGGTCTCCCGACGCCCACCCGAAAGTCGCACCTACGCGCTGCGTCTGGCCATCTCCATCGTCCGAACCACGGGCCAGCCACTGGTCATCGTCGATGCCCCGGCCGTACACCACCACCTGTGCACCGAGCTGGCCCGCAACGGTGTCGCCACCGACGTACGACTCGTTCATCCCCCGACTTTGTCCTCGGCCATGACATCCGTGCGTGACTGTCTGCTGTTGGCCAACTTCGCCGTCTTCTCCACCCACACCCCCGAGGGCCGCGCCCTCCCCGGCCTGCTGCACGAGGCGCACTCGGCCCTGGTGGCCCTGCGACCGCGAGACCTGACCGACGAGCTGCGCCGGGCAGTGGGGTCCACCATCATCGACGTCGACTCGCCACCGCACGCGCACGCTCCCGATGCAGGACTCGAGTCGTAGCCGGCTCACCGCCCTGACGGCCGTGAAGGCAGATCGGGTGGAGGAAGCGACGGAGGGGCACGCGCCTCCCGGCTGCCGGCCCTCGAACGCGGCCGAACCCTCACCCGCACGGCGAGGGCCCACCCACGACGAGTCAGGTCGCGGACGCGCCGGGCTAGCGTGGCAGACATGCCCCCGCTCTCCGCCGACGTCGCGCGCCGCACCCGATGAGTCCCCCTCGGCTGGATGCCGTGGTGGGCGGTGGCCCTGCGGCCGGGGCTGCGGCGCGGGCCCTGGCAGCCGCAGGCCGACACGTCGTGCTCCTCACCGCGGAGGACCGGGCCCCCTACGACCGCACGGTGCTGTCCAAGGACGTCCTGCTGCGACCGGGGGCGGCGGTGCCCGAGGTGTGGCCCGCGGGGGCGCCGTGGCGCGAGCGCATCGAGGTGCGCACCGGTGCGAGGGTCGCCAGCCTGGACCCCGGCGCACGGCGGCTCGTCACGGCCTCTGGAGAGGAGGTCTCCTTCGAGTCGGTGATCCTCGCGACGGGGGCGGAGCCCCGGCGGCTCGCCGTCCCCGGGGCCGATGGCACGGGCGTGCACTACCTGCGCGACACGAAGGACGCGGCGGCGCTCTCCCTGGCGCTGGACCACGCGAGCCGCCTCGTCGTCGTCGGCGGTGGCGTCATCGGGCTCGAGGTGGCGGCCGCCGCAGCGACCCGCGGGGTGGACGTCGTGGTCCTCGAGGCCGCGGACCGGGTGCTCTCGCGAGGGGTCCCCGCGGCGGTGGGCGGGTGGCTGCACGCCCTCCACGAGGCGCACGGGGTGGTCGTGCGCACGGGTGCGACGCCGGATGCCGTGCTGCGCTCGCAGGACGGCGCCGTCAACGGCGTCCGGCTGGCCGACGGAACCGTCGTGCCTGCCGACGCGGTGGTGGTCGGCATCGGCGTCGTGCCGCGTGACGAGCTGGCCCGGGCCGCGGCGCTGGCGGTCGACGACGGCATCCTCATCGACCCGTCGGGGAGGACGTCACATCCCCACGTGTTCGCCGCCGGTGATGCGGTGCGCACGCGACACCCGGGCTCGCCACACGGCGTCCGACTCGAGTCCTTCACGGCCGCCGGGCACCAGGGTGAGGTTGCCGCCCACACGGTCCTCGGCGAGGACGAGGCCTTCACCGACGTCCCGTGGTGGTGGTCCGGCCAGTACGACGCGACCGTGCAGGCGATGGGCGTCGCCCCGGCCGGCGCGCGCGAGGAGGTGCTCGACGTGCCCGGCGGCCTCATCGTGCTCTCCGTGGTCGGTGACCGGCTCGTGGCGGCGTGCGGTGCCACCCACGGGCCGAGCGTCGCCCGGGCGGTGCGGGCAGCCGGGTCGGCGAT
>NZ_DAOLAC010000058.1:0-12894 GCF_035325325.1 Phycicoccus sp. | reverse complement strand
CCCGGGCCGGCGGGCACGACCTCGCCGACCGCGGCCCCGCGCACGAGCGCGGCCTGGCGGGCGAGGTCGGTGACGACGACCGGCAGCCCGCAGCCGAGGTACTCGTAGAGCTTGCTCGGCACCGCCTCGCGGAACGCCGGCGTGTCGGCCAGCAGGGCCAGCCCACACCAGGCCCCCCGCGCCAGGGTCCAGGCCCGCTCGGGGGGCTGACGGCCGTGGAGGCGCACCCGGCCGGCCATCCCCGGTCGGGCGAGCCAGTGCGCGACCGCCTCCTCGTCCCGCGGGGCGATCGGGCCGACGATGTCGAGCGTCCAGCCCGGAGCGTCGGCGACGGCCTCGAGCATCGCGAGAAGCCCGCGGCTGGCCCGTGCGTCACCGACGTACAGGGCCCGCGGGTCGGGGTCCGGCTCACCCGGGTCGGGGAGCATCGCCGGGTCGGGGAGGTTGCGCACGACGACCCGCCGGCGGGCCTCCAGCGGCGGCACGTGCTCGTCCGCGACGAGCACCAGGTCGGCGGTGCGGGCCGCCCGGGTCGCCGCCCGGACCAGCACCGCCGCGGCGCGACCGAGGGCCCCGGTCGCCCAGTCGCGGTCGCGCAGCAGCGCGCGGTAGTCCTCGTGGACGTCGGCGACCACCCGGCGGCGGCGCAGCGGGGCGAGCAGCCGGGCCGCGAGGAGGGCGTCCGGGTCGAGGGCCACGAGGACGCGACCCCTCGCGCGGGCGGCGTGGACCAGCGCGGTGCGCGGTCGCGAGGTCACCCGCCCCCGCGGCCGGACCGTCGCCGTCGTGCCGGTGGGGGCGTCGGCGGCGTCCCCGAGGCCGAGGACCTCCACGGCGAGCCCCCGGCGGCACAGCGCCGCGGCGAGGCGGTGCAGACGGGCGTCGGCCACGTCGTGACCGCTCGTGACGATGCTGACGTCGACGGGGGCGGACCCCATCGCTCAGAGGTCCTCGAGGATGACCGCCGAGCTGCCGACCTTGACGAACTTCGTGTACTCGGCGATGACCTCCTCGGGCGTGCCGCGCATCATCAGCTTGCCCTTGTGCAGCCAGATGCAGTCGTTGCACAGCTGCTCGATCGAGGCCATCGAGTGGCTGACGAGGAACATCGCGCGTGCGTTCTCGCGCAGCTCGGCCATCTTCGCGGCGGCCTTGGTCTTGAAGTTCGCGTCACCCGCGGACAGGGCCTCGTCGATCATGAGGATGTCGGGGTCCATGTGCACCGCGACCGAGAACGCGAGTCGGCTGTACATGCCCGAGGAGTAGGTGCGCATCGGTGCGTCGATGAACTCCTCGAGGTCGGCGAACGCCGTCACCTCCTCGGCCCGCGCCGCGACCTCCTTGCGGGACAGGCCGCTCGCGAGCCCGCCGAGGATGATGTTCTCGCGGCCCGAGAGGCTGGCGTTGAAGCCCACGCCGAGCGAGAGCAGCGGGCTGATCCGGCCGTTGACCTCGATGCGCCCGGACGACGGCGGCAGGATGCCCGACAGCGAGCGCATGAGGGTCGACTTGCCGGCGCCGTTGTTGCCGATGATGCCGAGGGCCGTGCCCTCTGGGACGTCGAACGAGACGTCCTTGATGGCCTCGATCTCGCGCACGGCTCGTTGCCCTCGCCCGAGCCGGGTGACGGCGTTCTTCAGGGTGGGGACCCGCTCGAAGGTGGTGCGGTAGGTGATGCAGAGGTCCTCCACCTTGACGGTGAGGTCAGATGCGGACAGCGAACTCACGCTCCCTCGACATGAAGTAGCTGGACCCGAGCGCGAGCGCCACGGCGGCCCAGATGACGGCCGTCACCCACGTCTGCAACGACGGGACCGTGTTGTGCTGCAGCGCCTCGAGGTAGCCGCCGATGAGGCTGTAGAGCGGGTTGAAGTACGACACGACCTCGATGTGCCGCTGGAACTTCGCCGGCACGTCGTCGATCGTCCACAGGATCGGGGAGAGGTAGAGCCAGATCCGGTTGAGGTAGGGCAGGAAGCTCGTCGCGTCGCGGAAGTACACCTGGACGGTGGCGAAGAAGGACGCGAGACCGAGGGCGAAGACGATGATCAGCCCGAGGAACGGCAGCGCCGCCAGGGTGCCGAGGCCGAAGTGCGTCCCGGCGACGATCTCGAAGACGAGGAGGACCGGGAGCGTGGGCAGGTAGCGGAAGAACGCCGTGCGCACGGCCGAGAACGGCATGAGCAGCCGGGGGAAGGCCGTGTTGAGGAGCAGCTTCCCGCCGCCGACGACGCTCGCCGCACCACTCGTCATCGAGCCCGCCACGAAGTAGAAGACGAAGAGCCCCGCGCACAGCTGGGCGAAGAAGTCCATCCCCTTGCTGCCACCGGCGAGGATGAACACGAGCAGGTAGTACACGCCCGCGAGGAGGAGGGGGTTGATGACGAGCCACAGCTGCCCGAACACCGTCGTCGTGTTCGCGCCACGCAGCACCGCGCGCGAGAGCTCGGTCGCGAACTCCCGCCGACGCCACAGCTCGCGGACGTAGGGCAGCACCGGCGGAAGACCTCCGCGGTGCGGTACGTACACGTGGTGGGTGGTCGTGAACTCGTTCTCGGGCTCACGTGCTCCGACGACCTGTTCGCTGGTCATCGTCCTCACTCTCTGGTGGCGCTGGGTGGGGGCGCCGGTCGGGGCCAACGGTCAGTGTAGAGGAGGCCTCAGCGGCCCCGAACCCGCTCGTGGAGGCGCACGAGCACGGCGGCGTCGTGCTCCCAGGACAGCTCCTCGCGAGCAGCCAGGACCTGCGCCGTCAGCTCAGCGTGTCGCGCGACGAGCTCGCGGCCGGCCCGCACGAGGTCGGCCGCGTCGCCCGGCCGGTAGGTGGTCCCCAGCCCGTGCCGGCGCACGGCCGCGCCGAGTTCCCCGACGTCGGTCGCGACGACCGGGACCCCGAGGCTCACCGCGTGGAAGAGCTTGTTGGGCATCGCCAGGCGGTGGTTGGGCCACCGGTCGCTGTGCGTGACGAGCGCGGCACCGGCGGCGAGCAGCTCGTTGTCGACGACCTCGAGCGGGGCGGCGGCCTCGACCCGGGCCGCGCCGGGGTCGAAGCGGCCGAGCCACTCCGCGTCCGCCGGACCGCGCAGGACGACCTCACCGGGCAGGTCCCGGGAGGCGGCCGCGATGACCTCGAGCTCACGGTCGGCGGCGAGCCGCCCGGCGTAGACGAAGGCCCGCGGCGGGCTCGTCGCCGGTGGCAGGTCGGTGCGCACCGGGAAGGTGTTGTGCACCACCGTCACCTCCGGCCAGCCCGGGTGGTCGGCGCGCAGCGCGCCGGCCACCCCCTCCCCGACGGTGACGACGGCCGCCGCGCGCCGGCCCAGGGCGTCCTCGGTGGCCGCCTCCCGCCGACGGCGCCACGGCGCGGGTCGGCCCTCGACGGGACGCCCCACCCAGTACTCGTGGGTGTCGTAGACGAGCGGGAGGTCCCACTCCCCCGCGAGCCGCGCGCCGACCGGCAGGGCGGTGAAGTCGTGCGCGTGGACGACACCGAACGGCGCGTCGGCCGCGGCCCGCCGCGCGAGCTCCTCGGCCTCGGCCTGCCAGCGCTCCAGCCGGCGCCGCACGTGCACCGGCAGCAGGGCCCACCGGGCGAGCCGCTCGGGAGCGGTCAGGTCGCGGCCGCGGGTCTGCGCCGCCGGCGGGCGTCCGGCCGAGTCGACGGTCACGCCGTGCGGCGGGCGGTAGTCGGTGGGCACGCCGCGGCCGATGACGTGCACGGTGTCGCCGGCCGCCACGAGCGCGGACGCCTCGCGGAGCACGCGGGTGTCCGTGGCGACACCCGTCCACACGAGCATGAGGACGCGCACCGGCTCAGCGCCCCAGGCCGCGCGGGCTCGTGAGGAAGCCGACGCCCCACGCCCAGTGCATCGTCGCGAGGACCGGACCGCCGAGCAGCCGGGTGCGCCAGCCCTCGCCGCGGGTGATCGCCACCCCACCGACGGCGACCGCGACGGCATAGCCGGCGGGGACGACGAGGGCCGGCCACCACGCGATCCCGACGAGCGTCGCCGCGCTCGTGCCGACGACCATGGCCGGCGGCGCGAGGTAGCGCGGGTTGAGCGTGCCCTCGTGGGTGCGGGCGACGACGCGGCGCCACCGGCCGTAGTCGCGGTACTGCCGGGCGAGCGCCCGGAAGCCCGCGCGCGGCCGGTAGGTGACGACGAGGTCGGGGGTGAACCACACCCGCCCGCCGTCGGCCCGGATGCGGTGGTTCAGCTCCCAGTCCTGGGTGCGGGTGAAGCGCGGGTCGTAGCCGCCGACGCGCTCGAGGGCCTCGCGGCGGAACGCGCCGAGGTAGACGGTGTCGACCTCGCCGGCGCCACCGCCGGTGTGGAAGCGCGAGGACCCGACGCCGAGCGGGCTGCGCATCGCCGCCGCCACGGCCCGCTCGAACGGGGTCGTGCCGCGGGCGTCCATCGTCCCGCCGACGTTGTCCGCCCCGGTCTCGGCGAGCGTGGCGACCGCGGTGGAGACGTACCCGGGCGGGATCTCCGCGTGCCCGTCGACCCGGACGACGACCTCACCGGTGGCCGCGCCGACCGCCGCGTTGAGGGCGTCCGGGGTGCGTCCGGACGGGTTGCGCACCAGCCGGACCCGCGGGTCGTCCGCGGCCAGCCGCGCGGCCACCTCGTCGGTGCGGTCGCGGGAGGGCCCGAGTGCGAGCACCACCTCGAGCGGGCCCGGGTAGTCCTGGCCGAGCACCATCGCGACGGCGTCGGCGAGGTGCCGCTCCTCGTCGAGGATCGGCATGACGACGCTGACCGGCGGCAGCGGCGGTGGGGACGCGGGCGGGGCGGTGGAGGGGGTGGGCTCGGTGCTCATCCCGGCCATCATCCCGCAGAGCACACGCTCGCGAGGTCGCCGGTGTCGGCGTCGGGGTCGGTGCCGGGGCGCTCCATGACGGCGGGCGTCGAGGCCTTCGGCGCCGGGCTCTTCGCCGTCGCCTTCGGTGTCGCGGCCGTTCCGGAGGCCTTCGGGGTGGCGGCCGTCGTGCCGCGTTCGCTCGTCGCGATGGCCTTGGCGACGGTCGAGCGGACCACCTGCGGGTCGTAGTCCCACGGCTTGATGAGCGGCGGCACGAAGTTGACCGAGGTGATCTTCTCCTGCTTGGTCTTCACCGCGACGTCGGCGAGCTCGGCGAGGGCGTCCTGCGGGACGTCGGTGCGGATGAGACCGGTCGCGGACGTCGCGATGTCGCCGAAGTTCAGCAGCACCGTCTTCGGGTCGAGCTGCTTGACGAGGGCGGTGACCACGCAGCGCTGGCGGGCCATCCGCTCGTAGTTCGTCGACCCCACGCGGCTGCGGGCGTACCAGAGCGCGTGGTAGCCGTCGAGGTGCTGCTTCCCGGGCTGGATGTAGCCGCTGATCGGAGCCCCGTTGCCGCCGATCGGGGTCTTGCGCTGCACGGTGATGTCGAGGCCGCCGACCGCGTTGATCATGCTCGCGAAGCCCCGCAGGTCGGCCATGACGTAGTACTGGATGTCGAGCCCGGTCAGCGCCTCGACCGCCTCCTTCGTCGCGACCAGCCCCGGGTCCTTGGTGCCGGCGGGGAAGAGCTTCTTGTGGTCCTCGCCCCACGTGTAGAGCGCGTTGAGGAGGCACTCGTCGCCGCAGGTCCAGCCCTGCGGCATGAGCCGCGCCATCGTCGAGCCGGGCCGGAAGCGGATGTTCTCGGTCTCGCGCGAGAAGCCGAAGAGCACCGCGCGGCCGGTGCCGGCGTCGATGCTCGCGAGCTGGATGCTGTCCGGGCGAAGGCCCACGCGGTCGGCTCCGCTGTCGCCGCCGAGCAGGAGGATGTTGTAGCGGCCCTTCGCGGCGGCCGCGGCCTCCCCGGAGCCGAACAGGGTGGTCATCGCGCCGCGGGCGCGGCCGACGCCGACACCGGTCCAGCCGACGAGGGCCGGCACGAGGAGGAGGACGACGAGGGCGGCGAGCAGGCCGCGACGTTCTCCGAGCGAGAGCCGGTCCGGGCGGCCGAGGCGCCACGCGTCGACGAGGAGGACGGCCCAGCCGACGGCCACGACGAGGAGGACGACCTGGACCAGCAGGAGGACCCAGCCGCGGGTCGCGAGCCACAGGACCGCCGGGCGGCTGACGAGGGCGAGCAGCCCGACGACGAGGAGCACCCCGAGCAGCGAGAGCCAGACCCGCAGCGCCGCGCGCCCGAGGCCGCGGCGGCCCGCCACGAGCTGGGCCGAGCCGGGGACGACGAGGGTGAGCAGGAGGAGGGTGACCGCGCGCCGGCGGTGCTGACGACGCCCCGCGAGGACCGCCCGCGAGCCCGGACGGGCGCTGCGGGGTTCGCGGGTGCGCTCGAGCACGCCGACGCCTGACTCTCCCATGGTCGCCCACTATCCACGCGGCGCCACGGCGCGCGTGCGAGGCGCGCCGGGGCCCGGCACCGGGGTTTCCCGGGCCGGCAGGGGCGCCGGCGCACGGCCGCAGGCGGCACACTGGGTGGTCGGCCCCCCGCCCCGAGAGGACCCGGATGCCCGACGACCACGCCCGCCCGATCCCGCGTCGCCCCGCGCCCGGGGCGCCCGACGACGACGTCTACGTCGTCGACACCCGGCGCCGCCGGGGGGCGCCCTCCCCCGCCACCGCCCGGCGCGCCGCCGCACCGGCCCCCCTGTCGGACGACACCGAGTACGACGAGTACGGACGTCCCGTGCGGGCCGGCGGTGGAGCCGGCTCCGGGGGGTCCGGCCGGGGGGGCTCCGCGCCCCGTCCCGCCCGGGACCCGCGGGAGCCGCGCACCCGCCGCCCCGGCCGGGGCCGACGGGTCTTCGCGGCGCTGGTGCTCCTGCTCGTCGCGTGGCTCGGCTTCACGGCGTTCGCCCCCTGGCACGCCTGGTCCACCGTCTCCCGGGTCGACGACGCGCCGCCCGGTGACCGGCCGGCCCAGGGCGACGGCCGCACCTACCTGCTGGTCGGCTCCGACAGCCGCGAGGGGCTGAGCGCCGCGGACCGCCGCAAGCTCGGGACCGGCACCGCCGAGGGCCGGCGCACCGACTCGATCATCCTCGTCCACGTCCCCTCCGGCTCCGGCAAGCCCGCGCTCGTCTCGGTGCCGCGGGACAGCTTCCTGCCGATCCCCGGCCATGGGAAGAACAAGGTCAACGCCTCGTTTGCGATCGGCGGCCCGCAGCTGCTCGTGCAGACCCTCGAGCAGGCCACCGGCCTGCGCATCGACGGCTACGTCGAGATCGGCTTCGGCGGCTTCTCCACCGTCGTCGACAGCCTCGGCGGCGTCGAGATCTGCGTGCCGCGGAACATCAAGGACCCCAAGGCGCACATCGACCTGCGGAAGGGCTGCCAGACGCTCGACGGGCCGACCTCGCTGGGCTACGTCCGGGCGCGCTACTCCGACCCCAAGGGCGACATCGGCCGGGCCGAGCGCCAGCGGCAGTTCCTCGGAGCGGTCATGAAGCAGGCGGCGACCCCCTCGACCGTCCTCGTGCCGTGGCGCTGGTGGTCCTTCACCCACGCGGCCGCCTCGAGCGTCTACGTCGGGCAGGAGACCGGGCTCTCCGACGCCTACCGGATCCTCTCGACGCTGCGCAAGGTCTCCTCGGGCGAGGCGCTCAGCCTCGTCGTCCCGCTGTCCGACCTCAACGCCACGACGTCCGCGGGGTCCTCGGTCCTCTGGGACGAGAAGCGGGCGGCGGAGCTGTTCCGGCTGCTGAACGACGGGACCGCGCTGGACAGCCCGCCGCCGGGGACGGACGGCACACCGGGCGGCTGACCGGGCGCGGCGGCCCCGTGGCCCCCGTCCGGGGTTCCCTCGGGCGGCCGCCGGCTCTCAGGGGACGTCCAGAACCGGCCGTTAGACTCGATCGGTCCCGCGTGCGCGGGGCGTGTGGTGGTCGCGTGCGCGGCCCGACCCCGACACCCCGAAGGAGGACCCGATGGACGACGCCCGCTCCGAGGACGCCGGCCCGGGCCCCGAGGGCTCCTTCCCCACCCGCCGCGAGGTGCACCGCCGTCCGCGGCGGGGCCCCTGGCGCCGCCGGATCGTCATCGGGCTCGTCGCCGTCCTCGCGGTCGCCGGAGCCGGGGTCGGCTGGGCCGCCTGGGCCGCGTACAGGCTCGACTCGAACATCACCAAGGTCGACGTCTCCGACGCCATCGGCACCGACCGACCGACCGTCGCCCCGCAGGCCAAGGAGGCGGTCAACCTCCTCCTCGTCGGCTCGGACAACCGGGTCGGTGCCGGCAACGACACCTACGGCAAGGTGACCGCCGACCCCGGCCAGCACTCGGACACCAACCTCCTCGTGCACCTGTCCGCCGACCGGTCGTGGGCCACGGTCGTCTCCATCCCCCGCGACTCGATGACACCGGCACCGCCGAAGTGCTCCAAGACCGCTCCGAAGAGCGAGTGGGTCATGAAGCAGTGGAACTGGAACTACCGCGACGGTGGCGCCGGCTGCCTCATCCGCACGCTCGAGGGCAACACCGGCGTCCTGATCGACCACTACGCCGTCGTCGACTTCCGCGGCTTCAAGGCCATGGTGGACGCCCTCGACGGCGTCGAGGTCTGCACCGACGAGCCGATCAACGACTCGCACACCCATCTCAAGCTCACTCCGGGCAAGCACACGCTGACCGGTGAGCAGGCCCTGGCCTACGTCCGCACGCGCAAGTCGCTGGGCGACGGGTCCGACCTCGGCCGGATCAAGCGGCAGCAGGCCTTCCTCTCCTCCGTCGCCCAGGAGGCGACGTCGAGCAAGCTGCTCTTCCAGCCGACCCACCTCTACGACTTCCTCGACGCCGCGACCAAGTCGCTCACCACCGACCCGGGCTTCGGCCTGGGCACGATGAAGGACCTTGCGGAGAGCGTCAAGGGCATCGGGCTGAAGAACATCCAGTTCATCACCGTCCCCAACGAGACCTACCCCAAGGACCCCAACCGGGTGCAGTGGCAGAAGTCGGCCGCCCTCATCTGGGAGTCGATCCGCGAGGACCGCCCGATCAACGAGAAGCCCACGGCCTCGGCCACGCCCTCGGCGTCGCCGACCCCGCTCAGCGTGTCGCCGGCGGACATCACCGTGACGGTCCTCAACGGCTCGGGGGCGTCCGGCCTCGCGAGCCAGGACGCGAAGATGCTGGAGGTACAGGGCTTCACCGTCAAGGGCGTGGGCAATGCCACCGACGCCGCCGCCGGCACCCTCGTCGAGTACACGAAGGGCCACGAGGAGGCCGCCCGCACGGTCGCGGCCGCCTTCCCCGGCGCGCGGGTCGAGGCGGCCACCGGGCTCGGGTCGACCATCCGGGTCACCCTGGGCGCCGGCGCGAAGAACCCGGTCGCCGTCGAGAACCGCACCGGCACGGCCCCGCTGCCGAAGGCCACGGTCACCGCCCCCGCACCGCAGCCGAGCGCGACGCCGACCCTCGAGACCCGGCCCGCGAGCCAGTCCATCTGCAAGACGACCTGACGACGGGCCGCCGTCGCTCGTCCGGGTGGTCAGGGGCGCAGCCGCGAGGCGCCGACCACGGACCTCCCACCGCCCGACGCTCCCCCACCCCGCACACGGAACCCGGGCCGGCGCTCACGACGAGCGGCCGGGCATCCCGTTGACGTACGGCATCGCCCAGGCGAACGCGCGGGCCGCGGCTGCGTCGAGGTCCGCGGCCGTGGCGGTGGCCGACGCGTCGAGCATGCCGTGCTGGAACGCCTCCACCTCGGCGACCAGCTCGCCGGCGGCGGTGGCCCTCCGGAAGGCGGCGTCGGCGACGGCGGTGGGGACGTCGAGCATCTCCGCCACCCGCTCGATCGGGACGCCGAGCAGCAGGTCGAGGGCGGACAGCAGGCCGGTGGTGAAGGCGAAGCCCGGCTCGCAGACGGAGCGCTCGACCGCGAGCAGCTCGCAGGTGCGGGCCCGGACCAGCGCCGTCGCCAGACCGTCGGCGCCCGCCCCCGGCCGCCCCGAGAGCAGGGTGAGGGCCACCCACTGCCGGATCCGGACCGTGCCGAGCATCACGAGGGCCTCGCGGATGCTGTGCACCTCGCGCCGCAGCCCGTGGTTCGCGCCGACCGACGCCAGCTGCAGCACCTGGAGCACCAGCCCGGGCTCGCGGCGCAGGATCGACTCCAGCGCGTCCAGGTCGACGTCCTCGTTCAGCAGGGTCGTCGCGAGGTTCACGTGGGCCAGCGCGGCCGCGGGGATGGACTGGGCGCGCACGACGCGCGGCTTCTCGATGGCGTAGCCCTGGAACAGCTCGAACCCGGAGCGCATCGCCCACTCGAGGTCGTCGAGCGTCTCGAGCTTCTCGGCGAGGAGCCGGACGCCGTGGGGCCGGCACCGGTCGGCGAGCGCGAGCGAGCCCTCCCGGCCGAGGGCCCGCACGTCGATCTTGACGATCGTGGCGAGCTCCAGGAGCCGCTCGGCGCCGTCGATCCACACGAAGTCGTCGAGGGCGAGCTGGTAGCCGCGCGCGACGAGGCCGCGACACCCCTCGACGGATTCGTCGTCGACCGTCACGGTCTCGAGCACCTCGATGACGGTCCGCTCGGGCGGGAGGGTCACCGGGGTCTCCCCGGTGAGCACACCGCGCTCGGCGTTGCAGAAGATCACCTTGTCGCCGACGAGCTGGCCCACCCCGATGGTCAGGGCTCCCAGCACCACATCGGCGGTCATCTGCTCCCCGGAGGGCAGCGGGTTGTCCGACCGGGCGGCGCGGTACAGGAGCTCGTAGCCCATCACCGCGCCGGTGCGGTCGACGATCGGTTGGCGTCCCACGGCCACCGCCGGGGCGGCCGTGGACGTCTCGGGCTCCCGTACGGGCACGGTCCGTCCTCCAGTTCTGTCGACCCCGTGATTGTGCGGGGCGACGGGAGCGCGTTCCCGCTCAACCGGGGAGGGATCAGCCGATCGTCGGACCCGGACGGCGCCATCGACCGGACTTTCCTCCGTGCACCTCCTCGGGTGCCGGGCCCGCCGGGCCCGCCGGGCCTCCTGGCCTCGGGCCGGGCGTCAGCCCTTGAGGAGCTGGCGGGCCATGACGATGCGCTGCACCTGGTTGGTGCCCTCGTAGATCTGGGTGATCTTCGCGTCGCGCATCATCCGCTCGAGGGGGAAGTCGCGGGTGTAGCCGGCGCCACCGAGCAGCTGGACCGCGTCCGTCGTCACCTGCATCGCGACGTCGGACGCGTAGGCCTTGGCCGCCGCCCCGAAGAACGGGAGGTCGGCGTCGCCACGCTCGGACTTGGCCGCCGCGACGTACACCAGCTGCCGCGCCGCCTCGAGCTGCATCGCCATGTCGGCGAGCATGAACTGCACGCCCTGGAACTCGGCGATGCGCCGACCGAACTGCTTGCGCTCCTTGACGTAGGCGAGCGCCTCGTCGAGGGCGCCCTGCGCGATGCCGACCGCCTGCGCGCCGATCGTGACGCGGGTGTGGTCGAGGGTGGCGAGCGCGATCTTCAGCCCGGCCCCCACCTCGCCGACGACCCGGTCGCCGGGGATGCGGCAGCGGTCGAAGTGCAGCTCGCGGGTCGGGGAGCCCTTGATGCCGAGCTTGCGCTCCTTCTCGCCGAAGGAGAATCCCTCGTCCGACCTCTCGACGACGAACGCGGTGACGTTGTTGCCGCGCGGGCCGTCGGGGTCGGTCACCGCGAGGACCGTGTAGTACTCGGAGACACCGGCGTTGGTGATCCACGACTTCTGCCCGGAGAGCACCCAGTCGTCGCCGTCGCGCACGGCCCTGCACTTCATCGCGGCGGTGTCGGAGCCCGCCTCGCGCTCGGAGAGCCCGTACGAGAAGGTCGACTCCCCCGCGGCCAGCGGCGTGAGGTAGCGCTGCTTGACCTCGTCCGAGGCCGCGAGGAGCAACGGCATCGAGCCGAGCTTGTTGACCGCCGGGATGAGGCTGCTCGAGGCGCAGACGCGCGCGACCTCCTCGATGACGATGCACGTCGCGAGGGCGTCGGCGCCGACACCGCCGTACTCCTCCGGCACGTGCGGCGCGAAGAAGTCGGAGGCGACGAGCGCGTCGTGCGCCTCCTGCGGGTAGCGCGACTCCTCGTCGACGGCGGCCGCGTAGGGCTTGACCTTGTCCTCGGCCACCGCGCGGACGGCCTCGCGGATCGCCTCGTGGTCCTCGGAGAGCCGGTAGGTGTCGAAGTCCGGGTTGCCACTCATGGGGACGATGCTACTCGCCAGTACGAGCCCGCCCCCGACCGCCGTCCGCGAGGTCCGGGGCCGACGCACGGCCTCGGCCGGCCCGGCCGGTGGCGACACCCCCTAACCTCGTGCCATGGACAGCCGGCTGACGTACGTGCTCGTGGACGGCGAGAACATCGACGCCACGCTCGGCAACTCGATCCTCGCCCGCCGCCCGCGTCCCGACGAGCGACCGCGCTGGGAGCGGCTGCTCGCCTTCGCCGAGGACACGTGGCACCAGCCGGCTCGCGGCCTGTTCTTCCTCGCCGCGAACGGCGACCTCCCGATGGGGTTCGTCCAGGCGCTGCTCGCCATCGGCTTCCGCCCGGTCCCCCTCTCCGGGGACGCGGGGGTCAAGGTCGTCGACGTCGCGATCCAGCGCACCCTCGCCGCGCTGCGCGAGCGTGAGGCCGACGTCGTCCTCGTGAGCAACGACGGCGACTTCGTCCCCCAGGTCGAGGACCTCCTCGACGGGCGCCGGGTCGCGGTCGCCGGCTTCGACGAGTTCCGCAACCACGCGTTCCTGCCGCTCGTCCGCGAGGGGTTGGAGACCTTCGACCTCGAGCACGACGTCCAGGCCTTCAACGAGCCGCTCCCGCGCGTGCGGGTCATCCCCATCGACGAGTTCGACCCAGCCCAGTTCCTCTGACCGCGCCTGCCGGGCAGGACCATCGACGCTCCTATGGTTGGTCAAGCCGGTGAGGGGCCGTGTTCGAGGAGTCGGTAC
>NZ_DAOLAC010000057.1:0-14278 GCF_035325325.1 Phycicoccus sp. | reverse complement strand
GGTCCTGCGGCGCCGCGGTCACGTCGCCGTGCCGGGGTGCCCTGGCAGGGCGGCAGGGCGAGGTCGGGGCGGCACGGCGGGGTCGGGGCGGTCCGGCGGTGCCGCGGACGGCCTCAGCCGCCGAGCTTGACCGGGTTGACGAAGTCGGCGTACACGAGCAGGGCGGACATCCCGATGAGGACGATGGCCACGGTGTACGCGATGGGGAGCGCCTTGGCGACGTCGACGTACCCCGGGTCGGGGGCGCCGCGCAGCCGGGCCCACTGCCGCTTGGCCCCCTCCCACAGGGCGCCGGCGACGTGGCCGCCGTCGAGCGGGAGCAGCGGGACGAGGTTGAAGACGAAGAGCATGAGGTTGAGCCCGGCGAGCAGGCCGACGAGGAACCACAGCCGGTCGGGAACGGTTCCGCCGGTCAGTCCGTCGAGCTTCCCGGCCGACGCCTCCCCCGCGACCCGGCCGACGCCGACGACCGACATCGGCCCGTCGATCTCGCGCTGGGCGCCACCGAAGGCCGCGTTCCAGACCCCGACCATCCGGCCGGGGATGTCGACGAGGGCGGCGGCCGTCCGGCTCACGCCGTCCCAGAGGATGCCGGGCACCGCGGACGCCGGCTGCGGCACGTAGGCGGACGGCTCGGAGCTCGTGACCCCGAGGAATCCGGCCTCGGTCGTCGCGATGCTGCCGTCGGGGCGGGTCACGGGCCGTCCCTGGTCGTCCACCTGCGCGACGGTGTTGCGGATCGGGGTGACCGTGAGGGTCAGCTCGCGACCGTCGCGCTCGACGACGACCGGCACGGAGTGGCCGGCCTCCGGCCGCACGAGCCGGCCCACGTCGGTCACCTCGCGGACCGGCTGCCCGCCGATCGAGACGAAGCGGTCACCGGGGCGTAGCCCGGCCTCGAGCGCCGGCGTCGGCTGCTTGCCGGCGCACGAGGTGGTCGTGGAGGCGTCGGTGGCGGGCACGACGCACTGGGCGACGGACGCGACGACGGCGCCGGGCTGGGCGGTCGGGAGGCCGTGGACGGTCACGAGCAGGGTGAGCAGGACGACGCCGATGAGGAGGTTCATCAGCGGGCCGCCCATCATGACGACGACCTTCTTCGGGACCGAGAGCCGGTAGAAGACGCGGTCCTCGTCGCCCGCCTTGACCTCCTCGAGGCTCGCCGCGCGGGCCTCGTCGACGAGCTGGCTGAACCGGCCGGTGCTCGAGGCCCGGAGCATCCCGGGCGCGTCGCCGGGCCGCGGCGGGAACATCCCGATCATCCGGATGTAGCCGCCGAGCGGGATGGCCTTGACGCCGTACTCGGTCTCGCCGCGGCGGCGCGACCAGACGGTCGGGCCGAAGCCGACCATGTACTGGGTGACCTTGACCCCGAAGCGCTTGGCGGGCACGAGGTGGCCGACCTCGTGCAGCGCGATCGACGCGGCGACGCCGAGCGCCATCGCCAGGACGCCGAGGACGAACGCCAGGGTCGTCACCGGTCACCTCCTGCGGTCTGGTCGGGCACGCCGAGGACCTCGCGAGCGCGCTCTCGTGCCCACCGGTCGGCGGCGAGCACCGACTCAACGCTCGAGGCGTCGAGTTCGCTCCCATTGTGCGCCTCGACGACGCGCTGCACGGTGTCGACGATGTCGAGGAAGCCGATGGCGCCGTCGTGGAAGGCGTCGACGCACACCTCGTTGGCCGCGTTGTAGACGGCCGGGTACGTGCCGCCGGCCTCCCCGACCTGCCGGGCGAGGCGCACGGCGGGGAAGGCGTCGTCGTCGAGCGGGTGGAACTCCCAGGACTGCGCCCGGGTCCAGTCGCAGGGGACGTCGACGTCGACGAGCCGCTCCGGCCAGGACAGGCCGAGGGCGATGGGGACGAGCATCCGGGGCGGCCCGAGCTGGGCGATGGTCGAGCCGTCGTGGAACTCGACCATCGAGTGGATCTGCTGCTGGGGATGGACGACGACGTCGATCCGGTCGAACGGGACGTCGAAGAGCAGGTGCGCCTCGATGACCTCGAGCCCCTTGTTGACGAGCGTCGCGGAGTTGGTCGTGATGACCCGGCCCATCGCGAAGTTCGGGTGGGCGAGGGCCTGCTCGGGGGTGACGTCGGCGAGCTCGGCCCGCGAGCGCCCGCGGAACGGGCCGCCGCTCGCGGTGACGACGAGCCGGCGCACCTCCTCGGCCCGGCCGCCGCGCAGCGACTGGGCGATCGCGCTGTGCTCGGAGTCGACGGGGACGATCTGCCCCGGCGCCGCGGCGTCCTTGACGAGCGGGCCGCCGACGATGAGCGACTCCTTGTTGGCCAGCGCCAGGGTGGAGCCGGCGGCGAGGGCCGCGAGGGTGGGCCGCAGGCCGATCGCCCCGGTGACGCCGTTGAGGACGACGTCGGCTCCGCACGAGGCCGCGACGGTCGCTGCGTCGTCGCCGACGACGACCTCGGGCCGGTGGCCGGGGTCGCCGGACGCGGCGGCCAGGGCGGCCCGCAGCTCCTCGGCGCTCCCTCGAGCGGCCGCGACGAGCGGCGCGCGCGTGGCGGCGGCCTGCTCGGCGAGCCGCGCGGTGTTGCCGCCGGCGGACAGCGCGACGACACGGAACCGGTCGGGGTGGGCGGCGACGACCTCGAGGGCCTGGGTGCCGATCGATCCGGTGGACCCGAGGACGGCGACGGTGCGGGGGCTCACGCCTCGCCATCCTGCCTCATGGCTCACGTGGTGAAGACGCGCTCCTCGATGAGGCGCTCGGAGACGACCCGGACGTGCGGGCGGTACCGGCCGTGCTCGAAGTCCTTCTCGACCTCCAGCTCGACCTGCCCGCCGCCGAAGCGGTTCTTCTCGACCGAGATGACGACCCAGCGCCGGTAGATCTTCGCCGCGTTGAGGTCGTACGTGAGGTGCTCGCGGGCGACGATGTTCTCCTTGGTCTGGAGGATGAGCACGATGTCGGCCTCGTAGGCGAGCGCGCTCGAGCCGCGCAGGTCGCGGGTGCGCATCCGGTGCCCGGCGCCGAGGCCCTCGCGGTCGGCCGCGGTGATGGCGACGACCGGGCACTCGAGCTCCATCGCGAGCTCCTTGAGGGTCTCGACGACGTAGGTCACCCGGGTGGTCTCGTCCGCGGTGCCCTCGATGCCGTCGACCGGGATCTTCTGGAGGTAGTCGACGAGGACGATCGGCGGCTCGCCGGTCTCGTCCGCGATGGCGGCGACGGTGTTCGCGACCTGCGTCATCGTCGTCAGCCGGTTGGCCTCGACGATGTGCAACCGGTCCGAGTAGCGCTCGATGGCCATGAGGGCGTCCTGGCCGCCGGTCAGCGCGCGCATCGCGGCGCCCAGCCCACGGCGGTCCGGGTCCTCGGCCTCGAGCACGGCCCGGAAGTCGCGGACCCCGGCGGGCGGGTTCATCGGGTCCTCGTACTCCTCGGCGGCGGTCGCGGCCTCGAGCCCGAGGAGGCGCTGGATGAGCGACGCCGCGGTCAGCTCGAACGAGAAGACGACGGCGTGCCGGCCGGTGGCGACCGCGTTGCGCATCACCTGCATCGCGAAGGTCGTCTTGCCGGCGCCCTCGGTGCCGGCGAGGAGGACGAGCTCTCCGGAGCGCAGGCCGCCGCCGAAGGTCGTGTCGAGCAGGTCGAACCCGGTCGGCCAGACCGTCGCTCCGGGTCGGGCGCCCAGGCGGAGCGCCTCGTCGGTGTCGGCGAGGAAGGAGCGCAGGGACCGGGGGCGGTCCGGGCGTTCGGTGTGGCGGGCCCGGCTCAGGGGCCCAGTGGAGCACTCCCGCCCCACCCGGCGCACGCCGTTGGGGGCGATCCTGTCCCTTCGGCCGAGGGCGCGGGGACTAGGTGGCGATGCCGACGTACTTGACCTCGAGGTACTCCTCGATGCCCTCGAACCCGCCCTCGCGGCCGAACCCGGACTGCTTGACCCCGCCGAACGGCGCCGCGGGGTTGGAGACGATGCCGGTGTTGACCCCGACCATCCCGAACTCCAGCGCCTCGGCGACCCGCAGGACGCGGGCGTTGTCGCGGGTGAAGACGTAGCCGACGAGGCCGTACTCGGTGGCGTTGGCGCGCTGGACCGCCTCCTCCTCGGTGGCGAAGGTGCACACCGGGGCGACCGGTCCGAAGATCTCCTCGGTGAGGCAGCGCGCGCCGGCCGGGACCTCGGTGAGGACGGTCGGGGCGTAGAAGTTGCCGCGGCCGGGGACGGGGGCGCCGCCGGTGAGGACGGTGGCGCCGCGGCCGACGGCGTCCTCGACGAGCTCATGGACCCCGTCGCGCGCCGCCGAGGTGATGAGGGGGCCGACGTCGACGCCCTTCTTCGTGCCCTTGCCGACGGTGAGCGCGCCCATCCGGGCGGCGAGCTTGCTCGAGAACTCGTCGGCGACGGCGTCGTGCACGAAGAAGCGGTTGGCCGCGGTGCACGCCTCGCCGATGTTGCGCATCTTGGCGAGCATCGCGCCCTCGACGGCCGCGTCGACGTCGGCGTCCTCGAAGACGATGAAGGGCGCGTTGCCGCCGAGCTCCATCGAGAGCCGCAGCAGCTGCTCGGCGGACTGCTCGACGAGCTTCTTGCCGACCGCGGTCGAGCCGGTGAAGGTCAGCTTGCGCAGCCGCGGGTCGCGGATGACCCCCTCGCAGACGGCACCGGCGTGCGTCGTGGTCACGACGTTGAGGACCCCGTCCGGCAGGCCGGCCTCCTCGAGGACCCGGGCGAGCAGGAGCATGGTGAGGGGCGTCTCGTGGGCAGGCTTGACGACCATCGTGCAGCCCGCCGCGATGGCCGGGCCGATCTTGCGGGTTCCCATCGCGAGCGGGAAGTTCCACGGCGTGATCATGAGCGTGGGCCCGACCGGCTGGGCCATCGTCAGCAGCCGGGTCGCGCCGTTCGGGGCCACCGAGTACCGGCCGTGGATGCGCACCGCCTCCTCGGAGAACCACCGGAAGAACTCGGCGCCGTAGGTGACCTCGCCCTTGGCCTCGGCGAGCGTCTTGCCCATCTCGAGGGTCATGAGCATCGCGAACTCGTCGGCGCGGGCGGTGACCGTCTCGAAGGCCCGGCGGAGGATCTCGCCGCGGTCGCGCGGCGGCGTGGCCGCCCACGAGGCCTGGGCGTCGGCGGCGGCCGCGAGCGCGGCCAGACCGTCCTCGGGCGTCCCGTCCGCGCAGGTGGCGAGCGTCGCGCCGGTGGCGGGGTCGTGGACCTCGAAGCGCTCCCCGCCGCTCGCCTCGCGCCACGAGCCGCCGACGAGCAGCCCGGTCGGGACCGACTCGAGCAGTGCCTTCTGGGTGGTTGCCATGGGGCGATCCTTTCGCACGAACGGGTTCAGCGGTCCTCGAGGCCCCACGGCGAGCCGTACCCGGCAGGCTTCGGGGCGGCGAGCAGGTCGAGGAAGGGCACGGCGTCGAACGCCTCCGGCCCGAGCACCCCGGCCCCGGACCACGTGCCGGTGGCGAGCAGCTCGAGGGCGACGACGGGGTTGACCGCGGTCTGCCAGACGACGCACTGGGCCTCGTAGTCGCGCATCGTGTCCGCGTTGTCGGACACGTGGTAGAGGTAGGTCCGCCGCGGCCGGCCGTCCTTGCCGGTCCCGGTGACCCACAGGCCGGCACACGTCCTGCCCTCCATCCGCGGACCGATGGTCAGCGGGTCCGGGAGGACGGCGGCGACGACGTCGCGGGGGCTCACCTCGACGCCCTTGACGGTGACCGGCTCGGTGCGGTCGAGGCCGAGGGTGTGCAGCGTCCGGAGGATGGTGATCATCTCCTCGCCGAGGCCGTACTTGAAGGTGACCCGCTTCGCGTCGACCCACCGCGGCATGAGGAGCACCTCCTCGTGCTCGACGTGCACGCACTCGACCGGGCCGATGCCCTCGGGGAACTCGAACACCTCCGGCTCGCTGAACGGCGGCAGCGTGAACCAGCCGCCGTCCGGGTCGCCGGACCGCTCCTTCTCCCACACGACCGGCGGGTTGAGGCACTCCTCGATGATCGTCCACATCGAGAAGCCCGGGGCGAAGACCTCGTTCCCGTCCTCGTCGCGGATCACGAGGTTCGCGCCGTCGCGCGTGCCGAGCTCGTCGATCTCGGAGAAGAGGTGGTCGGCCGCGTACCGCGCGAAGACGTCCGAGAGGCCCGGCTCGACCCCGATGCCGACGAGCGCCAGCCGGCCCTCGGCCTCCCACTCCCCCGCCTGCGCGAACTGCTCGTCGCCGAGCTTGACGCCGACCTTCGCGTAGGGCTGCTCCGGGTGCCGGCGCGACAGGCTCATCGCCATGTCGAGGTAGTCGGCCCCACCGGCCCGGCTCCCCTCGAAGACGGGCACGACGAAGCGCGGGTCGACCGCGTTGAGGACGTGCGTGGCGCCGACCTCGCGCACGAGCGCCGCGACCGCGGTGGCGTCCGAGGCGTCGACCCGGGCGGCCGTGAACCGCGCCTCGCCGGCCCGGCGCCCGGTGGCGGCCGCCACGGTGCGCTCGGCCCGGGAGACGTCGTGGTCGGCGACCACCCAGGCCTCGAAGAAGTCGCGGTCGGCGGCGATGCGGGCGGCGGCGTCACCGACACCGCCCGCCCCGATCATGAGGACTCGCATGGGCAGCAGGTTCCCTTCTGGCTGTACGCCGATGCACGGCGTCGGGCCCTCCGTGCTGTGGGACGGAGGTGAGGAGGTGCGGGATCACGCCGTGCCGGCGCGCTCCCGCCTCGAGGCGAGCACCTGGCCGAACGCGACGAAGGCCACCGCTCCCAGGAACATGATCGAGCCGATCACGTTGACCTGCACCGGGACCCCTCGCTGGGCGGCACCCCAGATGTACATGGGGAAGGTGACCGAGCTGGGGCTCGCGTTGAAGTTGGTGATGATGTAGTCGTCGAAGCTCAACGAGAAGGCGAGCATGGCCCCCGCCGCGATCCCGGGCGCGACGAGCGGGAACGTCACCCGCCGGAAGGCCTGGAGGGGGTTCGCGTACAGGTCGGCGGCCGCCTCCTCGAGGCGCGGGTCGAGCGACGCGATGCGCGCCTTGACGGTGACCACGACGAAGCTGAGGCAGAACATGATGTGCGCGATGAGGATCGTCGTCTGTCCGGTGCCGACACCGAGGGCGATGAACAGGGTGAGCAGCGAGGACCCCATGACCACCTCCGGGGTGGCCATGGGCATGAAGATCAGCAGGTTGGTCCCCGCGCGGCCGCGGAAGCGGTGTCGACCGAGCGCGAACGCCACGAGCGTGCCGAGCACCGTGGCGGTCAGGGAGGCGATGATCCCGATCTTCAGGCTCAGGCCCACCGACGTGCAGATCCCCGGGCTGTTGCACGGGTGCAGCCACGCGTCGAGCGAGAACTGCTGCCAGGTGATGTTGAGCCGCCCGTTCGGCTTGTTGAACGAGTACGCGAGGACGACGAGGTTCGGCAGCAGGATGTAGGCCATGACGAGCAGGCCGATGACGATGACGAGGTGACGGCGGATCCAGGTCACGTCAGACCAGCTCCTCGGTTCCCGCGCGGCGGACGTAGGCCATGACCAGACCGATGATGACCGCCATGAGCACCACCGAGAGCGCCGCCGCCAGCGGGTAGTTGAGGACCCGGAGGAACTGGCTGTCGATGACCTGGCCGATCATCACCGTCTGGGTGCTGCCGAGCAGCACCGAGTTGATGTAGTCGCCCGCGGCCGGGATGAACGTGAGCAGCGTGCCGGCCACGACGCCGGGGAGCGAGAGCGGCCAGATGACCCGGCGGAAGGCGTGGAACGGGGTGGCGTAGAGGTCCGAGGCGGCCTCGACGAGGCGCAGGTCGAGCCGCTCGATGTTGGCGTACAGCGGGAGGACCATGAACGGCAGGAAGTTGTAGGTGAGTCCCGAGACGACCGCGAACGGCGTGTACAGGAGCTGGTTGCCGGTGCCGAGGTTGACCAGGCCGAGGAAGGACTCGAAGCCGTGGAGCAGCCAGGTGAGGTGCAGCCAGCTCATCGTCGACTCCAGCAGCCCCCCGTTGCCCAGGATCGTCTGCCAGGCCAGCGTGCGGATGAGGAAGGAGGTGAAGAACGGCGCGACGACCAGCACGAGGAGGACGTTCTTGAACCTCCCGGACCGGTGCGCGATGAACCACGCGAGGGGGTAGCCGAGCAGCAGGGTGAAGACCGTGGCGAGGCCCGCGTAGACCAGCGACCGCACCATCTGCGGCCAGTAGGTGCTGAGCGCGTCGACGTAGGTCTGGACGTTCCACGTCAGGACGTACCCGTTGTAGACGTCACCGGTCTGCAGCGACTGCGAGACGAGCGAGAGCGTCGGGACGGCGAAGAAGACGATGAGCCAGAGCAGCCCCGGCGCCAGGAGGGCGTAGGGCACCCAGTTGCGGCGAGCGCGCCGGGCCGGCGGTCCGCCCGTCGCCAGCGCCTCACTCATCGTCGATCTCCGCGCCGGCGTCGGCGTCCTGTCGCTGGTCGAGGATGAACTCCTGGCCGGCCTCCCAGGACACGGTGACGTTCTCACCGACGGGCAGCTTGCCGGACCCGTCGTTCTGCTGGACGACCACGACCTCCTTGTCCCACGGGAGGCGCACGAGGTACTGCGTCGCGACGCCGGTGAACGACGCGTCGGTGACGACCCCGCGCAGCTGGTTGCGTCCATCCCCACCGAGGCGCAGCTTCTCCGGACGGACGCCCACCCACACCTCGCGGATACCGGCCGGGAGGTGCTCGGCCGCGACCACGAGGTCGTCGCCGTCCTGGGTCCGGACCGTGGCGAGCCCGTCGGTGGGCTCGCCGGCGACCTGCGCGGGCAGCAGGTTGCTCTGCCCGAGGAAGTTGGCGACGAAGGTCGACGCCGGCTTCTCGTACAGGGTGGTGGGGTCGGCCAGCTGCTCGATCCGCCCCGCGTTCATCACCGCGATGGTGTCGGCCATGGTCATGGCCTCCTCCTGGTCGTGGGTGACGTGGATGAACGTGAGGCCCACCTCGGACTGGATCCGCTTGAGCTCGATCTGCATCTGTCGGCGCAGCTTGAGGTCCAGGGCACCCAGTGGCTCGTCGAGGAGGAGGACGTCGGGTCGGTTGACCAGCGCCCGCGCCAGCGCGACCCGCTGCTGCATGCCTCCCGAGAGCTGTGGCGGTCGCTTGCGCGCCGTGTGCCCGAGCTCGACGAGGTCGAGGGCCTCCTGCGCCTTGCGCTTCCAGTCGGCGTCCTTGCGCTGGCGCAGGCCGAACGCGACGTTGTCGATGATGTTCAGGTGCGGGAAGAGCGCGTAGGACTGGAAGACGGTGTTGACGTTGCGCTGGTAGGGCTTGAGGGCCGTGACGTCGACGTCGCCGATGTGGATGCTGCCCCGCGTCGGCTGCTCGAGGCCGGCGACCATCCGCAGGGTCGTGGTCTTCCCGCATCCGGACGGTCCGAGCAGTGCGAAGAAGGACCCCTGCGGGATCGTCAGCGAGATGTCGTCGACCGCGGTGAACCTCTCGAACGACTTGGTGACCTCGGTGAGGCGGAGGTCCCCGGGACCGTGGTCGGCCATCTCAGCCCGTCACCACGCTCTGGAACGCCTGGTTGTACTTGGCCTCCTCGGCCTCCGAGAGCCCCCGGAAGACGTGCGCCCGCGAGAGGGTCGCCTCGCTGGGGAAGATCAGCTGGTTGTCGGCGACCGACGGGTCGCTCTTGGTGAGGATCTCCTTGGTGTTCTGCACCGGGGAGATGTAGTTCACGTAGTCGACGACCTGGGCCATGACGGCCGGCTCGTAGTAGTAGTTGATGAGGATCTCGGCGTTCTTCTTGTGCTTGGCCAGCGCCGGGATGACGAAGTTGTCCGACCAGAGGGTGCAGCCGGTCTCCGGGAGGACGTAGCCCAAGCTCGGGTTGTCGGCCTGGAGCTGGACGACGTCACCGGTCCAGGCGATGCAGGCGGCCGTGTCACCCGAGGCCAGCGGCTTCGTGTACTCGTTCCCGGTGAAGCCCTTGATCTGGCCGGCCTCCTTGGCCTTCTTGATCTCGTCGATCGCGGCCATGAAGTCGGCGTCGGTGAACTTCGCGATGTCCTTGCCCATGGCCATCATGACGAGACCGACCGTGTCGCGCATCTCGGTCAGGAGGGTCACCTTGCCCTTGAGCGAGGGGTCGGTGAGCAGCTGGTCGACGGTCTCGATCTTCTTCCCGCCGGTCGCCTTCGGGTTGTAGGCGATGCCGGCGAAACCGCTCTGCCAGGGCAGCGAGAACTTGCGGCCGGGGTCGAACTCGACGTTGAGCAGCGAGGAGTCGACGTTGCCGTGGTTGGGGATGTTCGCGAGGTCGAACGGCTGGACGTAGCCCTGCCGGATCAGCCGGGCGACCATCCAGTCGGTGCTGCACCAGGTGTCGCGCCCGGTGTCCTGGCCGGCCGCGAGGAGCGGCCGGACCTTCGCGTAGAACTCGTCGTTGTCGTTGTAGTCCTCGGTGTAGTTCACCTTGATGCCGAACTTCTTGGTGAACTCCTCGAGGGAGGGGTGGCCGCCACCGCTCTCCGCGACGTCGATGTACTCGGGCCAGTTCGACCAGTTGACGAGCTTCTCGGTGTCGCTCATGTCCTTCGCGGCCTTCGCGGTGGGGCTCGCGACCCCGCTCGTGGTGGCCTTGGTGCCCGCGCTGCCGCACGCCGCCAGGGCCATCGTGGCGCCGATGCCGAGGGCGCCGGTCATCACCGAACGGCGGGTCGTCAGCCCGCGGGCCAGGGCGGCACGCATCGGCAGGGAGGTCAGGTCGGGGGTCTGGCGCTCGGCCATCGGAAGGCTCCTCGTGGTGGTTCAGGACGGGACGGGAAATGCTCTGGGGTCGGGGCGGTGCCGAGCTCAGCTCTCGATGTTGGCCATGACGTGCTTGACGCGGGTGTAGTCCTCGAAGCCGTACATCGACAGGTCCTTGCCGTACCCGGACTTCTTGTAGCCGCCGTGCGGCATCTCGGCGACGAGCGGGATGTGGGTGTTGATCCACACGCAGCCGAAGTCGAGGGCCTTCGACATGCGCATCGCACGGCCGAAGTCCTTGGTCCACACCGAGGAGGCGAGGCCGTACTCGACCCCGTTGGCCCAGGCCACGGCCTCGGCCTCGTCGGTGAAGCGCTGGACGGTGATGACCGGCCCGAAGATCTCGTTCTGCACGGCCTCGTCGTCCTGGTGCAGACCGGAGACGACGGTGGGCTCGAGGTAGAACCCGTCACCGAGCGAGGACACCCGGTTGCCCCCGGCGGCGACCGTCGCGTGCGACGGCAGCCGCTCGATGAACCCGGAGACCCGCTCGAGCTGGTTCGCGTTGTTCACCGGCCCGAACAGGGCGTCGGCGTCGTCCGGCAGGCCGACCGGCGCCGAGCCCTTCGCGTAGTCGGCGAGGGCGGCGACGAAGTCGTCGTGGATGCGGGGCGCGGCGAGGACGCGGGTGGCGGCGGTGCAGTCCTGGCCGGCGTTGAAGTACCCGGCGATCGCGATGCCCTCGACCGCGGCCTCGATGTCGGCGTCGTCGAAGACGACGACCGGCGCCTTCCCGCCGAGCTCGAGGTGCACGCGCTTGACCTGCGGCGCGGCGCTGGCGGCGACCTCGGCCCCGGCGCGTACCGAGCCGGTGATGGCCACGAGCGACGGGGTGGGGTGCTCGACGACGAGCCGGCCGGTGTCGCGGTCGCCGGTGACCACGTTGAGGGTGCCGGCCGGGAGGAACTCCGAGGCGATCTCCGCGAGGAGCAGGGTGGACTCCGGGGTGGTGTCGCTCGGCTTGAGGACGACCGTGTTGCCCGCCGCGAGCGCCGGGGCGATCTTCCACACCGCCATGAGGAGCGGGTAGTTCCACGGCGTCACCTGGCCGACGACGCCGATCGGCTCGCGACGGATCCAGGAGGTGTGCCCGGCCAGGTACTCCCCCGCCGCCTTGCCCTCGAGGACCCGGGCGGCGCCGGCGAAGAACCGGAGCTGGTCGACCATCGGCGGGATCTCCTCGCTCGCCGTGAGCGCCTTGATCTTGCCGGTGTTCTCCGACTCCAGCGCGATGATCTCCTCGGCCCGCGACTCCAGCGCGTCGGCGATCTTCAGGAGGGCCTGCTGGCGCTCGCTCGGGGTCGTGTTCCCCCACTCCGAGAACGCCTTCGAGGCCGCGGCGTAGGCGGCGTCGACGTCCTCGGCACCGCTGACCGGCGCGGTCGCGACGACCTGGCCGGTGGCCGGGTTGACGACGTCGGTGGTGCTCCCCGTCCGGGCGTCGACGTGGGTCCCGTCGACGAAGTTGCGGAGGGTACGAGGGGTGCTCATCGCTGCTTCTCCCGGTGTCGGTGAGGGTGTCCTGGCGTGGGGCGCGAGGTCGGGCGGGGACGTCGGGTCCGTCGGATGCCGGAACAGTAGTACGCAGGACCGCGAAATCACTAGGGTCCGTCCACGATTCATGGTGAATGTTGCAGAGATGTGCCATGGAAGTTGCGGAATCCGTCATCCGGTACTTGATTCGGGGCGTCTCGCCCGACACGATGGGGCGCGTGACCGCACGCCAGCACCGCGACCGCCCCGCCGACGTCCGGCTCGACGACGTCGCCAAGCGCATCATCGAGCTGCTCCAGGAGGACGGCCGGCAGTCCTACGCCGCCATCGCCAAGGCCGTCGGGCTCTCCGAGGCCGCGGTGCGCCAGCGGGTCCAGCGGCTCCTCGACGCCGAGGTGATGCAGATCGTCGCCGTCACCGACCCGCTCCAGGTCGGCTTCCGCCGCCAGGCGATGATCGGCATCCGGGCCTCCGGCGACCTCGTCGACCTCGGCCAGGCCCTCTCCGACATGCCGGAGGTCGACTACGTCGTCACGACGGCCGGCTCCTTCGACGTCCTCGCCGAGGTGGTCTGCGAGGACGACGACCACCTCCTCGAGCTGCTGACCCAGCGCATCCGGGCGCTGCCCGGCGTGACGACGACGGAGACCTTCGTCTACCTCAAGCTCAACAAGCAGCACTACAACTGGGGCACCCGATGAGCATCAACCCCAACGACGTCTGGGAGCCCAGCTCGGACCGGCACACCGCCACCGGGTCCCTGTACTCGGACGCCGCCCGCGACCACCTGTGGATGCACTTCACGCGGCACTCCGTCTTCGAGGACCGCGAGGCCGGCGGGCTCGGGCACTCGGTGCCGATCATCACCCGCGGCGAGGGCTGGCGGGTCTGGGACGACCGCGGCAACGAGTACATCGACGGCCTCGCCGGGCTGTTCGTCGTCAACGCCGGGCACGGCCGCACCGAGATCGCCGAGGCGATGGCCAAGCAGGCCGCCGAGCTGGCCTTCTTCCCGCTGTGGTCCTACGCCCACCCGCGGGCCATCGAGCTCGCCGAGCGGCTGGCCCACCACGCCCCCGGTGACCTCAACCGGGTCTTCTTCACGACCGGCGGCGGCGAGGCGGTCGAGACCGCCTGGAAGCTGGCCAAGCAGTACTTCAAGCTGACCGGGAAGCCGACCAAGCACAAGGTCATCTCCCGCGCGGTCGCCTACCACGGCACGCCCCAGGGCGCACTGTCGATCACCGGCATCCCGGACGCGAAGACGCCGTTCGAGCCACTCGTCCCGGGTGCGCACAAGGTGCCGAACACGAACATGTACCGCGCGCCCGAGCACCTGCGCGAGGACGAGAAGGCCTTCGGGCGGTGGGCGGCGGACCGGATCGCGGAGGCCATCGAGTTCGAGGGTCCCGACACCGTCGCCGCCGTCTTCCTCGAGCCGGTCCAGAACTCCGGCGGATGCTTCCCCCCGCCGGCGGGCTACTTCGAGCGGGTCCGCGAGATCTGCGACGAGTACGACGTCCTCCTCGTCTCCGACGAGACGATCTGCGCCTTCGGCCGGATCGGCTCGCTCTTCGCGTGCGACGACTTCGGGTACGTCCCGGACATCATCACCACGGCCAAGGGTGTGACCAGCGGCTACGCGCCCCTCGGCCTGATGATCGCCAGCGACCGGCTCTTCGAACCGTTCCGGAAGGGCACGACCTACTTCCCGCACGGCTACACGTGGGGCGGGCACCCCGTCTCGTGCGCCGCGGCGATGGCCAACCTCGACGTCTTCGACCGCGAGGGGCTCACCGACCACGTCAAGGAGAACGCCCCCGCCTTCCGGGCGACCCTCGAGCGGCTCCTCGACCTGCCGCTCGTCGGCGACGTCCGCGGTGCCGGGTACTTCTACGGCATCGAGCTGGTCAAGGACAAGGCGACCCGCGAGACCTTCGACGACGCCGAGAGCGAGCGGCTGCTGCGGGGCTTCCTCTCCAAGGCACTCTTCGACGCCGGCCTGTACTGCCGCGCCGACGACCGCGGCGACCCCGTC
>NZ_DAOLAC010000056.1:0-15247 GCF_035325325.1 Phycicoccus sp. | reverse complement strand
TCATGGAAGCGATCGACGCCAGCGGGAAAAGCCCCCGCGCCCCCGCCGAGGACCGGGACGAGGAGGGGGGCCCTGCGGCGCACGGCGAGGGCGAGCACGAGCCCCGGGACGACCGGCAGGAGCCGCAGCGGCCGGTCGGAGCGGGTGAGGACCTCCACGACCATCACGGCCCCGATCGCGACGGCGATGACGAGGTCCGGGTGCTGGCGGAGCCGGGCCGTGCCCATGAGCGCCGACTGTAGTGGGCACACGTGCCTCCGGCGTCACCTCGGAGGATGACCGCGAGATGGTCCTCGGGGGCGACAGACCGGTCGCTCGTCGTCGTGACGACAGCGCGGAGGGCGGTGTCGCACCGTGGCGGACGTCCGTCACACCATGAGAGGAAGACCGATGTCGTCCACCACCATTGCCACCCGATCCACCGCCCACCCACCGCTGCTCGCGACCACCGTCGCCACGCTCGTCGTCAGCGTCTTCTGGACCGCCTTCGGGGCCGACGGCTGGGGAGAGCTGCTGACGATGGCCGCTGTCCAGGTCGTCGCGGCTGGCGTCGTCCTCGGCGTGGTCGTGCCCCGCCTGCTCCGACGGCAGAGCACGGGGGGTCCGTCGCTCGCCGTCGGGGTCGTCGCCGTGCTGCTCACCCTCCCGGCGTTCTGGTCCGGGGTTCCGCTCGTGCTCGGAGTCGCCGCGGCCGTCCTCGGCAACGCAGGCCGGACCCGCGAGGTGGGGGAGCGCGCCGCGCTCGCCGGCCTGGCGCTCGGGTTGCTCGCGGTCCTCGGCTACCTGGCCCTCTACCTCGGCGACGGGGTCGTCGCCGGACACCACGGGGTCCTCGTCGCGGGCCTGCTCTGAGGTCGGGACCGGGCGCAGGGCGGACCGGCCGGCCCTGCGCCCGTGCCGCGTCGGCGTCGCCGCCGGCCCGAGGTCAGACGCGGCGGAGGACGGCCGTGACCTTGCCGAGGATCGTCGCGTGGTCGCCGTCGATCGGCTCGAAGGCGGGGTTGTGCGGCATCAGCCAGACGTGGCCGTCCCGCCGCTTGAAGGTCTTGACCGTCGCCTCGTTGTCGAGCATCGCCGCGACGATGTCGCCGTTCTCGGCGGTCGGCTGCTGCCGGACGACGACCCAGTCGCCGTCGCAGATGGCGGCGTCGACCATCGAGTCGCCGACGACCTTGAGGAGGAAGAGCGAGCCCTCGCCGACGATCTGCTTGGGCAGCGGGAAGACGTCCTCGACGACCTCCTCGGCGGTGATCGGCACGCCGGCGGCGATCTGGCCGAGGACTGGGACGTACGAGGCCTCGGGGCGCTCGTCGCCGATGCCGGTGACGTCGATGTCCTCCGGCTCGGGGCGGCGGTAGCCCGACCCGGCGCGGTCGGGGGAGACCACCTCGATGGCGCGCGGCCGGTTGGGGTCGCGCCGGAGGAAGCCCTTGCGCTCGAGCGCGGAGAGCTGGTGGGCGACCGAGCTGGGGGAGGTCAGCCCGACGGCCTCGCCGATCTCGCGCATGCTCGGGGGGTACCCGTGCCGGTCGACGGCGTTGCGGATCACCTCGAGGATCTTGCGCTGGCGGTGGGTCAGCTCGCCGCCGTCGCCGCGGTCGGGCATCTCGTGGATGTCGGCGTTCCTCGGACGTGCCATCTCGACCCCTTACGCTGCGGCGCCCGCGCGGTGCGCGGAGCCATGTCGGTGTTTGTGCAGGTCAGACGGTGTGTCGGTGGTGCCGTGCAGTCTGATCCGCATGCGGACATCGTACGGACGTCGAACAGAGAATTCAAACATTCTTTCGACGCGTGTCTTGTCCGCCTCGAACATCCGTGCTACAACTCGTACAGACGTTCTATCGAACACCGGTTCGACGGTCGCCCTCGCGGCCGGGATGGAGGACATGATGAGTGCGATCGCCTGGGAGCCCGCCGAGCTCGGCCACCCCCACTCCGCGGCGCCGCGGCGCCCGCACCTCGTCGTGCTCCCCGGCGGCGGCGAGGCGGCCGTCTCCGGTGGCGGTGCGCTGCGCCTGACGGCCCGCGGCCGGTTGGTCCTCCTCGTCCTCGCGGCGCTCCTCGTCACGGTGCTGCTCGGCCTGCGCGGCCAGGGCAGCGCCACGGCCCTCGAGCCCGACCACGTCGTCTTCGTCGGCGCCGGCCAGACCCTCTCCGAGATCGCGGCGCACGAGCTGCCGCAGCTCTCGATGAGCGAGGGCGTCCTCGCCATCCAGCTGGCCAACGACCTGAGCACCGCCCAGGTCAGCGCCGGTCAGGAGCTCGTCATCCCGCGCGGCTGACGAACCGACCGCGCGGCGGCGCGCACCGCCGCGACGGTCCCTTGCGTCCGAGTCCCTCGACCCGGCTCCGGACGCCGGAGGGCGTCGCCTCCCGTGCAGGAGAGGCGACGCCCTCCGTGCTGTGCCCTGGGAGGGCGCGTCGGGACGGCGCTGCACGACGGCGCGGCGAGCGGTTCGCCGGTGCCGCAGGGTCCTCGCGCAGCGCCGTCGGCCCCGGCCCGGCGACAAGTTCGCCTGTGCCGCAAGGTCCTCGGGCGGCGCCGTCGGCCGCGGCCGCGCGACAAGTTCGACTGTGCCGCAGGGTCCTCGCGTGACGTCGGCGGCGCGTCGCTGCGGTCACGTCCGCCCCATCCGTCACCGACACTCGGCCGAACGGAGGACTCCGCATCGACCGACCTGCCCTATCTGGGGACCCGTGCGGCCCCGACCCGGCGTGGCGGGTTCCGGCGCCGTCGCGCGGCGGCGGAGACTCGGCGCATGCGGACCAGACGGCGCAGCAGCTATCGCGTCACACACCATCCGGTCGTCCAGTGCGGCGGCCAGGGCCGGTGGGTGTGGTCGTGCGGCTGCGGCGCGCGTGGGTCCGTCCTCTCGGGCGGGTGGCACGGCGCCTTCACGGCAGCGCTGGTCCACCAGAGCCTCAGTCCGGGGGAGTAGACGTGCGGCCCGGGGATACACAGAGGGTCCCCGGGTCGCACTCCCCGCCGCCGCCGGCTCTCGCTCCGCGGCGGTGGGGCCGGCGGCGGGGGCGCCGCCTGCAGGGAGGCCGCGGCACCGCATGTCCGGGTGCGCAGCGGTCCCTCCCCTCGTGACCACCGACCGGGCGCGAGGGGAGGGACCGTCCCGTCCTCGTGGACGGGTCCGGGACGCCGGCCGCGGCCTTCCTGCGTGCCCGGGGAACAGGGCTGTGGCGCTCGGCGTTGTGCAGTGATGTAATGAAGTAATCACTGCAAGGAGGCAATCATGCGACACCGACCAGATCCCGACCCGACGAGCGACCCCACGCCACGCGGCGGTGGCGGCGGCTCGTGGGGCCACCGCGGTCCCGGTGGCCGCCGCGGCCCCGGTGGCGGTCCGGGTGGCCGCCGCGGGTTCGGCCACGGCCGGCCCGGCGGCTGGCAGCAGGGTGACCTGCCGAACGCCGACGACGCCGCCAAGTGGTTCACCGGGCGCCTGCCCGACGGCTGGTTCGACGACGTCGAGGTCACCGTCGACCGCGAGGAGATCACGGTCGTCGGCACGCTCGCCGGCCTCGATCCGGCGACCGACGCCGCGGAGGCCGAGGGCCGGGTCAGCCGCTTCCGGGCGGAGACCCGCGAGCAGCGGATGGCCGTCGCCGACGAGGCCCAGGCCCGCTACGGCCGCACCGTGTCGTGGGGCGCCCGGGTCGGCGACACGACGACGCTCTTCACCCACCTCGCCGTCCCGGTCATGACCCGGCTGCGCCAGCCCGAGCGCTCGGTGCTCGACACCCTCGTCGACGCCGGCGTCGCCCGCTCCCGCAGCGACGCGCTGGCCTGGTGTGTCCGGCTCGTCGGCGACCACGCCGAGACCTGGCTCGGCGAGCTCCGCGAGGCGATGACCGAGGTCGACAAGCTGCGCGCCAAGGGCCCGGAGCTCTGAGCCCCCGCCGGTCCGGCCGGGCATCCCCTCCCGGCCGGGCCGGGACGCCGAGCGGCCGCGCTCAGCCGAGCATCCGTCGCATGACGAGCCGCGGCATCCTGCTCGCCACGGCGTCGGTCTCGCCGACCACCTCGAACCCGACCTTCTCGAACATCGAGCGGGTCCCGACGAAGGCCATCGTCAGGTCCATCCGCCGGCCCCGCGGGTCGACCGGGTACGCCTCGACCGCCGGCGCCCCGCGCGAGGCAGCCCACTGCACGGCGCCCTCGAGCAGCGGTGTCGTGACGCCCTGCCTGCGGTGGCCGCTGCGGACGACGACGCAGATGATGCTCCACACCGGCACGTCGTCGACGGGACGGATCTTCGTGCTGTGCACGAGCCGCGGGATGTCCTCTCTCGCACCGATGTTGCACCAGCCGACCGGCTCGCCGTCGCGGTAGGTGACCACCCCCGGCGGGGCGTCCCACTCACAGAGCCGCCGGGCCGCCCGCTCGCGGCTGCCCTCGCCCAGCTCCTCGATCTCCTGCTGGCGCAGCCGGTGCGACAGGCACCAGCAGTGCGTCGCCCGCCGGTTCGGGTTGACGACGTCGGCGAAGTCGTCGAAGCGGTCGGGGGTGACGGGGCGGGTCTCCCACTGCACGTCGGCCATGCCTCAGCCAAGCACGGGCCGCGGACATCGAGGGCCGACGCGGGTCCGGCGCCCGGCCGCCACCAGCGGCCGCCGACCCGCGTGCTGGACACGGACTGAACAAGCGTTTAACATGCTGAACATGCGTTCAGCCGATCCTACCGATCCGGACCGCACCGCCCGGGCCGCGATCCGCGACGCCGCCCTCGCCCTCTTCGCCGAGCGCGGCCCCGACGCCGCGACCGTCCGTGACATCGCCGCCGCGGCCGAGGTGTCACCGGCCCTCGTCCTGCACCACTACGGCAGCAAGGACGGTCTGCGCGCGGCCGTCGACGAGTACGCGGCCGGCGCCTTCGACGCGATGCTCGCCCAGCTGGAGGGCGGTGACCTGGCCGACGTCCTCTCCGGCGGCGAGCCGGCGTCCCTCGCCGAGGCGTTCGCGACCGAGTTCCGCGCCGGCTCCCCGCTCGTCCTCTACCTCCGGCGCCTCCTGCTCTCCGGTGACCCGGCGGGCACGGTCCTCGTCCGGCGCTGGCACGCCCTGACCCTGGGCGTGGTCGAGCGGCTCGAGGAGGCCGGCGTCGCCCGCCCCAGCCGCGACCGCGAGGCTCGCGCGGCGCTGCTCCTCGCCGGCGACCTCGCGGTCGTCCTCCTCGCTCCGCACCTCGGGGCCGTCCTCGGCGAGAACCCGCTGACCCCCGGCGGGATGGCGCGCTGGACCGCCGAGGCCACCGACGTCTACCTCCACGGCGCGTTCATCGCGCCGCCGGAGCCCCCTACCCCGACCACCGACCCCAGCACCGACCGCACGGGAGGAGACGCGACGTGAGCACCGACGACGTCATCCGGATCGAGGGACTGGTCAAGGAGTTCGGGGGCTTCCGGGCCCTCGACGGCCTCGACCTCGCCGTCCGGCCGGGGGAGGTGCACGGCTTCCTCGGGCCCAACGGTGCGGGCAAGTCGACGACCATCCGCGTGCTGCTCGGCCTGGTCCGCGCGGACGCCGGCCGCATCCGGCTGCTCGACGGCGACCCGTGGCGCGATGCGCCGCGCCTGCACGCCCGCGTCGCCTACCTCCCCGGGGACGTCTCGCTGTGGCCGGGACTCACCGGCGGCCAGTGCCTCGACGTCCTCGGCGCCATCCGAGGCGGCCTGGACGACCGGCGCCGCGACACGCTCGTCGAGCGGTTCGACCTCGACCCGACGAAGCGGGCGCGCGACTACTCCAAGGGCAACCGGCAGAAGGTCGCGCTCGTGGCCGCCCTCGCCGCCGACGCCGACCTCCTCGTCCTCGACGAGCCGACCTCCGGCCTCGACCCGCTGATGGAGCAGGTCTTCCAGGACGTGGTCCGCGAGCGCCGGGCCCAGGGCGCGACCGTGCTGCTGTCCAGCCACGTGCTCGGTGAGGTCGAGGCCCTCGCCGACCGGGTGAGCATCGTGCGCCGCGGCCGGACCGTGACGACGGGAACGCTGGCCGACCTGCGCCGCCACACCCGCACCGTCGTGCACGCCGTCGTCGACGGCGGCGCGGACGGGCTGGCGGGCGCTCCCGGCGTCGAGGGCGCCGAGACCGAGCCGACGGGGGAGGGGCGCACGGACGTCCGGCTCACCGTCGACGCGGCGCACCTCGACGGGGTCGTCGGCCGGCTGCACGCGGCGGGCATCCACACGCTCACCGTCCACCCGCCGAGCCTCGACACCCTCTTCCTGCGCACCTACGAGGACGACCCGGCCGAGGAGCCCACCGTCGCGACCGGGGCCCGCCGATGACCGGCCTCGGCGTCCTGGTCCGGGTCCGGCTGCGCACCCGCTGGAAGGCCGCCCTCGTCTGGGTGGTGGCGGTCGTCGGGTCGCTGGTCGGCACCGCCGTCTCGGTCGCCAGCCTCTACGACACCCCGGAGAAGCTGCGCTCGTACGCGGAGGCCGTGGTCGGCGACGCCCTCGTGGCCATCAACGGCCGGGTCGAGGGCATCGGCACCCTCGGTGGGGTCGTGCAGGACGAGTTCTCCTTCGTCGCCGCGCTCGCCCTGCCCCTGCTCGGCGTCTCCCTCGTCACCGCCGCGACCCGCCGCGAGGAGGAGAGCGGCCGGCTCGAGCTGCTGCTCGCAGGGCGCCTCGACCGTCGCGCACCGGTCGCGGCAGCGCTCGTGGTGGCCGTCGGCGCCGTGGTGCTCGTCGTCGTCGGGTCGGCGGCCGGGATGGCGCTCGCCGGCATCCCGGCGGGCCGGGCGAGCCTCTACGCGGCGTCCCTCGGAGCGCTGGCGCTCGTGTTCGCCTGCCTCGCAGGGCTGCTCGCCCAGCTGGTCCTCCACGCGCGCACGGTGTGGGCCGTCTCGCTCGGGGTGCTGGCGGTGGCGTACGTCCTGCGGGGAGTCGGCGACGTGCGCGGATGGTGGCTCGCGTGGCTGTCCCCGCTCACCTGGGTCGAGCGGTCGGCCCCGTTCGGCGAGCCCCGGTGGTGGGTCCTCGCCGTGCCACTCGGTGTCTCGGCCGCGCTCGCCGGCGCGGCGGTCCTCGTCGCCGGCCGGCGCGACCTCGGCGCGGCCCTCCTGCGCGGCGGGCCCGGCCCGGCGCGGGCCTCGGCCCGGCTGCGCCACCCGGTCGGGCTGGCCCTCTCGCTGCACCGCTCGGCGTTCCTCGGCTGGCTGGCCGGCGCGGTGGCGCTCGCCGGCGTCATGGGCGCGCTGGCCAACGACGTCGTCGCCGCCATCCGCGGCAACCCCGACGTCGCGCGGCTCCTCGCGCCCGGCGACCGCCCGGCCGACGGGTTCCTCTCGGTCGTCCTGCTCTACCTCGCCGTCCTCGCCACGGGGTATGTCGTGCAGTCGCTCGGCACGCTGCGCCGCGAGGAGACCGACGGCCGCCTCGAGCCGCAGCTCGCCGGCACGGTCGGCCGGGTGCGCTGGCTCGGGGCGCACCTCGGCGTCGTCGCGGCGGGGCTCGTCGTGCTGCTCGGCGGCTCCTCCCTCGTCCTCGCGCTGGCGACCGCGTGGTCGACCGGCGACTCCGGGGCCGTCTGGCCGGTGGTCCGCGGCGGGCTCGCGTACGTGCCCGCGGCGCTCGTCGTCGGCGGGGTCGCCGTCGCGCTGCTGGGGATGCTCCCGCGCGCCCTGCCGGCGGCCTGGGCGGTGGTCGGCCTCGTCGCCTTCGTCGGCTTCCTCGGGGCGGGGCTGCGGATGCCCGGCTGGCTGCTCGACCTGTCGCCGACCACCCACGTCGGCGACCCGCCGGTCGGCCCGGTGGCCCTCGGCGGCGTCGCCGGGCTGGTAGCCGTCGCGGCGGTGCTGCTCGTGGCCGGGACCGTCGGGTTCCGGCGGCGCACCGTCCCCACCGGCTGAGCCGGCCGTAGGGTCGGCGACGTGCGTGTCGTCAGCCTCGTCCCGTCGGCCACCGAGATCCTCTTCGCGGTGGGCGCCGGCGACGACGTCGTCGGCGTGACCTTCGAGTGCGACCACCCGGCGGAGGCGCGGTTCCGGCCGGTGGTGTCGACCTCGGCGCTGCCCGAGGGGCTGGCTCCGGCGGAGATCGACGCCGCGGTCCGGGCGGCCGTGGCCCGTGGCGAGGACCTCTACCGCCTCGACGCCGGGGCACTCGCCGGGCTCGACGCCGACCTCGTCGTCACCCAGGACCTGTGCGCCGTGTGCGCCCTCGACGTGTCCACGGTCGATGCCGCGCTCGAGCACCTCGGCTGCCGGGCGCAGGTGCTCACGGTCGACCCGCGCACGCTCGAGGACGTGCTCGGGTCCATCCGGGCGATCGGGTCGGCCGTGGGGCGCGCCGGCGAGGCATCCGCGCTGGTGGAGTCGCTCCGGGCCCGGCTGGCCGCCGTGGCCGCCCGGGGGGCCGGCCGTCCACGGCCGCGGGTCGTCGTCCTCGAGTGGACCGACCCGCCGTTCGCTCCGGGGCACTGGATCCCCGAGATGGTCGAGCACGCCGGCGGCGAGTGCGTCCTCGGCCGGGCGGGGGAGCGCTCGCACGCCGTGACCTTCGCCGACGTCGCGGCGGCCCGTCCGGACGTGGTGGTCGTCGCCCCCTGCGGGTACGACCGCGCCGGGGCGCAGGCCCAGGCCGACGCGCTCGTGGCGGCGGGGTCGCTGCCGCCCGGGGTCGTGGTCCACGCCGTCGACGCCGACGGCGAGTGGGCCCGTCCGGGACCGCGGCTTGTCGATGGCGTCGAGGAGCTCGCCGCCCTCCTCCATCCCCGGGCGTGACGCGGCCCCGTCGGGCCGGCTCAGCTCGACGGGGCCGTGGTCGGTGTCCCCGGGTCGGTCGGTGCCGACCCCGCGGAATCAGTCGTGGTGCCGGTGCAGGTCCTCGCGGTGCGGCGCGGTGCCCCGTCGGCCGAGGGCGCTGACCCCGGCCATGAGGAGGTCGAGCAACGGCGACGGGGTGGTCTCCCCGTCCCGGCGCGACGCCGCGCACTCGGTGAAGCGGCCCAGCGGGCCTTCCATGGTGTAACCCATCACGCAGTCCTCCCTCATGCGTTGTCCCTGCGTCGGTATGACGTTCTCCACGATGACACCAAGAGCGGGTAAAGACGCTACGGATTCCGTCGGCCCCGGGTGAACGGCGGCGACGACTGGCCGAACGGATGATGCTGCCGTCGTGCTCAGCGGGCGTGGAAATTGCTGCCGGGTGGGCGAGGGCGACGACGGCGGCTTCGGTATCAGCAGGTGGGAGGGCGTCCTCCTTGGTCGCATGAGGACCATCCGCCGGCGGACCGCCCGCCGTACCCACCACCCGGCCGTCAGCTGTGACGCGCTCGGACGGTGGCACTGGGAGTGTGCGTGCGGCGCCGGCGCCCGCGGCGGGTCCGGTCACGTCGACTGGCACTGGATGGTCACCGCCGCCCTGGTCCACCAGAACGCCAGCCCGGGGGAGTGAACCGGGCCGGGCGTCAGGTGGGGGTGCCGGGCCGCAGCTCGACCGGCGTGGCGGGGGAGACCCGGGCCACGGCCTCGCGCACGGCGAGCTGCTCACCGGGCCGGAGCTGCCGGGTGTCGCGCAGGAGGTACGGCGAGGACGACGTGCCCCGGGGCATGGTGAGGCGCACCCCGAGCCGGCCCCCGGTCTGGCCGGGGCCGGTCGGCCCGAGGACGACGACCGCGGCCACCTCGCCCCACGGCACGACCTCGGTGACGAACGCGCCGCCCTCGAGCGAGCCGAGCACGACCCCGAGGGGGCCGACCGAGAAGGCGGGTGCGGTGGTGGAGCGCATCGCGAGGAACCCGAAGGCGACGAGGACGACGCCGAGCCCGAGGCCGCCCCGGAGGACCGCGCCGGCGGCTGGGGACAGCCCGGCCAGGGCGACGAGCCCGGCGGCGAGGCCGACGGCGACGGCGAGGATGCCGGCCGCGGCCGCCATCCGTCCCATCCGCAGCTCCTGCGCGTCGTCGACGTAGGTCGGCGTCCCGCCGAGCAGCGCCTCGATCTGCGTTGCCGCGCTCGTCGGCCCGGCCTGGGCGCGGCGCTCGAGCGGTCCGGCCAGGGTGGCCACGAGGCCGCCCCGCACGGGCTGGGTCGTCGTCATCGTGGGTTCCCTCCCGGCCGCACCCCTCGCGGCCCAGCACAGCATCCCCGACGACGGCACCCGCGCGCGGGCGATCGCTCGCATTCGTGAGCGATCCCGTGCGCGGGGCACGCGATCCCTTGCGCCGGGCAAGGAATCCCTTGCGTCGGGCACGGAGTCCGGGGCACCACCACATCTGGTGGGCGACCCGCGCCCGGGCCGGTCCGGCCCCAGCCTCGCGACCCCCAGATCTGGTGCCACACCCGTCACACCAGCCCCACGGATGGTGTTCCGACACGCCGAGCCGCGCCACCCCGACCCACCCCGCACCCGCTCTGACCTGCGCAAACAGCCGAACGGACGATCTTTACCCCCGCCTTCTTGCGTCGCAGGTCACACACGATGCATGATGAGCACAACATCTAGTGGTTACACCGCTGTAGTTCGTCCACATCTTGTGCACACGAAATCAGGGTCATCCACAGGTTGTTCACACGAGAGTCCACCAGTTCGTCCACAGGAGAGGGGGCCGAGGACCATGCACTGCCCGTTCTGCCGGCACACCGACTCCCGGGTCATGGACTCCCGCACGACCGACGACGGCGCGGCCATCCGCCGCCGCCGCCAGTGCCCGGAGTGCGGCCGCCGGTTCACCACCGTCGAGACCGCGAGCCTGAGCGTCGTCAAGCGCTCCGGCGCCACCGAGCCGTTCAGCCGCGCCAAGGTCCTCGTCGGCGTCCGCAAGGCCTGCCAGGGCCGCCCGGTCACCGAGGACGACCTCGCCATCCTCGCCCAGAAGGTCGAGGAGTCCATCCGCAGCGCCGGCTCCGCCGAGATCGACGCCCACGAGGTCGGCCTCGCCGTCCTCGAGCCGCTGCGCGAGCTCGACGAGGTCGCGTACCTGCGCTTCGCGAGCGTCTACCAGGCCTTCGACTCCCTCGAGGACTTCGAGTCGGCCATCACCCTCCTGCGCGCCGAACGCGAGGCGACCGCGCAGGAACCGCAGGCCACCACGCCTGTCGGACCCCAGCAGTAGAACAGACACCAGGTCACCACCGCCCTCAGAGGGGGCAGAAGGAAGGGATACGCATGACCGAGACCGCCGGAGCACGTGCAGGTGCCCGCAAGTCCCCGCGCGCCAAGGGGGTGAAGATCGAACGGATCTACACCACCCCGGGCGTCCACCCCTACGACGAGGTGACCTGGGAGAAGCGCGACGTCGTCCAGCAGAACTGGAAGACCGGCGAGACGATCTTCGAGCAGCGGGGCGTCGAGTTCCCCGACTTCTGGAGCGTCAACGCCTCCACCATCGTCACGACGAAGTACTTCCGCGGCGCGGTGGGCACGCCCGAGCGCGAGACCGGGCTCAAGCAGCTCATCGACCGCGTCGTCCTCACCTACGTCAAGGCCGGCAAGGACTTCGACTACTTCTCGAACGCCGAGGACGCCGAGATCTTCGAGCACGAGCTGACGTACGCCCTGCTGCACCAGGTGTTCAGCTTCAACTCGCCGGTCTGGTTCAACGTCGGCACCAAGAGCCCGCAGCAGGTCAGCGCCTGCTTCATCCTCTCCGTCGACGACTCGATGGACTCCATCCTCAACTGGTACAAGGAGGAGGGCTTCATCTTCAAGGGCGGCTCGGGCGCGGGCCTCAACCTCTCGCGCATCCGCTCGTCCAAGGAGCTCCTCTCCTCCGGCGGCACCGCCTCCGGCCCGGTCTCGTTCATGCGTGGTGCGGATGCGTCCGCGGGCACCATCAAGTCCGGTGGCGCCACCCGCCGCGCGGCGAAGATGGTCGTCCTCGACGTCGACCACCCGGACATCGTCGAATTCGTCGAGACCAAGGCGCGCGAGGAGGACAAGATCCGCGCGCTGCGCGACGCCGGCTTCGACATGGACCTCGGCGGCAAGGACATCACCTCGGTCCAGTACCAGAACGCGAACAACAGCGTCCGCGTCACCGACACCTTCATGCGCGCGGTCGAGGAGGGCACCGAGTTCGGGCTCACCTCGCGCAAGGACGGCTCGGTCATCGAGACCATCGACGCCCGCGAGCTGATGGGCAAGATCGCCAAGGCCGCGTGGGAGTGCGCCGACCCGGGCATCCAGTACGACGACACGATCAACGACTGGCACACCAACCCCGAGACCGGCCGCATCACCGCGTCCAACCCGTGCTCGGAGTACATGTCGCTCGACAACTCCTCGTGCAACCTGGCCAGCCTCAACCTCCTGAAGTTCCTCAAGGACGACGACACCTTCGACGCCGTCACCTTCCAGAAGGTCGTCGAGCTCGTCATCACCGCGATGGACATCTCGATCTGCTTCGCCGACTTCCCGACCGAGCCGATCGGCAAGACCACCCGCGACTACCGCCAGCTCGGCATCGGCTACGCCAACCTCGGCGCGCTGCTCATGGCCACCGGCCACGGCTACGACTCCGAGGGTGGCCGCGCGCTCGCTGCGACGATCACCTCGCTGCTCACCGGTGCCGCCTACAAGCGCTCCGCCGAGATGGCCGCGGTCGTCGGCCCGTACGCCGGGTACGCCCGCAACGCCGACGCCCACAAGCGGGTCATGCGCAAGCACGCCGCCGCCAACGACGCCGTGCGCACGCTCGGCACGATGGACAAGGACATCCACCGGGTCGCCACGAAGGCCTGGGACGACGTCGTCAAGCTCGGTGAGAAGAACGGCTACCGCAACGCGCAGGCGTCGGTGCTCGCCCCCACCGGGACCATCGGCTTCATGATGGACTGCGACACCACCGGCATCGAGCCCGACTTCTCGCTCGTGAAGTTCAAGAAGCTCGTCGGTGGCGGCTCGATGCAGATCGTCAACCTCACGATCCCGCGGGCGCTGCGCAAGCTCGGCTACCCGGAGGAGACGGTCGAGGCGATCGTCGAGTACATCGCCGACAAGGGCCACGTCATCGACGCGCCGGGCCTGAAGCCGGAGCACTATGAGGTGTTCGACACCGCGATGGGTGCGCGGGCCATCTCCCCGATGGGCCACGTCCGGATGATGGCGGCGACGCAGCCGTTCCTCTCCGGCGCGATCAGCAAGACGGTCAACCTGCCGGAGACGGCGACCGTCGAGGAGATCGAGGAGGTCTACGTCCAGGGCTGGAAGCTCGGCCTCAAGGCGCTGGCCGTGTACCGCGACAACTGCAAGGTCGGCCAGCCGCTCTCCGACGGCGGCTCGACGGCGAAGGACAAGGCCGCGGACGCGGTCAAGGCCGCGACGGCCGAGGTCGTCGAGAAGGTCGTCTACCGCCCGACCCGCGAGCGGCTCCCGAAGCGCCGCACGTCGCAGACGACGTCGTTCGCCGTGGGTGGCGCCGAGGGCTACCTCACCGCCGGCACCTACGACGACGGCCGCCTCGGCGAGGTGTTCCTCAAGTTCGGCAAGCAGGGCTCCACGCTCGCCGGCGTCATGGACGCCTTCTCGATCGTCACCTCGGTCGCGCTGCAGTACGGCGTGCCGCTCGAGACGTTCGTCGAGAAGTTCACGAACATGCGCTTCGAGCCGGCCGGCATGACCGACGACCCGGACGTGCGGATGGCGCAGTCGCTCATGGACTACGTGTTCCGCCGGCTGGCCCTGGACCACCTCGACTTCGACACCCGGTCCTACATGGGCATCCACACGGCCGAGGAGCGGGCGCGCCAGCTCGAGACCGGCTCGTACGCCCCGGTGGACTCCGAGTCGGACGAGGAGCTCGCCGAGGAGATCGAGTCCCTCTCGGTCGGCATCGGCGCCTCGTCGAAGAAGCACGAGGAGCCGGCGGCCTCTGCTCCGGCGGCTGCGGAGTCGGCGTCCGCCGACGCCCAGTCCGCGGCGACGACGGCGTCCGGCTCCGGCGCGGCCTCGGCTCGTGAGGTCTCCTCGGAGATCCACAGCTCGGCCGACCTTCTCGCGGCGTTCGGCAACTCCAAGGCCGCCGACGCCCCGATGTGCATGACCTGCGGGACCAAGATGCGCCCCGCCGGCTCCTGCTACGTCTGCGAGGGCTGCGGCTCCACCAGCGGCTGCAGCTGATGTCGAATCTCACTGGGATGTCAGTGGATTCGCACTGAAATGTCAGTGGAATCGCACGAAGGTGTCAGTTCTGTCGCACGAGAATGTCAGTGACTGAGCGGATACCTGAGTGCAACGCCGAGGGGCGGATCGCGGAAGCGGTCCGCCCCTCGGCGTTCGTGGGTACCGTGTCGACTAGTTGGGATGTGGAGGTTGTCATGTCGCGATGGCTGCCACCGGCAGGTGGAGGCTACTCAGGTCGTCCTGCCACCGAGCGCATGAAGGTGAGGAGGAAGGGTGAGACGCCGCCACCTCGTCAGGTGGTCAAGCCGCCCAACGGCCCGTCCGGGGTGTCCCGGGCGAAGTGAGTGCTGACGTGTGGCGAGGACTTGTCTGCCCGGGTGTAGGTGTCGATGTGCTTCGCATGTGCCGGTGATGGCGAGCAAGGTCTGGCAGAGGGTGGGGGAACACGAAGGCGGTCTGCTCGCCGGGCTGCCTCAATCGCGCGCCGTTGCCGAGATGATCTGTGACGATCTGTTTCGTTGATGACGAACGGAAGGGTGGAGCGCATGTCGGCGCGTGGGACCGTAGTCGGCACTGACGACTTTGGCGCGGAGCCTTGGGTGGATAGCGACTGGATCACGGTCGCTGATCGACGGTACAAGGTGACCGTCGTGCCGAGCCGAACCCCTGATTGGGTGGTCAGTTGGTGCTCGGACGGGTTGGTGTTGGGCATTGTTGGCCTCTTCGTCATGTGGAAGGTCTCCCGCAAGACGCGCACCCTTGCAGCACGGGTCTACTGGCAGAGGAACCGCTGGTACAACGGAAGGCACCACCGGTTGGTCAGCGAGGAGTTCCCGACCGAGCACGCCGTGAACGCGCGTGCGGCGCAGTTCGTGGACTCGCTGAAGGCCGGAGTTGTGCCTGCTTCGTTGGGGTAGGCGAGTGCGCCGTCAGGCCCGATAGCTATTTACGGGTCTGAGTTACACAACTTTACGCAGCGAGAGTTGGCATCGGCCCGGCGTGGTTCACCGCTGCTTGGGCGGGCGCGTAGGGGTGCGCCAGTCGTTGTCGGTCGACTCCATGAGGGCAAATCTGAGGTCGTCCGAGAGGGCGAACCGGTCGGGGCCGGATGGGACTGCTGAAGGTTCGGTTGACACCTGATCTGTGGGGCCGGGAGGTCCC
>NZ_DAOLAC010000055.1:0-16122 GCF_035325325.1 Phycicoccus sp. | reverse complement strand
TGCCGACGAGCGGCGCCTCGGCCCGCACGAGCGGGACCGCCTGGCGCTGCATGTTCGAGCCCATGAGGGCGCGGTTGGCGTCGTCGTGCTCGAGGAACGGGATGAGCGCGGTGGCCGCGGAGACCATCTGGCGCGGCGAGACGTCGATGTAGTCGACCTCGTCGGCCGGGACGTACTCGACCTCGCCACCCTTGACGCGCACGAGCACGCGCTCGTGGGCGAAGTGGGTGCCCTCGTCGTTGAGCGTGGCGTTCGCCTGCGCGATGACGTGCTCGTCCTCCTCGTCGGCCGAGAGGTAGTGCACCTCGTCGGTGACGCGGCCCTTGTCGACCTTGCGGTACGGGGTCTCGATGAAGCCGAAGGAGTTGATCCGGCCGTAGGAGGCGAGCGAGCCGATGAGGCCGATGTTCGGGCCCTCAGGGGTCTCGATCGGGCACATGCGGCCGTAGTGCGACGGGTGGACGTCGCGGACCTCCATGCCGGCGCGGTCGCGGGAGAGACCACCCGGGCCGAGGGCCGACAGACGCCGCTTGTGCGTCAGGCCCGCGAGCGGGTTGTTCTGGTCCATGAACTGCGACAGCTGGCTGGTGCCGAAGAACTCCTTGATGGAGGCGACGACCGGCCGGATGTTGATGAGCGTCTGCGGCGTGATCGCCTCGACGTCCTGGGTGGTCATCCGCTCGCGGACGACGCGCTCCATCCGGGACAGGCCGGTGCGGACCTGGTTCTGGATCAGCTCGCCGACGTTGCGCAGGCGACGGTTGCCGAAGTGGTCGATGTCGTCGGTCTCGACGCGCACGTCGACCGCCTCGCCGCGGCGGTGGCCCGGGAGGGTCTCCTCGCCGGCGTGGAGGGCGACGAGGTACTTGATCGTCGCGACGACGTCCTCGAGGCCGAGGGTCGAGTTCGACAGCTCGGTGTCGACGCCGAGCTTCTTGTTGATCTTGTACCGGCCGACCTTGGCCAGGTCGTAGCGCTTGCCGTTGAAGTAGAGGTTGTCGAGCAGGGTCTGCGCGGCCTCCTTCGTCGGCGGCTCGCCCGGGCGCAGCTTGCGGTAGATGTCGAGCAGCGCGTCGTCCTGGTCGGTGGTGTTGTCCTTCTCGAGCGTGATCCGCATCGACTCGTAGTCGCCGAACTGCTCGAGGATCTCGGCCTCGGACATGCCGAGCGCCTTGAGGAGGACCGTGACCGACTGCTTGCGCTTGCGGTCGACGCGGACGCCGACCATGTCGCGCTTGTCGATCTCGAACTCGAGCCACGCACCGCGGCTCGGGATGACCTTGGCGGAGTAGACGTCCTTGTCGGAGGTCTTGTCCGGGGTGCGCTCGAAGTAGACGCCCGGGCTGCGGACCAGCTGGGAGACGACGACGCGCTCGGTGCCGTTGATGATGAAGGTGCCGCGCTCGGTCATCAGCGGGAAGTCGCCCATGAAGACCGTCTGGCTCTTGATCTCACCGGTGGTGTTGTTCATGAACTCCGCGGTGACGAAGAGCGGCGCCGAGTAGGTCTGATCGCGCTCCTTGCAGTCCTCGATGGAGTACTTGACCTCCTCGAACCGGTGGTCGCGGAAGCTGAGGGACATCGAGCCGCTGAAGTCCTCGATCGGCGAGATCTCCTCGAAGATCTCCTCGAGGCCCGAACGCTCCGGGACGTCGTCACGGCCGGCCTCGAGGGCGGCGGCGACGCGCTCCTGCCAGCGCTCGTTCCCGAGGAGCCAGTCGAAGCTCTCGGTCTGGAGGGCCAGGAGGTCGGGGACCTCCAGGGGCTCGCGGATCTTGGCGAACGAGAGACGGCCCGAGGCCGTCCGAGCGGTGGTCACTGTCTTGGACGAGGTGCGCGAGGCAGCCAAGGAGGGTTCCTTCCACAGGCCTGGTCTGTTGTGCGGGCTGGCCGCTCCCGACCCCACCACCGGCGCCGAGACGCTCACGACGCGGGTCTCCCGGGACAGCCGGGAGCATGGCGACGGAACGGCTCGTCGACGAGCGAGGGAAGGTTAGGGGCAGCGCAAAGAGATAGCATACCCGAAGAAGGCAGCACCGTCCAACCGCGTCAAGCCCGCGGCTCCCGGTGCGGTCCCCCGCCGAGGCGGGCGACGCGCAACAGGATGGCGGCCCCGCCCCCGCTCGTCAAGCGAAACGGGGATCCCGGGCGTGCCGCGCGCCGAACGGCCGAGGGCCGGCGGGCGCGCTCAGTAGGCGGAGAGCTTCTCGATGAGCCAGCGTCCGCCCACCTTGCGCATCGTCGCGATGACCCGGTTCTGGTCGATCGAGGGCTGCTTCTCCGACTCCGAGGTCTTCGCCTGGTTGAGGAAGACCTGGACGGTCACGGTGTCCGGGGTCTGCCCCATGACGCCCGCCTCGTAGCTGCGGGCCTGGACGGTGACCTTCTCCTTCTCGGCGACCGGCGCGATGGTCTTGGCCATCGTCGCGGCGTACTCCTGCTTGAACGCGCCGGTCAGCAGGCCCCCGTTGCGCTGTGCCTGGGCGTCGAGGGTCTGGTAGCTGTACGAGAGCAGCTGCTCCAGCGAGGTCCGGGCCGCCGCGGTGGCCGCCCGGGCGTCGCGCTCGCGGGCGTGCGGGTCGCGCAGCGAGACCGCGAGGACCAGCGCGAAGGCCACGAGGGCGACGACGAGGGCGAGCAGCGGTGCGCCGACCCCGGGCGGCAGCCGACGGCCGGACGCGGGGCCCTGCTCCTCCGCGGCGGGCTCCCCCTCCGGGAGGGTCTCCTCCGGGACGGTCTCCTCCGGGACGATCTCCTCCGGGACGGCCTCCGGTCGCCGGTGCCGCCGGCGCTGGCCGGCGACCCGGGGACGGCGACGGTCATCCGACGAACTCAAGGCGCTCCACCTTCCACGTCCCGCCGAGCTCGCGCAGGCCGAGCTTGACCCGGTAGGTCTTGGTCTCGCCGTTCGGCGCGTTGGTGTTCGAGGTCGGGGCGACGATCCCGACGATGACCTGGGCCGAGTCCCGGTCGCCGGAGACGTACGCGGCCTCGGCCCGCTCCACGCGCGAGGTCGACTTGTTCTCGACGACGACCTTGCGCAGGTCGGCGAGCGAGGTCGAGTAGCTCCGCAGGAACTCCCCCGTCGCACCGTCCTCGACCCGCTTGGTGTCCTCGTCGACGTGCCGGTAGTCGAGGGTGGCGAAGTTGACGGCGAGCTGGCGGCCGGCGGCGAGTGCGTCGCGCTGGGCCTGCTCGAGCTGCCGGCCCTCGAACCAGGCCCGCCCGCGGGTCGCGCCGAGCACCACGGTGGCGAGCACGACGAGGGCCACGAGCGCCCAGAGCAGGCGCACGGTGCGGGTCATCGGGCGGCCTCCTCCATGATCCAGGACCACGCCCCGGAGCCGGAGCCCTGGGGGGCCACCGGCGCGGACACGGTCAGCGGTGCCCCGTAGGCGGTCGTGCCGAGCGGCACAGGGTCCGAACCATAGGCCATCGCGTAGCTGGCGCTGCCGACCGGGCGGGCCCCGGGGGCGTTCTGCGCCCCGCGCACGTCGGACGCGGACCCGCGGGGCAGCGAGCACCGGGCGGCGGTGTTGACCGGGGGCAGTCCGCTGGTCCGGTTCGGGTCGGTCCTCGTCGTGCCCCCGTAGCCGGCGGTGCACGGTGCCGGCGCCTGGGTCAGCTGGACGCCGAAGTGCGCGGTGCCGTCGCCGGGGACGACCGTGTAGCCGCCGGCGACGACCTCGGGGTAGGTGATGAGCAGCTGGTCGATGCCGTCGACCCGGCTGCTGGTGACCTGCCCGACCGTGACGAGGTTGGCGACGAGCGTGCCGAGCGAGTCGCGGTTCTCGCGGACGACGGCCTCGAGCTCCTTGGAGGCGACCGTGCCGCGGTCGAGGACGACCCGCAGGTCGGGGTCGGAGGCCTTGAGCGTCTCGGAGATGCGGGCGAGGTTGCCCGAGAAGGTCGTGATCTGCGACGCGCCGACCCGCTGGGTGTCGAGCACCGTCTTGCCCGACTTCAGGAGCGCGATGGTGTCCGGGAGCGCGTCGATCGCGCTGCGCGTCAACGCATCTCCGTTGTCGATGAGGCGGCCCAGGTCGTCGCCGGTGCCCTCGAACCCGGTGCCCAGCTCGTCGATGACGGTGACCAGGTCGTCCTGCGGGACCGAGCGGACGGTGTGGTCGACGTCGAGCAGCAGCTGGTCGACCCGCAGCGGGGTCGCCGTGTCGGCGCGCTTGATCACGTCGCCGTCCGCGAGGTAGGGCCCGCCCTGCGAGCGCGGCTGGAGGTCGAGGTACTGCTCCCCCACCGCGGACCGGTTCTCGACGACGGCACGGGTGTCGACGGGCACCTCGCTGCCGGACTCGAGCTTGGCGTGGACCCGGACGCCGTCGGCGCTCAGGGTGAGCTCGGAGACCCGTCCGACGCGCACGCCGCGGTAGGTGACCTCCGCGCCCGCGAAGATGCCGCCGGAGCTCGCGAGGTCGGCGACGACGGTGGGCCCGGTCCCGAACAGCCGCTCGGTGAGCCCGACGTAGCTCGCCGAGAGGATCGAGGTCGCGACGACGGTGATGGCGAGGAACAGCGCGAGCTGGACCTTGGTGAGCCGGCGGATCACGGCATCCCCCCGGTGTAGAGGGACACCCACGAGACGTCGGCCCCGGAGGTGCTGGACCCGAGGCAGATCGGCGGGCACAGACCACCACCGGACTGCGTCGGCACCGGCAGGGTGGGCAGGATCGTCGGCAGCGGCACGGTGATCGTCGGTAGGGGCAGCGTGGGCAGGATCGTCGGCAGCGACGTCGGGAGGATCGTGGGCAGCGACGTGGGCAGGATGGTCGGCAGCGACGTCGGGGTCGGCACCGTGAGGTGGCGCAGGTCGAGGTCGGCGGTGACGCGCAGGTTCGTGTAGTCGCCCTTGATCGCCTGGAGCGAGCTGTCCGGGAACGGGTAGGTGAGCAGCAGCTGGAGCGACTTCGGCAGGTCGTCGCCGGCCGCGTTCAGCTGGGCGAGCACCGGCTTGAGGGCTGCGAGGTTCGCCAGCAGGTCGGCCCGCGAGGCCTCGATGACCTTGCTGCCGACCTTCCCGAGGCGGTCGAGGGCGGTGAGCATCGTCGTCAGCTGCTCGCGCTGGTCGGCGAGGATCGCGAGGCCCTTGGGCAGCTCCTGGAGGACACCGGCGATCTGGTCCTTGCGGGCGGCGAGGTTCGCGCTGAGCCGGTCGATGCCGTCGATGGCCCGGACGATCTCCGCCTTCTGCGCGTCCAGCCCGCCGACGAAGGTGTCGAGCTGGGTGATGAGGCTCTTGACGTCCGCGTGGCGGCCGCGCAGCGCGTTGTTCAGCTCGGTCTCGATGACCTTGAGCTGGCCGACACCGCCGCCGTTGAGCAGCATCGAGAGGGCCGCGAGGACCTCCTCGACCTCGGGGTTGCGCCCGGTGCGCGCGAGCGGGATGAGGTCGCCGTCGCCGAGGGTGCCCGTGCCGCCGCCGTCCGGCCGCTCGAGCGCGATGTACTTCTCGCCGAGCAGGGAGGTCTGCTTGAGCTCCGCGCGGGCGTCGTCGGGCAGGTGGCTCGAGGCGGGGATGCGCATCGTCACCCGGGCGGTCCAGCCGTCGAGCTCGATGCCGGTGACCTCGCCGACCGTCACCTCGTCGACCTTGACCGACGAGCGGGGCACGAGGTCGAGGACGTCGGCGAACTCGGCCTGGACGGTGATCTGCCGGCCCTCGGCCTTCGGGCCGCCCGGCAGCGGGAGGTCGTAGACGCTCGAGCACCCGGCGAGCACGACGAGGGCGAGGGCGCTGACTGCGGCGGTCAGCGCCGTGCGGCGGCGAGGGGTCGTCATCCGAGCAGCCCTCCGAGGGTCGGGTCGGCACCCTGGAGCAGGTTCGGGGCGCTCGAGCCGGCCCCGCCGGTGAGGCCGCCGAGGAGGTCGGGCAGCTTGAGGTCGAGCAGGCCGGTCGCCTTGCACAGGTTGGTGTTGCCGGTGCCCGTCGGCCCGGTGATGAGCGAGCAGAGGAGCAGGCCCGGCTGGTTCGTGCCCTGGATGCTCGCCCGGGTGTCGAGGGTGCCGTTCGCCGGGTTGTAGGCGAGCTGGAGGTTCGAGATGGCGACCGGTGCGTCGTCGAGGGTCTCGGCGAGGGCCTTGCGCTGCTCGACGACGGCGCCGGTGACGTCGGTGAGCTTGGCGACGTCGTCCTTGAGCAGGGCCCGGTTGTCGTGGACGAACGAGGTGATCTCGTCGAGGGCGACGGCGAGGTTCGCGAGCGCGGCCGAGAGGTCGCCGCGCTCGTCGTCGAGGGCCGTCGAGACGCTCGCGAGGTTGGTGTTGAGCCGGCGCACCTGGGCGTCGTTCGCGGCGAGGGTCTCGGTGAAGGTGCCCAGGTTCTTCACCGTGCTGAAGAGGTCGCCGCGGCCCTCGCTGAAGGTCTGGACCGCCCGGGAGAGGTTGACCGTGGTGTCGTGGAGGGTCTGGCCGTTGCCGTCGAGGTTCGCGGCGCCGGTGCGCAGCACCCGGGTCAGCGCCCCCTCGGAGTTCGCCCCCTGCGGGCCGAGCGCGACCATGAGGTCGTCGAGGCTCTCGCTGACCCGGTCGAGCTCGACCGGCACGGCGGTGCGCTCGAGCGGGATGTGGGCGCCCGTGCGCATCCGGGCCCCCTTGGTCCACACCGGCAGGAGCTGGACGTAGCGGTCGCTGACGAGCGACGGCGCGACGATGGCCGCCTGCGCGTCGGCGGGCACGGGGTGCTCGGAGGTGAACTCGAAGCCGACCCGGACGCTCGGCCCGTGCGGCTCGACGCTCGTCACCTCCCCCACCTTGACGCCGAGGATCCGCACGTCCGAGCCGGGGAAGAGCCCCACCGCGCGGACGAAGTCGGCGCTGACCCGCACCGGCTCCGGGCGGGGCCAGAACACGACGGCGGCGGCGACGAGCGCCACGACGAGCACCCCGGCGACGAGCGCGAGCCGCGGTGGGACGGCACGGGCTCGCGTGCCGAGCCCGCGCAGCCACGACGGGGCCGCGGGCGCGGTGGGGCGGCGGAGGGTCGGCATCCTCATCGACCGACACCCCCGACCGGGTTGGTGAGGTTCTGGATGTAGGTGTCGAACCACGGGCCGGTGCCGAGGGTGTTCGCGAAGAGGCGGGTGAAGGGCGCCATCGCCGCGATGGTCTGCTTGAGGTCGGACTCGTGCCTCTGCAGGGTGCCGAGCACCTTCTGCAGCTGGGCCAGCGCCGGCTTCAGCTGCGCCCGGTTGTCGCGGACCAGCCCGGTGACCTGCTGGGCCAGCGCGCTCGTGTTCGTGAACAGGGTGTGGATGGCGTCCCGGCGCGTCTCGAGCTCGGCGACGAGGAGGTCGGCGTCCTTGATCAGCTTGTCGACGACCGCGTTCTGCTCGGCGACGGTGCCCGACACCGAGTTCGCCGCGCGGAGCAGCTCACGGAGCTTGTCGTCGCGGCTCGCGATCGTGGCCGAGAGCCGGCTCAGGCCCTCGAGCGCGCCGCGGACGTTCTCGGGGGTGTCCTTGAACTCGGCGGCGAGGACGTCGAGCGACTGCGCGAGCTGCTGGGTGTCGATCCGCTCGGTCGTGCGCGTGAGGTCGGAGAACGCGGTGACGACGTCGTAGCTCGACACGGTGCGGGTCAGCGGGATCTGCGAGCCGCGGGCCAGCTGGCCGGTCCCCCGCGGCTCGAGCGAGAGGTACTTCGCGCCGAGGAGGGTCTTGATCCGTACCGAGGCGCCGGTCGCCGGGCCGAACGCGACGTCCTCGGTGACGACGAAGTCGACGCGCACGTGCGACCCCTCGAGGTCGACGCCGGTGACCTTGCCGACCTTCACCCCGGCGATCCGCACGTCGTCGCCGTCGCGCAGCCCACCGGCCTCGGTGAACGCGGCGCTGTAGTCGTCGCCGCCGCCGATGAACGGCAGGCTCGAGGCGTTGAAGGCCGCCACCATGAGCACGACGACGACCGCGAGTCCGGCCACGCCGAGGCGCAGCGTGTTGCGGTCCTTGGGGGTCGGCGCGGCGCTCATGACCGGCACCTCGCCGCCGCGACGTCGTACCCGAGGCCGCCGGGGGTCTTCCCGGTCGGGAGGAGCAGGTTCTTCACGTCGAACCGGCAGAGGTAGAAGTTGAACCACGAGCCGTACGTCGCCGTCCGGGTGATCGTCGAGATCTTCGTCGGCGCCTGGCTGATGAAGCGCTCGAACTCCTTCGTGTTCTGGGGCTCGTTGAGGGTGCTCGCGAGGCCGCCGAGGTCGGCGATGTCGGCCTTGAGGTCGGGCCGGCCGGCGGCCAGCAGGCTCGCGGTGTCGCCGGTGAGCCGGTTGATGTTCGTCAGCGAGTCGCCGATCGCCTTGCGGTCCTGGGACAGCCCGGAGACGAACCGCTGGAGCTGGGTCAGCAGGTCCTTGAAGGCCGAGTCGTTGGCCTCGACGGTGGTCAGCACCGTCGTGAGGTTGTCGATGGTGCGGCCGATGACGGCGTCGCGGTCGGCGAGCGCCTTGGTGAGCGAGGCGGTCTGGCCGAGCAGGCTGTTGATGTCCCCGCCCTCGCCCTGGAGGACCGAGATGACCTGCGCGGAGAGCTCGTTGACGTCCTGCGGCGAGAGCGCGGCGAAGAGCGGCTTGAAGCCGTTGAAGAGGACGGTGAGGTCCAGAGCCGGGTGCGTGTGCTCGCGCGGGATCGTGCCGCCCTCGGGCAGCGGCGTCGCGTCGCCGGGCTCCTGGGTGAGGGCGACGTAGCGCTCCCCGACGAGGTTGCGGTACTTGATGGTCGCCGCCGTGCCCCGGGTGAGGGTCGTGCTGCGGAGCACGCTGAAGGTCACCTCGGCACTCACCCGGTCCTTGGCGACCCTGATGTCCTCGACGGTGCCGACGCGCACGCCGGCGATGCGGACGTCCTGGCCGGTGGAGAGACCGGTGACGTCGGTGAAGACGGCCCGGTAGTCGGCCTTGTCGCCGGGCAGGACGTTGGCGATGGTCGCCGCGAGGATGCCGGTCGCGAGGACGGTGACGACGACGAAGGCGAGGAGCTTGACGAGGCTCGGGGTGGTCTTCACTGGTTGACCACCTTCCCGCGCAGCATCGGGCCGGCGAGCAGGGTGGTCAGCGCCGACGGCTCGCCCTGCCCCTCCGCGGCGAGGGCGATGGCGACGACCTGCTGCTCGGCCTCGGTGCCCGCCAGCCCGGAGTCGACGTTGCCGACGGCCAGGCCGCTCGGGGCGAGGAGCGCCGAGGGCAGCGCCGAGCGGGCGGCGCCGCCGCTGCCGTCGGCGAAGTGGGCCGCGCCGCGCGGGCTGGCCTGGCTGCCACCGGGGTTGGGTAGGCCACGGCAGCTCGGACCGCGGTCGTCGTTCCACGCCGGCTCCTGGCCGGGCCGGTAGCCGCCGCGCTGCGGCGGGGTCTCGAGGGTGATGTGGAACTGGCCGCCGGCGAAGATGCCCTCGGCCCGCGGGAGCCAGTTGACGAGCCCGGCGGCGAGGCACGGGTAGATCGGGGCGTGCTTCGCCAGCACCGCGAGGGTGGGGCGCTGCACGCGGCCGACCTGGATGATCCGGTCGTCGTTCTTCTCGAGGAACTCGGCCGTCGTGTTCGCGAAGCCCGCGGTGCCGGCGAGGAAGCCGGCCAGCTGGTCCTTCTTCTCGACGATCGTCGCGTTGGTCGTCCGCAGTGCCTGGGCGGCCCGGAGCAGGTCGGGGGCCGCGGTGGCGTACGTGCTCGCGAGGTCGGCCAGCCCGCTGATGTCGGCCTGGATCAGCGGCATCTGCGGGTTGAGCTGCGTGAAGTACCGGTTGACGAGGACGAGGTTCTCGCCGAGCTTCTCGCCCCGCCCGTCGAGCGCTGTGGCCAGCGCGTTGAGGGTGGCCGCGAGCTTCTCCGGGTGGATCGTCCGCAGCAGCGGCAGCAGGTCGTCGAAGACCCGCTCCAGCTCGATGGCCACCGAGCTGCGGTCCTGGGGGATGACGTCGCCCTCGCGGATGTGCCGACCCGGGTCGCCGGCCGGGGTGACGAGGTCGACGAACCGCTCGCCGAAGAGGGTCTTCGGGAGCAGCCGGGCGCTGACCGACGCCGGCACGAGGTCGACGGCGTCGGGGTCGAGGGCGAGGGTCAGCGTGGCGCCGCTCGCGGTGGCCGAGATCGAGCGGACCTCGCCGACGATGAGGCCGCGGATCTTGACGTCGGCAGCCTCCTGCATCTGGCTGCCGATGCGGTCGGTGCGCAGGGTGACCGTGACGACCTTGGTGAAGACCTTCTCGAAGGACGCGATCGAGAGGGCGACGAGCAGGGCGACGACGAGGAGGAACGCGACGCCGTAGGCGCGCGCCCGCAGTCCGGCGAGGAGGCCGGTCATCCGGCGATCCTCACCGTGGTCGTCGCCCCCCAGATGGCGAGGCTGAGGAAGAAGTCGATGACGTTGACGGCGACGATCGAGGTGCGCACGGCCCGCCCCACGGCGACGCCGACGCCCGCCGGGCCGCCGCTCGCGGTGTACCCGTAGTAGCAGTGGATCCCGATGATGACGACCGCGAAGATCAGCACCTTGGCGAAGGACCACAGGATGTCGCCCGGTGGCAGGAACAGGTGGAAGTAGTGGTCGTAGGTGCCGGTCGACTGCCCGAAGTAGCCGGTGACGATGAACCGGGTCGCCGCGTACGAGGAGAGCAGGCCGAGCACGTAGAGCGGGATGACCGCGACGAAGCCGGCGATCATCCGGGTCGTCACGAGGAACGGCAGGCTCGGGATGCCCATCACCTCGAGGGCGTCGACCTCCTCGCTGATCCGCATCGCGCCGAGCTGGGCGGTGAAGCCGCAGCCGACGGTCGCCGCGAGCGCCAGACCGGCGACGAGCGGGGCGATCTCGCGGGTGTTGAGGTAGGCGGAGACGAAGCCGGCGAAGGCCCCGGTGCCGAGCTGGTCGAGCGAGCTGTACCCCTGGAGACCGACCTGGGACCCGGTGAAGAAGGCGAGGAAGGTGAGGACGCCGACGGTGCCGCCGATGACGCTCAGCGCGCCTGTGCCGAGGGAGACCTCGGCGAGCAGCCGGACGACCTCCTTGGTGTAGCGGCGCAGGGTGCGCGGCACCCAGCCGATCGAGCGGACGTAGAACTGCATCTGCCCGCTCAGCTCGTCGAGGAACCGGAGCGGGGCGCGGGTGGCGGCGGAGAGTCGGGACATCCTCATCAGATCTTCTGGGGGACGACCTGGAAGTAGATCGCGCTGATGACGAAGTTGACGACGAACAGGAGCATGAAGGTGATGACGACGGCCTGGTTGACGGCGTCACCGACACCCTTCGGGCCGCCGCCCGCCGTCAGCCCCTTGTACGACGCGACGAGCGCGGCGAGCATCCCGAAGAGCAGGGCCTTGATCTCGGAGGTGACGAGGTCGGCGATCTGGGCCAGGGCGGTGAACGAGGCGAGGTAGGCACCGGGGGTGCCACCCTGGACCATGACGTTGAAGACGTAGCCACCCGCGACGCCGACGACCGAGACCAGGCCGTTGAGCAGCGCCGCGACGAGCATCGTCGCGAGGACGCGCGGCACGACGAGCCGCTGGATCGGGGAGATGCCGAGCACCTCCATCGCGTCGATCTCCTCGCGGATCTTGCGGGAGCCGAGGTCGGCGCAGATGGCCGAGCCGCCGGCGCCCGCGACGAGGAGCGCGGTGACGAGCGGCGAGGCCTCGCGGACGACGGCGAGGACCGAGGCGGCGCCGGTGAACGACTGCGCCCCGAGCTGACGGGTCAGGGTGCCGAGCTGGAGGGCGATGACCGCGCCGAACGGGATCGAGACCAGCGCCGTCGGGACGATGGTCACCGACGCGACGAACCACGCCTGCTGGATGAGCTCCTTGAGCTGGAAGGGCCGCTTCGGCGTCGCGCGGGCGACGTCGAGGACGAGCCCGAAGAAGGAGCCGGCCTGGCGCAGGCCGTTGGTGACGACGGTCATGCACCCACCCCGTCGCGCACGCCGACGACGCCCGCGGTCGTCGAGGCGAAGCTGCCGGGCGGCGGGGTGACGCCGTTCTCGCGACACCAGGCGCCGGCCTCGCGCTCGGCGCGCCGCGGCCGCCGGTCGCTCGTCGGCAGCTGGAGCGGGATGGGAGGCAGCGGCGGCAGCTCCTGGCCCGACTCGGCCGCGAGCTCGTCGGCGTCCTTCTCCTCGGACATCCCGATCGGGCCGATGGTCTGGGCGTTGAGGAACTGGCGGACGACCGGCTCCTCGGAGGAGAGCAGCATCTCGCGCGGACCGAACATCGCGAGGTGCTTGTGGTAGAGCAGGCCGATGTTGTCCGGGACGGTCCGGGCCGTGTTGATGTCGTGCGTGACGATGAGGAAGGTGGCGTCGATCTGCGCGTTGAGGTCGACGAAGAGCTGGTTGATGTAGCTCGTGCGGACCGGGTCGAGGCCGGAGTCCGGCTCGTCGATGAGCAGGATCTGCGGGTCGAGGACAAGGGCGCGGGCGAGGCCGGCGCGCTTCTTCATCCCGCCGGAGATCTCACCGGGCAGCTTGTCCTCGGCCCCGGCGAGCCCGACGAGCTCCATCTTCTCGCGGACGATGTCCGCGACCTCCTTCTCGCCCTTCCGCGTGTGCTCGCGCAGCGGGAAGGCGACGTTGTCGAAGAGGCTCATCGAGCCGAAGAGCGCGCCGTCCTGGAAGAGCACCCCGAAGAGCTTGCGCACCTCGTAGAGGTCGTCGCCCCGCAGCCGGACGACGTCCTGGCCCTCGATGACGATCGACCCGGCGTCCGGGCGGATCAGGCCGACGAGGGTCTTGAGAAAGACCGACTTGCCGGTGCCGGACGGGCCGAGGAGGACGGAGATCTCGCCGGCGGGGAGGGTGAGGGTCACGTCGTTCCAGATCAGCTGGCTGCCGAACTGCTTGGTCAGCCCGCTCACCGCGATCTCGACGCCCATGTCGACCCTTCTCCGCCCGTCGTTCGTCGTGCTCCGTCGTGCCGGTCGCCGCAAGTTACCGGTTGGTAGCCAGCGGCGCCGGTCCATCAGACCATGCATGGGACGCCGACGGCGCTTTGGTGTCCTATGGGTTTTCTCAGGTGGACCCGTGCTCCGGGCACGCGAACGGGGCCCGACCGCGTGCGGTCGAGCCCCGTTCGGTGTGGCGTCATCCCCTCACGGGGACGGGCTCACTTGAGGGTGACGGTGGCGCCGGCGCCCTCGAGCTGCTCCTTGGCCTTGTCGGCCGCAGCCTTGTCGACCTTCTCGAGGACGGGCTTCGGGGCGCCGTCGACGAGGTCCTTGGCCTCCTTGAGACCGAGGGAGGTCAGCGCGCGGACCTCCTTGATGACGGCGATCTTCTTGTCGCCGGCGGCCTCGAGGATGACGTCGAACTCGTCCTGCTCGGCGGCGTCGCCACCGGCGTCGCCGCCACCGGCGGCCGGAGCGGCGGCACCGGCGACCGCGACGGGCGCGGCGGCGGTGACGTTGAAGGTGTCCTCGAACTGCTTGACGAACTCGGAGAGCTCGATCAGGGTCATCTCCTTGAAGGCGTCAAGGAGCTCGTCGGTGCTGAGCTTGGCCATGATGGCGTCCTTTCGATTCAGCGTGGTGCCGTGAGTGGCGTTTCGGTGGTGAGCCGGCCCCGGGGGGTCAGCTCGCGTCGCCACCCTCGGCGACGTCGGTGGCCTCGGCCGCTGGGGCCTCGGTGGGGGTCTCGTCGCTGCTGTCGGCCGCGGCCGGGGCGTCGGCGGCGGCAGCCACCGGACCCTCCCCATCAGCGGGAGAAGCCACATCATCGCTGATGGGGCCCCGGGTCTCGACCTTGGCCCGCAGGGCGTCGACCGTGCGAGCGGCCTGCGACAGCGGAGCGGCGAAGAGGTAGACGGCCTGGCTGAGCGAGGCGTTCATGGCGCCGGCCAGCTTGGCGAGGAGCACCTCGCGGGACTCGAGGTCCGCGAGCTTGGTGATCTCCGCGGCGGAGAGGGCCTTGCCCTCGAACACGCCGCCCTTGATCACCAGGAGGGGGTTGGCCTTGGCGAAGTCGCGCAGACCCTTGGCCGCCTCCACGGGGTCGCCCTCGACGAAGGCGATCGCGGACGGGCCGACGAGCTGACCGTCGAACGCGGTCACCCCGGCGTCCTTGGCGGCGAGCTGGGTCAGCGTGTTCTTGACCACGGCGTAGGTCGCGTTGCCACGCAGGGAGTTGCGCAGCTCGGTGATCTGCGCCACCGAGAGTCCCCGGTACTCCGTGAGGACGGCAGCGGTCGAGCTGGAGAACTTCTCCGAGAGCTCGGCGATCGCCGCGGCCTTGTCGGCACGTGACATTCGGGCCTCCTTCCGTCGGGTCGGACCGGCGGGTGAAGGGCCCGGGAACGAGAGAGAGCCCCGGCGCAGGGCACGGGGCTCGGAGGGCGGCGGGGACGCCACCGGTGTTCCGGTACTTCGTGGCCTGCGCTGGTCGCCCGCTCTCGGCGGGACCTTCGGTCTCGTGCGGGTGCACGCGACAACCGGCGGTCTTCGGTCGTGGACCAGCGTACGGGACGGCCCGCCCCGCCCCCAAATCGACGTCGCGGCGCCCCGGAGGTGGTCCTCCGGGGCGCCGCGGGGTGCTGTGCGGTGCGGGGGGTCAGCTCGTCGGCATCTCGAAGGTGCCGACCTCGCTCGCCGGCGGCACGGTGACGGTGACCGGCTCGCCCCACTTGGAGTAGGTCATCACCAGCCGCTGGCCGGCCTCGAGAAGGTCGACGGTGGCCGAGCTCGGAAGGTAGTCGTCGGTCACAGCGAGGTCGTAGCTGGCCGTCTCCGGCACCTGCTTCAGCAGCTCCTCGTCCGTCGTCCCGGGAGGGGCGACGCCCTGCTTCTTGGCCATGGCCAGGATCTGCTCCTTGGTGAGCCTGACCCGGTAGGTGGTCACCCCACGCTCGACCTTGGCAACGGTGGCCTTGGCTCCCTCGACGACCTTGAGCTGCTCGCCAGGGTCGGCCATGGCCGCCTCCATCTGGCTCAGCATCGGGCCCATCATCTTCGAGATCATGTCGTCGCCCTGGGGGTCGATCTTGACCCACTGCTTGCCACCGGTCATCTCGGCGAACGACGGGCTGTTCAGGTACATCACCTTGTCGACGTAGACGGCCTTGACGCTCTCTCCGGACGCCGTCATCGTCATCGTCATCTTCGGCGAGCTCCCGGAGTAGTCCAGGTCCGCGTTGACCGTCCCGGTCGAGCCCATCGTCATCGACAGGTGGCTGGTCCCCTTGGCCTTGGCCGCGGCCGACGTCTTCGTCGCGAGGGTCTTGAGGTCGACCAGGTCACCGACCTTGACGTCGGGGGCCTTCTGCTCCTGGCTCGTCGAGCCGCCGGTGGCCGTGTCGTTCGTCGCGGAGCCGCAGGCCCCGAGGACGAGGGCCCCGGACAGGGCCAGGGCGGTCAGGATGCTGCGCTTCATGTGGTGCGTCCCCCGATGGGTGTCGTCGTGGTCCGGCGGGCCGGGCGGGCCGGCCGGGATGTGCTCCAGCGTACGGGTACGACGCACCGGGCGCGGTGCCCGTTCCGGGACCGTGACGGGATCGACGGAGCCCGCCACCCCGGGTGGGGTGGCGGGCTCCGTCGGGTGGCGCGGCCGCTCAGGCCTCGACCGGCTCCTCGGTGAGGTTGCGGGTCTTGGAGGCGTCGAGCGGGATGCCCGGGCCCATCGTCGTCGACAGCGTCGCCTTCGTGATGTACCGACCCTTGGAGGCGGCCGGCTTGAGCCGGAGCACCTCCTCGAGCGCGGTGGCGTAGTTCTCGACGAGGGCCTTCTCGTCGAACGAGGCCTTGCCGATGATGAAGTGGAGGTTCGCGTGCTTGTCGACGCGGAACTCGATCTTGCCGCCCTTGATGTCGGAGACCGCCTTGGCGGTGTCCATCGTCACGGTGCCGGTCTTCGGGTTCGGCATGAGGCCGCGCGGACCGAGGACCTTGCCGAGCCGGCCGACCTTGCCCATGAGGTCGGGGGTCGCGACGACGGCGTCGAAGTCGAGCCAGCCGCCGGCGACCTTCTCGAGGAGGTCGTCCGAGCCGACGTAGTCGGCACCGGCCGCGGTGGCCGCCTCGGCCTTGTCGCCGTTGGCGAAGACGAGGACGCGGGCGGTCTTGCCCGTGCCGTGCGGGAGGTTGACCGTGCCGCGGACCATCTGGTCGGCCTTGCGCGGGTCGACCCCGAGGCGGAAGGCCA
>NZ_DAOLAC010000054.1:11687-17179 GCF_035325325.1 Phycicoccus sp. | reverse complement strand
GTGCCGCGGACCATCTGGTCGGCCTTGCGCGGGTCGACCCCGAGGCGGAAGGCCACCTCGACGGTCTCGTCGTACTTCGCCGACGCGACGTCCTTGGCGAGGCGGACCGCCTCGAGCGGGCTGTAGAGCCTGTCCGCGTCGATCTTCTCCGTCGCGGCGTTGTAGGCCTTGCTGCGCTTCATGTGCTGCTCCTGGTGGTGAAGGGGTGGAGTCGTGGTCGTCGGGCCAGCGCCGGCCCTGCCACTGGCGGGTCACCCACGTGGTGACCCGCCCCAGACCGGGCTCAGAGCTCGGTCTCGATGCCCATCTGACGCGCGGTGCCGGCGATGATCTTCATCGCGGCGTCGACGTCGTTGGCGTTGAGGTCGGGCATCTTGGTCTCCGCGATCTCGCGGAGCTGGTCCTTGGTCAGCTTGCCGGCCTTGGTCTTGTGCGGCTCGCCGGAGCCCTTCGCGACGCCGGCGGCCTTCTTGATCAGCTCGCTGGCCGGCGGGGTCTTGGTGATGAAGGTGAACGAGCGGTCTTCGTAGACCGTGATGACGACGGGGATGATGCTGCCGCGCTGGTGCTCGGTCGCCGCGTTGTACGCCTTGACGAACTCCATGATGTTGACGCCGTGCTGGCCGAGCGCCGGGCCGACCGGGGGCGCGGGGGTCGCGGCACCGGCCTGGATCTGCAGGTTGATGTACCCGGAGACCTTCTTCTTGGGGGGCATGTCTGTCCTTTTCGGTGGTGGTGGGCCGACGCCGTGGGCGATGACCCCTTTGCAGTGTCCGCGGGACCCCCGCGGAGGGGGCCTCCGGTCAGATCTTGGCGACCTGGCTGAAGGAGAGCTCGACCGGGGTCTCCCGGCCGAAGATCGAGACGAGCACCTTGAGCTTCTGGGTGTCTGCGTTGATCTCGGAGATCGTCGCCGGCAGCGTCTCGAAGGGGCCGTCCATGACGGTGACCGACTCGCCGACCTCGAAGTCGACGACGGTGGCCTCGCTCGCGCCGCCGCCGCTCGCGGCCGGAGCGCCGCCGGTGGCGGCCGCCGCGGCCGACGACTCGAGGTCGGCGGGCTTGAGCATCGTGAAGACCTCGTCGAGGGTCAGCGGCACCGGCTGGTGCGCGTTGCCGACGAAGCCGGTGACGCCGGGGGTGTGCCGGACGGCGCCCCAGGACTCGTCGGTGAGGTCCATCCGGACGAGGACGTAGCCGGGCATCCGGACGCGGCGGACCAGCTTGCGCTGGCCGCTCTTGATCTCGGTGACCTCCTCCATCGGGACCTGCACCTCGAAGATGTAGTCCTCCATGTTGAGGGACTGGGTGCGGTTCTCGAGGTTGGCCTTGACGCGGTTCTCGTAGCCGGCGTAGCTGTGGATGACGTACCAGTCGCCGAACTTGCCGGCGAGGTCGTCCTTGAACGCCTGGACGGGGTCGACCGCGGAGAGGACGTCGCCGTCCTCGTCGACCGGGGTGGCCGGCTCGTCGAGGGGGGCCTCGTCGGTCTCGTCGTCGGCGGTCTCGTCGTCGGCGGTCTCGTCGGCCGGGGCCTCGGGGGCGGCGTCGAAGGACTCGGCCGCGGCGGCGTCGACCTCCTGCACGGGGGTGTCGTCGACCGGAGCCTGCGCGGCCTCGGCCGGCGCGGCGTCGTCGGACCCCGTCTGGGGGGTGTCGGTCCACTGGTCGGACACGGGTGACCTCTTCCTTCTGCTGCGGGTGCCGGGTGGGCGGGGGCGCGTGCTCGGGCGCGTCAGGACCCGAAGACCACCCCGACGAGCTTGCTGAAACCGAGGTCGAGGCCGGAGACGACCGCCATCATCACCGTGACGAACACGATGACGACGAGGGTGTAGTTCCACAGCTCGTTCCGGGTGGGCCGGACGACCTTGCGCAGCTCGTCGATGATCTGGCTGACGAACAGCCCGAGGGCGCGGACGAGGCGCGAGACGGGGTTGCCGCCGCGCTCCCGGCCCTGGGCGGGGCGGGAGCCGGTCCTGGTCTGGCCCACGTCGGTCACGGGATGCCTCTTCACGTCGGAGCTGCTCGGTTGGGGTGCCTTCGGCGCGGCACGACCGTGAGGGCAGCCCGCGGGACGGGCGGCGCTTCGTGGACGTACCACACGTGCGACGCAGGGCAGGAGGGACTCGAACCCCCAACCGCCGGTTTTGGAGACCGGTGCTCTACCAATTGAGCCACTGCCCTGTGGGACCGCCGTTGGGGGACGGACCCGGGTGGTGCGACCGCCCTCGGGCACGCCGAAGGCTGGTGGTCACACCGAACGGACAGCATACGTGACGGCCGGGGCCGGGCGCGAACCCGCCGGGTCCGGCGCGCTGTCCCGTGCGGGGGCGCCCGGTCCGCGGTCGCCCCGGTCCGGCTCGTGGAGGCTCTGCCACGATGGTGGGGTGAGCACCGCAGCCGTCTCCCGCACCCCCCTGGCCGAGCGCTCCCCCGAGGAGCTGCGCGCGTTCGTCGACGAGCAGCGCGCCGCGTACACGACGCTCACCGAGCGCGGCCTCACCCTCGACCTGACGCGGGGCAAGCCCAGCCCCGAGCAGCTCGACCTCGCCGAGGGACTGCTGTCCCTGCCGGAGGGCCATCGCGACGCCGCCGGCACTGACGTGCGCAACTACGGCGGGCTCGAGGGCCTGCCCGAGCTGAGGGCGATGTTCGCCGAGCTCCTCGGCGTCGACGCCGACCAGGTCGTCGCCGGCGGCAACTCGAGCCTGACGATGATGCACGAGGTGCTCGTCCACCACCTGCTGCACGGTGGGGTCGGGTCGCCGCGGCCGTGGAAGGACGAGGAGAAGGTGACCTTCGTCTGCCCCGTGCCCGGCTACGACCGGCACTACACGATGCTCGAGTCCTACGGCATCGAGATGGTCACCGTGCCGATGCTCGACGACGGCCCGGACGTCGCCGCCGTCGAGGCGCTCGTCCGGGACGACCCGAGCGTCAAGGGGATGTGGATCGTCCCCACGTACGCCAACCCGGCCGGTTCGGTCGTCACCCAGGAGGTCGCCGCCCGGCTGGCAGCGATGCCGGCCGCCGCACCGGACTTCCGGCTCTTCTGGGACAACGCCTACGCCCTGCACCACCTCACCGAGGACGAGGCGAAGTCGGCGGACATCCTCTCGCTCGCGTCGGCCGCCGGGAACCCGCACCGCCCGGTCGTCTTCGCCTCGACGAGCAAGATCACCTTCGCCGGCGCGGGGGTCGCGTTCCTCGCCGGGTCGCGCGAGACGCTCGCCTGGTACCTCTCGCACCTGAAGTTCGCCTCGATCGGCCCGGACAAGGTCAACCACCTGCGGCACGTCCAGTTCTTCGGGTCGGCCCAGGGCGTCCGCGACCACATGGGCCGCCACCGCGACATCCTCGCCCCCAAGTTCGCGGCGGTCGACGCCGCGCTGACCGCCGAGCTCGACGGGCTGGGCATCGCCGAGTGGACCCGGCCGCGGGGCGGCTACTTCGTCAGCCTCGACGTCCCCGACGGCTGCGCCTCCCGGGTCGTCGCCCTCGCCAAGGAGGCCGGCATCGCGCTGACGCCGGCCGGGGCGTCCTTCCCGTACGGCCGGGACCCACGCGACCGCAACATCCGTCTCGCACCGTCGTTCCCGTCGCTCGCCGAGGTCGAGACGGCGATGGCGGGCGTCGCCACGTGCGTCGCCCTCGCCGCCGCGGAGCAGCTGCTCGGCGTCGTAGGGTGACGAGATGAGCGAGAACCCCGGCCGCGACACCGACGACGACATCTCCTACGGCGACGAGGACCAGCTCCAGCCCGAGGACACCCTCGAGCAGGACGGCGTCGACGACGTCCTCGACCGCGGGTACTCGCCCCCCGAGAAGCTGCGCGGCTCCATCGCGCACGGCGTGACCGCCGAGGAGCAGGGCCGCGACGAGACGATCGAGGAGCGCATCCACCAGGAGGTCCCCGACCCCTCGACGGCGTACGGCGCGCCGGACAACGAGTCCGGGCTGGACGTCGACCGCGTGGGCGGCGACGACCCCGACGCCATCGACGCCGAGGACGACTGGCTCGGCGACGGCGAGGTCGGCGACGCCCGGGCCGGCCGGCTGGTCGCCCCGGACGAGGGCCTCGGTGAGGACGACGAGGCCGACCTCGTCGGCGAGGACGTCGGCATCGACGGTGCCGCGGCGTCGGCCGAGGAGGCGGCCGTGCACGTCGTCGACGAGGAGACCGCGCAGGAGTGAGCGGAGCCGAGCCGGCCCCGGCTCCCGGGCCGCGGGCCCTCGCCGCCCTGCCGAAGGCGCACCTCCACCTGCACTTCACCGGCTCGATGCGGGTCGAGACCGTGCGCGACATGGCGCGCGCGCACGGGCTGCGGCTGCCGACGACCCTGACCGACGACTACCCGCCCCGCTTCGACGCCTCCGACGCCCGGGGCTGGTTCCGGTTCCAGCGGCTCTACGACGTGGCCCGTGCCTGCGTGCGTGGGGAGGCGGACATGCGTCGCATCGTGCGCGAGGCCGCGCTCGACGACGGTGCCGAGGGGTCGCGCTGGCTGGAGATCCAGGTCGACCCGACGTCGTACGCACCGTTCGTCGGCGGGATCACGCCGGCCCTGGAGATCGTGCTCGACGAGGCGGCGGCCGTGTCGCGGGAGGCCGGTGCGGCGCAGGTCGGGGTGGTCGTCGCGGCGTCCCGGATGCGCCACCCGCTCGAGGCGCGGACGCTGGCCCGGCTGGCGGCCCGCCACGCGGGGTCGGGGGCCGGGACGGTCGTCGGGTTCGGGCTCTCGAACGACGAGCGGCGGGGAGACACCGCGGAGTTCGGGGCGGCCTTCCGGATCGCGCGGCGGGCCGGGCTGGCGTCGGTGCCGCACGCGGGTGAGCTGCTCGGGGCGGAGGCGGTGGCGGCCACGCTCTCGTCCCTGGCCCCGGACCGGCTCGGCCATGGGGTGCGGGCGGTCGAGAACCCGTGGGTGCTCGACCGGGTGGTGGCCGCCGGGGTGGCGCTCGAGGTCTGCCCGGGGTCGAACGTCTCCCTCGGGGTCTACGACGCGGCGCCGGACGTGCCGCTGCGCCGGCTGCTCGACGCCGGGGCGCGGGTGGCCCTCGGGGCGGACGACCCGCTGATCTTCGGGACGCGGCTCGTCGACCAGTACGAGGTGGCGCGGACGGTGCACGGGCTGACCGACGCCGAGCTGGCCGGGCTGGCGCGGGCGTCGCTGGCGGCGAGCCGGGCGCCGACGGACGTGCGGGCGGCGGCCGAGGCGGACATCGACGCCTGGCTGGGGTGAGGGCGGGGCGGCCCGGGCGAACGGCCCGTGGGTCTCGCCCCGCCGGGCCTGGACCCGAGGGAGGGCTGTGCCGGCACTATCGGATGCCCACTCGGGAGGTGCAACCACGGGAAGGTCCCGATGCGTCGTGACGTGGCGCATCCGGATGCGTCGCCACGAGACGCATCCCGATGCATCGCCACGAGACGCACCCCGATGCATCGCCACGAGACGCACCCCGATGCATCGCCACGAGACGCACCCCGA
>NZ_DAOLAC010000054.1:0-11587 GCF_035325325.1 Phycicoccus sp. | reverse complement strand
CCCGATGCATCGCCACGAGACGCACCCCGATGCATCGCCACGAGACGCACCCCGATGCATCGCCACGAGGCGCATCCCGATGCATCGCCACGAGGCGCATCCCGATGCATCGCCACGAGGCGCATCAGGATGCATCGTGCCGTGGCGCATCCCCGACGAACGGTCATCTGCCTCCCGTGGGGAGGCAGGTGACCGCTCGTCCGGAGTGCACCGCAGCCGGATGCACGTCGCCGCTCGTCGGGGCTGCCCCCTCACGGTGGGCATCCGATAGGGCGGGGACCGGGGCATCTGGCGCGGCTCCGTCGTCCACAGCCGGCCCACGCCGCGTCGGCCGTCCACAGATCCCGCGACTGATCTGGTCCACGGCCCACCGCCGACCCCACGCTGACCGCCATGAACCTCCTCCCGCTCGTCTACCCCACCTTCGCCCGCGAGCTCGTCGCGGCGCGCGCGGCCCTCACCGTCGGCCGCGAGGTCGGGCTGGCGCTGCGTGCTCACCGGCGTGAGCTCGGCGTCAGCCAGCGGGCCTACGCGCGGCTCCGCGAGCTGGCGCCCGGCCAGGTCGCGCGCCTCGAGACCCACGCCGACGACCTCAAGCTGGCCGACGTCGTCGCGGCGCTGGCCCCGACGCGCTACTGCCTCGCGCTGTGCCGGCGTCCTGAACCCGACGGCGACGACTCGCGCCCCGGCGTCGGGGGCGCCGCGCTCCCGGTCCCGGTCGCTCCCACGCACTGGCCGCGCGCCGAGCTCCTGGCCGTCGTGCGGGGCGGCAGCAGGCGGTTCCCTGCCCATCGCCACACCGAGCAGGTCGACTACCCGCCGAACTGGTGGTGGTACTCCGAGTCGACTCGAGCGCGCGCGGTCCGTCCCCACTGGTCGGCAGCCGGTCGGGACCTCCCGGGGCCGGGTCCGGAGGGCTCGCCTTCGGGCGTCGAACGGGAGGGCGCGGCATGATCCGGCAGTACGTCGCACCCGCCGCCCGGCCGTCCACGGCCGCTCCGGCTCAGAGGGTCTCGCCGAGGATGACCGGTTCGTTGACGAGGGTCACGCCGAACGCCTCGCGCACCCCGTCCCGCACGGTGCGGGCCAGAGCCACCACGTCGGCCGCCCGGGCGTCCCCACGGTTGGTCACCGCCAGGGTGTGCTTCGTGGAGAGTGCGGCCGGTCCGGGCATCCCGAACCCCTTGCCGAAGCCGGCCCGCTCGATGAGCCACGCCGCGGAGGTCTTGACCCGACCGCCAGGCTCGGGGAAGCGCGGAGGTCCCGGGACATCGGCGCCCAGCCGGTCCCCGACCCGTGCCTCGAGGTCGGCGAACTCCGCCTCGGACAGCAGGGGGTTGGTGAAGAACGACCCGCACGACCACGTGTCGTGGTCCGCCTCGTCGAGGACCATCCCGCGGCGCCGCCGCTGGACCAGCACCGCCTCCCGCGCGTCGCCGAGCGGCACCCGCTCCCCCACCGCCACGCCGAGCTGGTTCGCGAGGTCCGCGTACCGCACCGGCTGCGACAGGTCGCCGAGGACCAGCTGGAACATCACGTCCAGCACGACGTACCGGTCGGTGCCCTTGAACAGCGAGTGGCGGTAGGTGAACCGGCAGTCGAGCGAGGTCATCGTCCGCACCCGCTCCTCGAGGCGGTCCCACACCCGCACCCGGGCGATCGTCTGCGCGACCTCCTGCCCGTAGGCGCCGACGTTCTGGATCGGGGTGGCTCCGCTCGACCCGGGGATGCCGGACAGCGCCTCCACCCCCGACCAGCCCTCGGCGACGGCCCGCTCGACGAACGGGTCCCACGGCTCCCCCGCGGCCACGACGACGGTCGCGCCGCCACACGAGTCCGAGGAGTCGACGACCACGCCCCGGGTGGCGACGAGCACGACCGTCCCCGGGAAGCCGGCGTCCGGCAGGACGAGGTTGGACCCACCACCGAGGACGAGCAGCGGTTCGTCGGCGTCGTCGACCTCGCGCACCGCGTCGACGAGCTCGTCGGTCGTCTCGGCGACGACCATGCGCGCGGCCGGACCGCCGACGCGCATCGTCGTGTGGCCCGCGAGGGGCTCCCCGGACAGCTCGCGCATCAGTCGAGGCGGACGACGGCCACGCAGCGGCCGAGCACCTTCTGCCCCTCGCTCGTCGCGGTGAGGTCGACCGTCACCCGGCCGGTCTCGGCGTCGACGGCCTTGACGGTGCCCTCGACGACGACCTCACCGCCACCGACGGGCACGACGACCGGCTTGGTGAACCGGGTGCCGTACTCGACGACGCGCCCCGCGTCACCGGCCCACTCGGCGACGACGGTGCCGGCGGCGCCCATCGTCCACATCCCGTGCGCGATGACGTCGGGCAGCCCCACCGAGCGGGCGAAGTCCTCGTCCTGGTGGATGGGGTTCTGGTCGCCGGAGGCGTTGGCGTAGGCGACGAGGGTGCCGCGGGTGACCGGCACGGTCACCGGTCCGAGGGTGTCGCCGACGGCGACCGAGGCGAGGGAGCGCACGGCCATCACTCCTCACCCCCGCGGACGACGATGACGGAGGTGCACGTCGCGAGCGCGTCGCCGCCGGTCGTCGCCAGCTCGGTGCGGGTCGTCACCATCGAGTGCCCGCCGGCCTGCCGGACGGCGTCGACGGTCAGCGTGCCGACGACCTCGTCGCCCGCGGTGATCGGGCGGTGGTGGACGAAGCGCTGCTCGCCGTGGACGACGCGGCTGTAGTCGATGCCGGCCTCCGGGTCGGCGACGTACGCGCGGTCGGAGGCCTGGGCGAAGCGGACCGCCATCGTCGGCGGCGCGACGACGTCGGCGTAGCCGGCGGCCCGGGCCGCCTCGGGGTCGGTGTGCACGGGGTCGGTGGACCCGACGGCCGCGGCGAACGCCGCGATGAGTGCGGCGTCGACGGCGTAGGGACCGCTCGGTGGGTAGGTGCGTCCGACGAAGTCGGGGTTGACGGCCATGCCGACCACTCTAGGGGCGGGCCCGGCCGCCACCGCACCCCGGACGCGACGAGGCCGCCGGCACCGGTCGGTGCGGGCGGCCTCGTCGGCGACGCGGTGGCGCGTCAGCGGGTCTCGCGGTGCGCGGTGTGCTTCTTGCAGCGCGGGCAGAACTTCGCCAGCTCGAGCCGGTCGGGGTCGTTGCGGCGGTTCTTCTTCGTGATGTAGTTGCGCTCCTTGCACTCCGTGCACGCCATGGTGATCTTGGGGCGGACGTCGGCGCTCTTGCTGGCCACGGGGCAACCTGCTCTCGGAAAACGGTGGTGGATCTCGGGGGCGGCGCGGGCGCGGGAGACGCCCACGCGCAGCACCAGCACAACAGGGTACGCGACCTCCGGTGTTCCACGGAAATCGCGGGCCCTTGCGTAGCGGGAGCGGGGCTCGATCCCGCGACCTCACGATTATGAGTCGTGCGCTCTAACCAGCTGAGCTACCCCGCCTTGGGGAACGACCGGGAACCACCTCTCGAGGAGCCGGAGTCCGGCCGGACCAGAGCCCCCTGTCGGAATCGAACCGACGACCTTTTCCTTACCATGGAAACGCTCTGCCGACTGAGCTAAGGGGGCGGGCGCGGCGCGCGGAAATCCGCTCTGCAGCGCGACGGAGACACTACACGGTCACGCTCGGTCGAGCGAAATCCGGGCCTCCACCAGCGCCGGTCCGTACCAGGTGAGCAGCCGGCCCGAGACGAGACGGGTCGGGATGTGCGCGAACGACTCCGGGCCGTCGGCCGCGGTGAACTCGTAGGGCTCGTCCGGGAGCAGCGCGACGTCGGCGAGCGCCGGGTCGTCGAGGGCCGCGACCTCGGCGTGCGGGTAGCGCCCGGTGGGGCCTCCCCCGACCACCTCGACGCCGAGCCGGGCGAGGAGGTCGGCGGTGAAGGTCGGCCGCCCGACGACCATCCACGGGTCCCGCCAGATCGGGACCACCGCGCGGACCGACGGTGCCGGCACCGGTCCGGCCCAGGCCTGCGCCGCGTCGCGCAGCCACCGCGGCTCACCCACCCCCAGGGCCTCGGCGAGCAGCCGCCGCATCGACGCCAGCGACCCGGGCACGGTCTCGATGTCGGTCACCCAGACCGCGAGCCCCCGCTCGCGCATCCGGCGCACGTCGAGCTCGCGGTTCTCCTCCTTGTTGGCGACGACGAGGTCCGGTCCGAGCGCCGCCACGGCCGCGAGGTCGGGGTTCTTCGTGCCGCGCACCCGGGCGACGTCGAGGTCGACCGGGTGGGTGCACCAGTCGGTGGCGCCGACGAGCCGCTCGGGGCAGGTCGCGGCCAGCGCCTCGGTGAGCGACGGCACGAGCGAGACGACGCGGCGCGCCGGACCCACGAGGGGCACCGGCGCGCCGAGGTCGTCCCGGAGGGTCATCGGGCGGTGGTCAGCGCGGGGCCATCCGCAGCGCGCCGTCCATCCGGACGACCTCGCCGTTGAGGTAGTCGTGCTCGACGATGTCGACCGCCAGCTGCGCGTACTCGTCGGGGCGGGCGAGCCGCTGCGGGAACGGCACCCCCGCCGCGAGGCCGGCCCGGAACTCGTCGGAGACCGTCGCGAGCATGGGCGTCTCGACGATGCCGGGGGCGATCGTCATGACGCGGATGCCGTACTGGGCGAGGTCGCGGGCCGCCGGCAGGGTGAGCCCGACGATGCCGCCCTTGCTCGAGGAGTAGGCGGCCTGGCCGACCTGGCCGTCGTAGGCCGCGATGCTCGCGGTGTTGACGACGACACCGCGCTGGCCGTCGGCGTCCGGCTCGGTCGCCGCGATGGCCTCGGCCGCGACGGCGAGGACGACGAAGGTGCCGACGAGGTTGACCTCGACGACCTTGCGGTAGAGCTCGATCGAGTGGGTTCCCTTGCGGCCGAGGATGCGCGCCGACGGGCCGATTCCGGCGCAGTTGACGACGACGCGCAGCGGTCGCGCCGGGTCGCCCGCCGCCTGCTCGACGGCGGCCCGGACGTCGGCCTCCGACGTGACGTCGGTCGGGACGTACTCGATGCCGTCCGCGGCCGGCGCCGCGGCGCAGGCGTCCGGGAGGTCGAGGGCGAGCACGCGGGCGCCTCGTGCGGCGAGGGCGGCGGCGGTGGCCGCGCCGAGGCCGGAGGCGCCACCGGTGACGATGGCGGAGGTGTCGGCGATCTGCATGACCGCCATCCTGCCCTGTCCCGCGGTGGCCGTGCCCGGAGGTCGGTGCGGCGCCGTACGGTGGACGCATGGATCTGCGCATCGGAGGACACGTCGACCAGGCCGACCCGGTGGCCGAGGCGCTCGCCCGCGGGGCCACGCTCAGCCAGATGTTCCTCGGCGACCCGCAGAGCTACAGGGGCCCGGTCGTCGAGTACCCCGGTGGGGCGGAGGCGCTGCGCGCGGCGGCGGAGGCGGCCGGTGTCGACCTCTACGTCCACGCGCCGTACCCCATCAACGTCGCCTCGACGAACAACCGCGTCCGCATCCCGGGCCGCAAGCTGCTCCAGCAGCACCTCCACGCCGCGGCCGAGATCGGGGCCAAGGGCGTCGTCGTCCACGGCGGCCACCTCGGCAAGGACGAGGACGCCGACGTCGGCTTCGACAACTGGCGCAAGTGCGTCGACGGGCTCGAGATGCCGGTGCCCCTCCTCATCGAGAACACGGCGGGCGGAGACAACGCGATGGCCCGTCGGCTCGAGGCGATCGAACGGCTCTGGGAGGCCATCGGGCGGGCCGAGGGCGGCGACACGGTCGGGTTCTGCCTCGACACCTGCCACGCGCACGCCGGCGGCAACGACCTCGGGAGCGTCGTCGAGAAGGTCCGCACCATCACCGGCCGGGTCGACCTCGTGCACTGCAACGACAGCCGCGACGAGTTCGACTCCGGCGCCGACCGGCACACCAACCTGGGCTCGGGCCACATCGACGCCGCCGACCTCGCCAACGTCGTCCGGGCCGCAGGCGCGCCCGTCGTCGTCGAGACGCCGGGCGGCACCGAGGGGCAGGCGGCCGACATCGCCTGGCTGCGCGAGCACCTCGCCTGACACCAGCGCGGTGGCGTCCGTGACAGGTCGGTGACAGGTCGACGCCATGCCGGCCGGAGAGCGTCGGCGGCATGTCCACCACCTCTCCGCCCCGCCCGGGCCGCGGCGCCCCCGACGTCGCGATCCATCGGCTCGAGCCGGGCGACACCGACACCGTCCACGCCGTCTTCGCCGCGCTGTCCGCCCACTCGGTGTGGCTGCGCTTCCACACCGGCCTCCCCCGGCTGACCCCCCGGATGGCCACGCGCCTGGCCACCGTCTGCCCCGGTCGGCACGAGGTGCTCGTCGCCCGGGTGGGCGGCGAGGCGGTCGGCCTCGCCCGGTGGCACCGCGACCCGGGGAACCGACGGCGCGCGGAGGTCGCCCTCGAGGTGGCCGACGCCGCGCAGGGACGCGGCGTCGGCGCGCGCCTGCTCGCCGAGCTCCTCCGCTCCGCCCACGCGTCCGGCATCCGCGAGGTGACCGCGGAGGTCCTCGCTGAGAACGTGCGCGTCCGCCGGTGGCTCCAGCGCCTGGGCGCCGTCGACGCGCACGGTCCGGACCCCACCGTCCGCCTCGTCCTCGGCCCGGGAGGGGTGCCCCTGGGGTGTGGTTCGATGGGCGCGTGCTGGTCCGGGTGCTCGGACCCCTCCGGGTCGAGGACGGCGCCCGCGAGCGGGTCCCACGGGGGGCGCGCCCGCGCGACCTCCTCGCCTGCCTCCTCACCCGACGCGGTCGTGCGGTCCCGGCCGAGACCCTCCTCGACCTCGTGTGGGCCGAGGAGGCCCGCGGCCTGACCCCGGCGGCCGTCCACACGGTCCTCGCCCGGCTCCGGCGCCAGCTCGGCGGTGACGTCGTCCGCACCACCGACGCCGGCTACCTGGTGCCCCACGACGTGTCGACCGACGCCGACGCCTTCACCCGGCTCGTCGCCGCGACCGGTGACCACGGCGCGGACCGGTTGCGCGAGGCCCTCGACCTCTGGGTCGGCGACACCGCGTACGACGGGGTCCGCGACGAGCTCGTCCTCGTCGACCGCACGCGCCTCGGCGCCCTGCACCGTCGCGCCCGGGCCGACCTCGCCGCGCTCCTGCTCGGCACCGGCGGGGACGGCGATGCCCTGGAGGCGCTCGCGCTCGCGCGGGCACTGGTCGCGGCCGACCCGTTGGACGAGGCGGCGGCCGCCCTCGCGATGCGGGCCGCCTACCGGGCGCACCGGCAGGGCGAGGCGCTCCAGGTCCACGACGCACTGCGCCGTGTGCTGCGCCAGGAGCTCGGCGTGGCTCCCGGCCGGGCGGTCCGCGAGCTGCACGCCCGGGTGCTCGCGCACGACCCCACCCTCGACCCTCCGGCGCCGCGCTCCCCCGGGCCCCGGCCCGGGACCCCGGGCCCGACCGTCGGCGGTGGAGTGGCCCTCCACCCCGGCCGGCTCATGCCCGTGCCCGCGTCCCCGACGGTCGGGCGGGAGGACGACGTCGCCGCGGTCCTCGACGCACTGGCCGCCGGGCGTCGCCTCGTCACCGTCACCGGGCCCGCCGGGGTCGGCAAGTCGCGGCTGCTCGCCGACGTGGGAGCGGGGCTCCAGCCACACGGCGAGGTCGTCCACGTCGCCCTCGGGGCGCACGCGGCGCTGGCGGTCGACGAGCTCGCGACGAGTGTCGCCATCGCCACCGGCGTCCCGCTCACCGGGGCGGACCCCGTGGCCGGACTCGTCGCCGCGTTGCGGACCTCTTCGGTCACGGTCCTCGCCGACGAGGCCGAGTGGGCACTCGGCCCGGCCGCCGTGCTCACCTCCACGCTGCTCGCGGGCTGCCCGGGGCTGCGGGTGGTCGTCACCTCGCGGGTGCCCCTTGCCGTCGTCGGCGAGCGGGTCGTCGTCCTCGAACCACTATCCACACCCGGTGCGGACGCCTCCGACGAGGAGGTCTGCGCCTCACCCGCGGTCCGGATGCTCGCCGAGCGGCTCGCCGACCACGGGGCCGGCCCCTCCGACCCCGGCGCCTGGGACGAGGACGACCTGCGCGTGCTCGCCGAGGTCGCCCGCCGCGTGGACGGCCTGCCACTGGCCCTCGAGCTGGTCGCCGGCGCGGGTGCCCGCACCCCCCTCGCCCACCTCCTCGAGGTCGCCCGCCACCCCCTCGACCTCGCCGGTCCCGAGCACGGTCGCGACGACCGGCACCGGTCCCTGCGCGACGCCCTGACGTGGGGCGTCGGCCGGCTCGGCCCGGACGCACGGCGTGTCCTGCGTCGGCTCGGGGTCTTCGTGGGGCCCTTCACGACCGCCGCGGCCCGATCCGTCGCCGGCCCGGACGCCGGTGACGTCGAGCGCGCCGTCCGTGAGCTGGCGCGCCACCACCTGCTGCGGGTCGAGCGGACCTCGACGACGCTCTCGTTCCGGATGCTGCGCGTCGTGCGCGATCTCGCGCTCGAGGAGCTCTCCGCCGCGGGCGAGCTCGACGCCACCCGCGCGCGGCACCGGCGGTGGTTCGCCGACGCCTGGCGAGACGCCTTCCTCTCGGACGACCTCGTCGAGCACGTGGCCCGGACCCACGAGGACCATCTCGAGGCCCTCGCCGACGCCCTGGCCCACGACGACGACGTCGCGGCCGCCGACATCGTCCTCGCGCTGGGCCGCCGGTGGCAGTTCGTCGAGGCGAGTGCGACCGGGCTGCGGTGGAGCGAGACGGTCCTCGCGCGAGCGGGCATCAGCCCGGTGCAGCGCGCCCGGTTGCGGGTCGCCCGAGCCGGTTTCCTCCACGGGGCCGACTGGGACGAGGAGGAGCACGCGTCGCTGAGAGCGGCCCTCGTCGAGGACCCGGAGTGGACCGGGGTGCTCGGGCTCGTCGGTGCCATCACCGCCTACGTCTCCGGCGACCCCCGGACAGCACGACGCCACCTCGCCGACGCCCTGCGCGCCGCGGCGGACCTTCCCCACCTGCTTCCCGAGGTGCTCGCCACCGCCGCGGTGCTCGACGCGACCGAGGGTGACGCCACCGCGGCCGTGTCCGGGGCCCGCGACGCGCTGGCCCGCATCGGCTCGCCGGCGTCGGCGGTGCACCTCGTGAGCGTCGTTCCCAAGGCGGCCCTCGCCCTCCTCGAGGCCGGCCGACCGCGTGAGGCCCTCGACCTGCTGACCTCCGCCGCCACCGATGCCGACGCGCGCTTCGGCATCCGGCCGACGCACACGACCACCCTCAACGCCGGGTGGGCCGCTCTGTCGATCGGGGACCCGGCGACGGCACTGCACTGGTTCCACGAGTCGCTCACCGGGCCGCAGGCGGCCACGGCGCCGAGCACCGTCGGCGAGGCCGCGCTCGGCGCGGGAACCACCCTCGCCGCGCTGGGGCACGCCGACGCGGCCGAGCTGCTCGGGCTCGGACGACGGCTGCTCGGCGAGGTCGGGCAGGAGCTGCCGCCGACCCTCGAGTCCCTCGTCGCGCCGGCCGAGCGGTCCGTCGGTGTGACGGCGCCGCCGGACGGGTGGGACGACGCGCTCGCGACGCACCGGGTGGCCCGGCTCGTCATCGGCGCGGTGCCTCAGCCGGCCAGGTGACCCCAGGCACCGGAGAGCTCGCGCCAGGGCCCGACCGCCGCGACCCGCCCCTCGACGAGGACGACGACGCGGTCGGCCTGGGCGAGGGCCGCGCGCTTCGACGTGGCCCCGATGACGGTCGCGTGCCGGGCGCGCAGGGCGGACCACAGCTCGACCTCGGTCGCGGCGTCGAGAGCGCTCGAGACGTCGTCGGCGAGGATCAGCTCGGTGTCGGCGGCGAGCGCACGGGCGAGGGCCAGCCGCTGCACCTGCCCGCCGGAGAGGCGCACGCCCCGGTGCCCGACGAGCGCGTCGTGCCCGCCGGCCTCGCGCACGTCGTCACCGAGCCGGGCGTCGGCGATCGCGCCCTCGATGGGCCGGCCGTGACCGAGCACGACGTTGTCGGCGAACGACCCGGAGAGCACGCGCGGCACCTGGGCGACGTGCGAGACCTGCCCGGGCCGCAGGAACACCTGGGCGTCGTCGACCTCGACGCCGTTCCACATGATCGAGCCGGTGTGCTCCAGCAGCCCCGAGAGGGCCGAGAGCAGGCTCGACTTGCCCGAGCCGACCTGGCCGAGGAGGAGCACGAGCTCGCCGGCGCGCACCGTGAGGTCGACGTCCTCGACGCCGCGGGTGCCGTCGTCGTGGACGGCGCCGACGCCGGTGAGCCGCAGCTCCTCGAGCGGAACGCGGCTGGGGACCGGCGCGGCCGGCGCGGTACCGGACGGGAGGTCGATGCCCGCGGGCAGCCGGACGAGGTCGACACCGCCGGCGAGCCGGCTCGTGGCCCGCTGCCACGAGCGCGTGCCCGGCGCCTCGGTGACGACCGCCCCGGCGACTCGGCCGAACCAGTCGAACCCGTTGACCGCCCCGGCGACGAGGATGGCGGTCGCCAGCGGCCAGCCGCCGAGGACGTAGGTGGCCCACGCGGCGACGACGCCGGCCTGCACCATGACGATCGGCACGCCGTCGAGGACGGCCTGCACCCGGTGCTCGAACACGGCGGCCCGCACCCGGCCGGCGTCGACCCGGCGCAGGTGCCGGTGGGCCTCGGGCGTGGCCGCGGCGAGCTTGACCGTCCGCGCCGACTCGAGCACCGACACCACGGCCCGCCCGAACCGAGCGCGGGCCCGGGAGGACTCGGCGGCCGAGCGGCCGGCGATCGGTCGACCGACGGCCGAGGCCAGCGCCGCACCGACGAGGACGACGAGCAGCACCCCGCCGGCGAGCAGGCTGCCGCCGAGCAGCGCGGTGACGACGACGATGGCCAGCCCGTTGAGGAAGTCGACCCAGCGGTCGGCGTAGAGCGCGTACCGGTCGGCATCCATCGAACGGGCGACCACCTCGCCGGCCGGGGTGCGTTCGAGCCGGTGCTGGCGGGTCTGCCCGATGAGCACGGACATCCGGACCCGGAGCATCACCTCGATCCACCAGCGGGGGTAGCGACGCATCGCGGCCACGAGGACGAGCGGGGCGAAGAGGACCGAGAGCGCGGTGAGCGTCGTCAGCAGGACCGTCTCGCCGTCCCAGCCCGCGCCGGCCCGCAGGTGCTCGACGACCCGGCCCCAGACGAAGCCCGTGGCCGCACCGAAGGCGCCGCCCAGAGCGGAGACGAGGAACAGCAGGGCCGGCCACACACCCCACCGGGGCCGGACGAGCAGGGCGGAGAGGATGCCGCGGGCGAGCGAGGGCCCCTCGCCCGGGTCCGGGAGCGCCGGGGGCGGGCCGGCCCGCCGGGCACCGGCGACGGCCCCGGCGGGCAGCGGGACGGGATGCTCCTCGCGGCCCGGCTCGAGGTCGTCGCCGCTCGCCTCGAGGAGCCGGCGGAACGGGCCGTCGGCCGCGGCGAGCTCGGCGCGTGGCCCCTGCTGGACGACGCGGCCGTGGTCGAGCACGGCGACCTGAGCGGCCCGCTGCGTGGTCGAGAGACGGTGGGCGACGAGGATGCCGGTGCGCCCGGTGAGCAACCGGTCGGCGGCCCGGACGACGAGCGCCTCGGTGAGCGGGTCCATCCGGGCGGTGGCCTCGTCGAGGACGACGACCGAGACGTCGCGGACGAGCAGCCGGGCGAAGGCGAC
>NZ_DAOLAC010000053.1:0-17598 GCF_035325325.1 Phycicoccus sp. | reverse complement strand
CGTCCTCCTCCGCGCGACGTGCGCGGGTCAGCGGGCGAGCAGCTGGGCCACCAGCGCCAGCACGGCCGGCACGGTCTGGACGAGGAGGATGCGCCGGCTGACCGTCAGCGCGCCGTAGATCCCGGCGACCGCGACGCAGGCCAGCGTGAACACGGCGAACGCGAACCGGTGCGCCTGCGGCCCGACGAGGGCCAGCGCGATGCCGGCGACCAGGAAGCCGTTGTACAGCCCCTGGTTCGCGGCGAGCACCTTCGTCCCGGAGGCCTGCTCGGGCGTCGTGCCGAAGGCGGCCCGACCGCGGGGGGTGTCCCACAGCACCATCTCGAGCACGACGACGTAGACGTGGATGAGCCCCACGAGGGCGGTGAGGACCGCGGCGAGCACCGACATGGGTGATGTCTAGCGGATGCCGGCCGGCGCGGTCACCCCGTGGTCAGGAGGATCTTGCCGATGTGCCCGCTCGCCTCGAGCTCGCGGTGCGCCTCCGCGGCGTCGGCCAGCGGGTGGCGCGAGTGCACGACGGGGCGCACCACACCGTCCTCGACCAGCGGCCAGACGTGCTCGCGCACCGCCGCGACGATGGTCGCCTTCTCGGCGGCCGGCCGCGCGCGCAGCGAGGTCGCGATGACGGCACCGCGCTTGGCGAGCAGCATCCCGAGGTCGAGCTCGCCGGTGCGCCCGCCCTGGAGGCCGATGACGACCAGCCGCCCGTTGACCGCGAGCACCTCGACGTTGCGCCCGAGGTACTTCGCGCCCATGTTGTCGAGCACCACGTTCGCGCCCTCGCCGTCGGTCGCCGCCCGGACCCGCTCGACGAAGTCCTCCTCGCGGTAGTTCACGAGCACCTCCGCGCCGAGCGCCCGGCACGCCTCGAGCTTCTCGGCCGAGCCCGCCGTGACGGCCACCCGGGCCCCGACCGCGAGCTGGATGGCCATCGTGCCGATGCCGGAGGACCCGCCGTGGACGAGGAGCAGCTCGCCGGGCTGGAGGTTGGCGGTGAGGAAGACGTTCGACCACACCGTGCAGACGACCTCGGGCAGCGCGGCCGCGTCGACGAGGGACACCCCGCGCGGGACCGGGAGCAGCTGCCCCGCCGGGACGCGGACGTACTCGGCGTACCCGCCACCGGCCAGCAGCGCGCAGACCTCGTCGCCGACCGCCCAGCCGTCGACGCCGTCGCCGAGCGCCTCGACGACACCGCTGACCTCGAGCCCCGGGACCTCGGACTCGCCGGGCGGCGGGGGGTAGAAGCCCTGGCGCTGCATCGAGTCGGCCCGGTTGACCCCGGCGGCGGCGACCCGGACGAGTACCTCGCCGGCCCGCACCTCCGGGACCGCGACGTCGGAGAGGACGAGGGCCTCGGGCCCTCCGGACTCGGGGATGGTCACGGCCTGCATCCCCCGAACCTAGACCCCGTCGCCGACCCGGAGGGCGGCCGGGTCAGCGCGAGCGGCCGACCCGTGCCGCGAGGGTTCCGGCCGTGTGTCGGACCGCGCCGACGAGCCGCTCGCGCTCCGCCGCGTCCACCTCGGCCTGCGCGTAGGTGACGGCCACCGCGGCCACGGGGTAGTCGTTGGCGTCGAGGACGGCCACGGCGACCGACCCGAGGCCCGGCGTCACGAGCCCGTCCTCGACGGCGTACCCCCGCTGGCGCACCTGCTGCAGCCACGAGCGCAGCTGGGTCGTCGAGGCGGGGCCCCGACCGTCGCGCCGGACGAGCGAGGCGCGGTCGGGGAAGAGCGCCCGCACCTGGGCCGGGGGGAGGGCGGCGAGCATCGCCAGGCCGGTCGCGGTCAGCGGTGCCGGGAGCCGGACGCCGACGTCGGTGACGAGCAGGGGGCGGCCGGGGGCGCGCTGCTCGACGACGTAGAGGACGTCGGTGCCGTGGAGGACCGCGAGGTGCGCGTTCTGGCCGCACGCGTCGACAAGCCGGTCCATGAGGCCCCGGGCCATCCGGTCCAGCGGCGCCTGGCGCTGGTAGGCCGAGCCGAGCTCGTAGGCCGCGAGGCCGAGCCCGTAGCGACGCTCGTCCGGCAGGTGCCGCACGTAGCCGCGCTCGACGAGCACGGCGAGCAGGTGGTAGACGCTCGAGCGCGGCAGGCCGAGGTCGCGGGCGATGGCCGCGGCGGGCACCGGCTCACCACGGCGGGCGATGAGGCCGAGCACGTCGAGGGCGTGGCCGGCGGCGGGGGCGTTCGCCATGGGACCAGTGTCGCGGGTCCGGGCTCGGCGGTTCGGCAGGCGCCGGGGCCGTGCGTCGTTCACACTCGTCCCGTGCTCCCCACTCGTCGCATCCTCGGTCCAGCCCTGGCCCTCGCGCTCTCCGCCGCGGTCGCCGTCCCCTCCGCGGTGGCCGACCCCGCGCCCGCACCCCCGGCGTCCGGCGCCACCTCCGGAGCCGGCGACACCACCTCGCAGCTCGTGCCCGAGCCCTCGCGCGTCCCGGCCGCCGAGCGGCTCGCCGCGTCCACCGCCTCGAGCGACCTGACGTCCCGGATCGTCGCCAAGCTCGCGAACCGGGCGGCGCACGCGGGCGGCATGACCCCGGCCTTCTCCGGGCGAGTCACCGATGCCGCCGGACGCACCATCTGGGAGAAGGGGGGTACGACCACCCGGATGCCCGCCTCGACGATGAAGCTGGTCACGAGCGTGACGGCGATCCGGTCGATGGGCCCCAACTTCCGGTTCACGACCCCCGTCCTCCAGGACCCGCGCTACCGCTCGACCGTCTACCTCAAGGGGGTCGGCGACCCCCGGCTCACCTCGTCCGAGCTGCTCGTCATGGCCCGCACGGCGGCGACCAGCCTGAAGTCGCAGCGGATCACGGTGGTCAACGTGCGGGTCGACGACTTCCTCTTCCCGACGCCCACGCTGGCGAGCGGGTGGAAGTCCAGCTACCTTCCCGGTGACGTCGCGCCGGTCCGGGCGCTCGTGGTCAACTCGCGCAACGTCAACGACACCGCCATCGACGCCGGGAACCTCTTCGCGACCTATCTGCGCGGTCAGGGGATCGCCGTCCGCACGGTCGCGCGGCAGCGGGCGGCCAGCCGGATCCCGGTCCTCGCGACCACCGTGTCCTCTCCCCTCTCGACGATCCTCGGGACGATGCTGAACTCGAGCCAGAACGACTACGCGGAGATCCTGCTGCGCGAGGCCGCCGCCCGCCGAGGGCGTCCCACGACCTGGGCCGGAGCCACCGGCAACGCCATGGCCGTGCTCAAGGCGGAGCTCATCGGCACCTACGGCTTCAGGATGTACGACGCCTCGGGCCTCTCCCGCAACGACCGGATGCCGACGGCCACGCTCACCTCGCTGCTCACGAAGGTGGCGGCCGACCCGACGCTCTCCGCGGTCATCCTGCCGCGCACGGCGCTGCCGGTCGCCGGCCAGACCGGCACGCTCGCCTCGCGCTTCCGCACCAGCCCGTACTCCTGCGCCGCCGGCCGGGTGCACGCCAAGACGGGGACGCTCGCCGACGTCGTCGCCCTCTCCGGGTACGCGGAGGGTGTCGACGGGTCGGTGCGACCCTTCGCCTTCCTCTTCAACGGCGTGCGGAGCACCGCGAGCTCGCGGCTCACGGCCGACCTCCTCGCGACGACCACGACCGGCTGCTACTGACCGCGGACCGGGGCCGTCACCCCACCCACCGGTAGCGTCGCTCGGGACGACCCGTCGAGCCGTAGCGCAGCGACACCTCGGCGCGTCCCGCCTGCTTGAAGTGCTCGAGGTAGCGACGGGCGCTCACCCGTGAGATGCCGACCGCCTCGGCGACCTCGCTCGCCGAGAGAGCCTGTGACGCACCGCGCATAGCGTCCTCGACGAGCCGGGCCGTCTCCGGGCTGAGCCCCTTGGGCAGGGGCGCCGCGCTCGCCGCGGACCGGAGGAACACGCGGTCGACGTCCGCCTGCCCGGTCACCTCGGCCCGGGCCAGCAGCGACCGCCGGCCGGCGTACCGGCGCAGCCGTTCCTCGAGGTCGGGGAAGCCGAAGGGCTTGAGGACGTAGTCGGTGACGCCGAGCCGGACGGCCGCGCGCACCGACTCGATCTCCTTCGCGGCGGTGATGACGACCGCGTCGCACGGGTGCGGGCCACCGCGCAGGTCGGCGAGCAGGTCGAGGCCGAAACGGTCCGGGAGGTAGAGGTCGAGCAGCAGCAGGTCGGGACGGAGCCGGACGACGGCCTCCTCGGCCTCGGCCGCGGTGTGCGCGACCCCGGCCACCTCGAACCCCTCGACCCGCTGCACGAACCCCACGTGGATGCGCGCCACCATGAAGTCGTCGTCGACGACGAGGACACGGATCACCCGCGAACCTCCTCGGGAAGGGCTGCCGCAGAGGGCGTCTCGGGGTCGACGAAGGTGGTCACACCGAGCCGGGCCACGAAGCGCGTCGTGCCGTCGACCCGTTCGACCTCGATCTCGCCACCGCGCCGGCGACACACGAGACGGGTGAGGGCCAACCCCACACCGTGCTCCATCGGGTCGACCTTCTTGGTCGTCACGCCGTGCTCGAAGAGCGAGGCGCGCAGCTCGTCCGGGACGCCGGGGCCGGAGTCGGTGACGACGATCTCGACGGTGCTCGCGTCCTGACGCACCCGGACCCGGACGAAGGGGGGCCGGGTCGTGCCGCGCGGTGCGTGGTCGAAGGCGTTGTCGACGAGGTTGCCGAGGACGGTCGCGACGTCGGCGGCGTCGTGGGTCTCGAGCCGCTCCAGCCGCGTCTCGTCGGTGATGGTGAGGTCGATGTGGCGCTCGTTGGCCGTCGCCGCCTTGGCCATGAGGAGCGCCGCGATGGTCGGGTCCTGGACGAGGGTGTTGACGACGAGGTCGAGGGCGTGCCGGCGCTCGCTGACGGCGTCGACGTAGCGGACCACCTCGTCCAGCTCGCCGATCTGGATGAGGCCGCTGATCGTGTGCAGCTGGTTGGCGAACTCGTGCGCCTGCGACCGGAGCACGTGCGCGGTGGAGCGGAACGAGCCGATCTCGCGCTCGAGGTCGGCCAGCGCGGTGCGGTCGCGCATCGTCGTCACCGTCCCGAGCACGCGGTCGCCGCTCACCACCCGCATCGTGCTCATCACGAGGACGCGGCCGCGGCGGATGACGACCTCGTCGCGTGCAGCAGTGACGTGGTCGTCGGGATCGGAACCCGTTCCCGGGCGAGGATTCTCACCGACGAGCACCTCACGGAGGCGCCCCTCGATGCGGAGGTCCGCGACCGAGGTGCCGACGGCGTGCTCGGGCAGGTCGAGGAGCCGGCGCGCGACCTCGTTGACGAGGGTGATGCGGTGCTGCGGGTCGAGCGCGATGACGCCCTCGGCGATGCCCCGGAGCATCGCCTCCCGGTGCTCGGCGAGGCCGGCGATCTCGCGCGGCTCCATCCCGCGGGTCTGGCGCTTGATCCGTCGGGACAGCAGCCACGATCCGCCGAGCCCCACGACGAGGGCGATCCCCAAGTAGGTCAGGAGGTAGGAGCTGGTGCCCTGCAACCGTTCCCACGTCGTGGGCGCCTGCTCGGCGACCATCACCGTGCCGAGCAGCTGGCCGGCCCGGGACGGCGTCGTGGGGTCCTTGTCGTCGTCGTCGCCGCCGAGCACCGGAACCTGCGAGGCGATGTAGTCGCGCCCGTCGAGGGTGAGCGTGCCGGACCAGCTCCCGCCGTCGGCCACGCGGCGGTCGCCGAGCGGGAGCGGCCGCTGCTCGAGGGAGGGGTCGGTCGAGACCCGGACGTCGAGGTCGGGCTCGGCGAAGGTGACCGAGGTGACGCTCGCCTGGGCGACGAGGGAGAGGCCGAGCGTGGCGAGGCCGGTCCGCGTCTCGGGCTGGTCGAGGTTGGCCCGGACGAGCGGGTTGGCCGCCAGCTGCTCACCGAGGGCCGACACACGGCGTCCCTCGGTGCGCTCGAAGGTGGCCGCCGACTGGGCGAGCGAGACCGCGGCGACGGCGACGAGCACGACCCCGATGATCGCGAGCTGGAGCGCGAAGAGCTGCCCGGCGAGGGTCGCCCGGCGGCGTCGGCGCGTGACCACTATGAACTCAACCTCCACTGCGGACGAAAGCGCGACAGGCTCCGTACCGGTCGCCCACGATCATCGCGTTCCACTCCACCACAGGAAAGGGATCTCGACGATGAGACTCCACCGCATCGCGCTCGGCGCGCTCGTCGCGGCCACGCTGGCCCTCACCGGCTGCGGGGCCACGAAGGACCAGGGGAGCGGGGGTGGCGCGTCCTCCGGCGACGCGGCGCCGGCGACCGGCCTCCAGTACATGGTCCCGAACAGCCCGGGCGGCGGGTACGACACGACCGCGCGCACCGCGGCCCAGGTGATGGAGAAGGAGAAGATCACCGGCAGCGTCCAGGTCTTCAACCTCCCCGGCGCCGGCGGCACGGTCGGCCTCCAGCGGGTCGTCAACGAGAAGGGCAACGGCAAGCTCGCGATGCAGATGGGGCTCGGGGTCGTCGGCGCCGCGTACACCCAGAAGTCGCAGGCCAAGCTCTCCGACACCACGCCCATCGCGAAGCTCATCGAGGAGGCCGGGGCGATCGTCGTCCAGAAGGACTCCCCGTACCAGGACATCAAGGCCCTCGTCGCGGCGTGGAAGGCCGACCCCAAGGGCCTCGCCGTCGGGGGCGGGTCGTCGCCGGGCGGTCCGGACCACCTGCTGCCGATGCGTCTCGCGGACGCGGTCGGCATCGACCCGAAGACCGTCAGCTACGTGAGCTACGACGGTGGCGGCGAGCTGCTCCCTGCGCTGCTCGGCAAGAAGATCGCCTTCGGCGCCAGCGGCTTCGGTGAGTTCCTCGACCAGGTCGAGGCCGGCGACATCCGCATCCTCGCGGTGACCAGCGCCGAGCGCGTCCCGGCGCTGCCCGACGTGCCGACCCTCAAGGAGAGCGGCATCGACCTCGAGTTCACCAACTGGCGCGGCGTCGTCGCCCCGCCCGGCATCTCGGACGCCGAGAAGCAGGTCTGGATCGACGCGTTCACGAAGATGCACGACTCGCAGGCGTGGAAGGACGAGCTCGAGAAGCGAGGCTGGGTCGACGCGTTCGCCACCGGCGACGAGTTCGGCTCCTTCATCGCCGAGCAGGACAAGCGGGTCGCCGACGTCCTGACCACCCTCGGCCTGGCCTGACATGACCAGCGAGGCCACCACCCCCACCGGGGGCGCCACGCCCTCCGGGGCCGGGCCGCTCGGCCGGGTCAGGGACCGCGCACAGCTCGGCCTGTGCGCGGCCCTGGCCCTGGCCGGGGTCGTCGTCGTCGTCGACGCGAGCCGCCTCGGCCACGTCACGAGCAGCAACGACCCGATCGGGCCCCGGGCGATGCCCTTCGTCGTCGGCGGCCTGCTCCTCCTCGTCAGCGTCCTGTTCACCCTCGACGTCCTGCGCGGCGGCGTCGGCGAGGCCGAGGCCGGCGAGGACGTCGAGCTCGGCCAGCGGGCCGACTGGCGGACGGTCGGCATCCTGGCCGGCGCCTTCGCGCTCAACGCCCTCCTCATCGAGCCCCTCGGCTGGGTGATCAGCGGCTCACTGCTGTTCTTCCTGTCGGCCTTCGCCCTCGGCAACCGTCACCACGTCCGGGGCCTGGTCTTCGGGATCGCCCTCTCGCTCGCCACCTTCTACGCGTTCGCCATCGGGCTCGGGGTCAACCTGCCCGCCGGCATCCTCCAGGGGATCCTCTGATGGACAACCTCAACGCCCTGCTCGGCGGCTTCGCCGACGTCATCACGCCGATGAACCTGCTCATCGCGCTGCTCGGGGTCACGGTCGGCACCGCGGTCGGTGTGCTCCCCGGCATCGGGCCCGCGATGACCGTCGCGCTGCTGCTGCCGATCACCTACGGCCTGCCCGTCGAGCAGTCGCTCATCCTCTTCGGCGGCATCTTCTACGGCGGCATGTACGGGGGCTCGACGACCTCGATCCTCCTCAACACCCCGGGCGAGTCCGCCTCGGTCGTCACCGCCCTCGAGGGCAACAAGATGGCCAAGGCCGGTCGAGCCGCCCAGGCTCTCGCGACGTCGGCCATCGGCTCGTTCGTCGCCGGCACCATCGCGACGGCGCTCATCGTCCTCGTCATGCCGCAGGTCGTCTCGTTCGCGATCACCCTCGGCTCACCGGAGTTCCTCGCGATCATCCTCGTCGCGTTCGTCGGCACCGCGGCCATCCTCGGGTCGTCACGGGTGCGCGGGTTCGCCGCCCTGCTCGTCGGGCTGAGCCTGGGCCTCGTCGGCACCGACTTCGTCACCGGGCAGCAGCGGCTCACCTTCGGCAGCCCGTTCCTCGCCGACAACATCGACGTCGTCGTCGTGGCCGTCGGCATCTTCGCCGTCGGCGAGGCCCTCTGGGTCGCGGCGCACCTGCGTCGCAAGGCCGGGACGGTCATCCCGGTCGGCCGCCCGTGGATGTCGAGGCAGGACTGGGGCCGGTCGTGGAAGCCGTGGCTGCGCGGCACGGCTCTCGGCTTCCCGTTCGGGGCGATCCCGGCCGGCGGTGCGGAGATCCCGACCTTCCTGTCCTACCTCGCCGAGCGGAAGCTGACCAAGCACCCGGAGGAGTTCGGCCAGGGCGCCATCGAAGGCGTCGCCGGCCCGGAGGCCGCGAACAACGCGTCGGCGGCGGGCACGATGGTGCCCCTGCTCGCGCTCGGCCTGCCGACCAACGCGACGGCGGCGATCATCATCGCGGCGTTCATGTCCTACGGCATCGAGCCGGGCCCGCTGCTGCTCACCAAGGAGCCGGACCTCGTCTGGATGCTCATCGCGAGCCTCTTCATCGGCAACTTCTTCCTCCTCGTGCTCAACCTGCCGCTCGCGCCGACCTGGGCCAAGCTGCTGCGCATCCCGCGGCCCTACCTCTACGCGGGGATCCTCTTCTTCGCGTCGATGGGCGCCTACGCGGTCAACGCGCAGCCGTTCGACCTCTTCCTGCTCCTCGCGCTCGGCGGCCTCGGGTTCGCGATGCGGCGCTTCGGGCTGCCCGTGCTGCCGCTCATCGTCGGCACCATCCTCGGTCCGCTGTTCGAGAAGCACATGCGGCGTTCGCTGCAGACGACCGGGGGCGACGTCTCCGGGCTCGTCGGCGGGCCGGTCGCGTGGGTCTGCTACGCGTTCGTGCTCGCGGTCCTCCTCTGGCCGCTCGTGGCGAAGCTGCTGCGCCGCGGTCGTGGAGGGGACGACGGGCCGGACGACGGCTCCCCGCATCCCCCCGGTGTCCCCCTCACCGGTGTCGCCCAGTGGCAAGGACCCTCGTCATGACCGTTCTCGTCGGTTACCTGCCCAACCCCCTCGGGGAGGCCACGCTGCGCGCCGGCGTCGAGGAGTCGCGCCGCCGCTCGGAGCCGCTCGTCGTCCTCAACATGTCGCGCGACGACGTCCTCGTCGACGCCCGGCGCGCGCCCGCTGACGACCTGGCCCGGGTGGAGCGCGACGTCGCCGAGCTCGGGGTCGACGTCGAGGTCGTCCAGGTCGCGGAGGGCAGCGACCCGGCCGAGGTGATCCTCGCGGAGGCGGCCGGCCGTGGCGCGTCGGTCGTCGTCATCGGCCTGCGGCACCGCACCGCCGTCGGGAAGCTCATCCTCGGCTCGGTGGCCCAGCGCGTCCTCCTCGACGCCCGCTGCCCCGTGCTCGCGGTCAAGGAGGAGAGGCCGTGAGCGACGGGTTCGCCACCGCCGACCTCTACGACGAGCACGGCGACGCGCTGCAGTCCTGCGCGGTGCAGTGGCGCCGCTACGGCGGCCGGCCGCGGTTCTCCGGGCCGGTGAGCACCGTGCGGTGCCACCGCGACAACGCGATCGTCAAGGCGGCGCTCGCCGAGCCAGGCGCGGGACGCGTCCTCGTCGTCGACGGCGGCGGGTCGCTCGAGTCGGCGCTCGTCGGCGACCTCATCGCCGGCTCGGCCGTCGCGAACGGCTGGGCGGGCGTCGTCGTCCACGGCGCGGTCCGGGACACCGTCGCCCTCGCCGGCCTCGACCTCGGGGTGCTGGCGCTCGGCTCGAACCCGCGGAAGTCGGCCAAGGACGGTGTCGGCGAGCGCGACGTGCCGGTGACGTTCGGCGGCGTCGAGTTCGTCCCCGGCGCGACGCTCTGGGCGGACGAGGACGGCGTGCTCGTCACCCGTCCCTGAGGTCCGGGCGGCCGGGCTCAGGCGTCCGCGTCGAGGCGCTCGAGGATGCGCCGCAGCGTGGCCCGGTCGCGCTCGGACAGCCGGCCGAAGTACTCGTCCGCGCCCCGGCGGCGGGCGGCGTCTACCTCCTCGAGGAGCCGGGAGCCGGCCGTGGTCAGCCGGACGCCGTGCGCCCGCCGGTCGGTCGGGTCCGGCGTGCGTTCGGCCAGCCCGCGCTCCTCGAGGGCGTCGACGACGTCGGTCACCGAGCGGGGGGCCACCCGCAGGTGCTGGGCGAGCTCGCCCAGGCGGAGCGTGTGGTGTCCGATGACCCGCAGGGCCCGGGCCTGGTGCGGCGCGAGGTCGTACGGCTCGTAGGCGGTCATCCCGGCGTGGCGCAGGTCGCGGGCGACACGCAGCACGAGGTCGCCGAGGTCGAGCTCGACGGCGGGGCGGTCGTCGTGGGGATGGCGCACAGCGGGAATGCTACCCGGCGCTGGTGTGTTGGGCTCATTGTGAGGTAACCTCAGCAATAGCCCGATGCGAAGGAGGGGTGCCCGTGACAGCGGCCCCGACCCAGATCCCCACCCGTTCCGCGGGGCGCCCGTCGGCGTCCCCGGCCTCCCCCCACGGCCCCACCGCTCAGCCCGCCGCCCACGGGGGCGGCGGACGCGGTGGCCGCGGTGTGCTCACCGTCGACCCGCGCGACCGCGCGCGGCTCGAGGAGGCGCCGGTCAGCCTGCGCCGCGTCCTCGCCCTGTTCACCCCGTACCGGGCCCGCATCGGCGTCGTCGTCGCGATCATCGTCGCCACGTCCGTCGTCGGCCTGGCCCAGCCGTTCCTCGTCCGTGAGGTCGTCGACGTCGCCATCCCGCGCCAGGACGTGCGGCTGCTCGTGCTCGCCGTCGGCGCGATGGTCGCCGTCGCCGCGGTGACCCAGCTGCTCGGCGTCGTCCAGACGTGGCTCTCGACCCAGGTCGGCCAGCGTGTCATGCACGGCCTGCGCACCTCGGTCTTCACCCACCTGCAGCGCCAGTCCCTCGGCTTCTTCACCCGCACCCGCGGCGGCGAGGTGCAGTCGCGCCTCGTCAACGACGTCGGCGGGATGCAGGGCGTCGTCACCTCGACCGCGACCTCGATCGCGTCCAACGTCACGACCGCGGTCGCCACGGCGGTCGCCATGGTCGCCCTCTCGTGGCGGCTGTCCCTCCTCTCGCTCCTCGTCGTGCCGCCGGCGCTGTGGCTGACCCGCCGGGTCGCCCTCCTGCGCCGCGAGGTGACGACGCAACAACAGCGCCGGCTCGCCGACCTCAACGCGCAGATCGAGGAGGGGCTCTCGGTCTCCGGCGTCCGGCTGGCCAAGACCCTCGGCACGGGCACGCGGTCGGCGGAACGGTTCGCCGACACCTCCGAGGACCTCGTCGGGCTCGAGCTGCGCTCGCAGCTGGCCGGTCGGTGGCGGATGGCGACGATGCAGATCGTCTTCGCCGTCATCCCGGCGCTCGTCTACCTCGCCGCCGGCATGCCCGCGACGGGCGGCGGGATGACCATCGGCACGCTCGTCGCGTTCACCGCGCTGCAGGGCGGCATCTTCCGGCCGCTCATGGGCCTGCTCAACGTCACCGCGCAGTGGGTGGCCTCGATGGCCCTCTTCTCCCGGGTCTTCGAGTACCTCGACCTCGTGCCCGACGTGCCTGCGCCGACGCACCCGGTGCCGCTGGACCCGGCCCGCGTCGCCGGGCAGGTGCGGGTCGAGGGCGTCTCCGTCCGCTACCCGGGCTCGCCGCGCGACGCCCTCTCGGACGTGACGCTCGAGGTACCGGCCGGCTCGACCCTCGCCCTCGTCGGGCCGACGGGTTCCGGGAAGTCGACGCTCGCCGGGCTGCTCGCGCGGCTGCTCGACCCCGACACCGGGCGGGTCACCGTCGACGCCGTCGACGTGCGCGACCTCGACCCGGACGTGCTCGCGTCCGTCGTCGGCACGGTGTCGCAGGAGTCCTACCTGGTCCACGCCACGGTGCGCGAGAACCTGCTCCTCGCCCGGCCGGAGGCGAACGAGGCCGAGCTGTGGCGCGCCCTCGGGGCCGCCCAGGTGGCCGACCTCGTCGCGTCGCTGCCCGAGGGGCTCGACACGGTCGTCGGTGCGCGCGGCCACCGGTTCAGCGGTGGGGAGCAGCAGCGGCTCGCGGTGGCCCGCACCATCCTGCGCGACCCGCCGGTCCTCGTCCTCGACGAGGCGACCTCCGCCCTCGACACCGCGACCGAGCGGGCGCTGCAGTCGGCGCTCGACGAGCTGGCCCGCGGTCGCACGACCGTGACCATCGCGCACCGGCTCTCCACGGTGCGGCGGGCCGACCGGATCGCGGTCCTCGACGCCGGGCGGGTGGTCGAGTCCGGCACGCACGAGGAGCTGCTCGCGCTCGGCGGCCGGTACGCCGACCTCGTCGCCGCTGCCGAGGGCGCACCCCTCCCCGCCTGACGCGCCCCCGCCCCCGGTCCCACGCGTATCGGGTGACCCGATACGACCGCGCTTTCCCCGGGTTCCGTTCCCGGGGAAAGCGCAGCGTTATCGGGTCACCCGATACGCATGGGGCACGGTGGAGGCATGGTCGTGGTCTCGGGTGCGAGACAGGATGGCCCGCCGCGTGGTGGCCGACACCCTGGACCGGCCCTCCAATGGGAGGCATGACCGCCACCTCCGCCGCCCTGCCCGAGCGCGTCGTCGTCGGAGCCGGGCCGCTGACCGTCGAGGACGTCGTCGCCGTGGCCCGGCGCGACGCCCGCGTCGTCCTCGACGAGGCGGCCCTCGCCGAGGTCCGCCGCACCCGGGACGTGGTGCGCGCCCTCGCCGACGACCCGCAGCCGCACTACGGCGTGAGCACCGGGTTCGGCGCGCTCGCGACGCGGCACATCCCGGTCGAGCTGCGGCACCGTCTGCAGCGCAGCCTCATCCGCTCGCACGCAGCCGGTTCCGGACCGGAGGTCGAGCGCGAGGTGGTCCGGGCCCTCATGCTGCTGCGCGTCGCGACCCTGGCCACCGGCCGCACCGGAATCCGCGAGGAGACCCTGCGCGCGTACGCCGGGATGCTCGACGCGGGCATCACGCCGGTCGTCCACGAGTACGGCTCGCTCGGCTGCTCCGGCGACCTCGCGCCCCTCTCGCACTGCGCGCTCGCGCTGATGGGCGAGGGTGAGGTCCGCGACGCCTCGGGCGCCCGGATGCCCGCCGCCGACGCGCTGGCCGCGGCCGGCATCGTCCCGGTCGAGCTCGAGGAGAAGGAGGGTCTGGCCCTCGTCAACGGCACCGACGGGATGCTCGGGATGCTCTGCCTCGCGCTGCACGACCTGCGCGAGCTGCTCGTCGTCGCCGACGTCTCCGCCGCGATGTCGGTCGAGGGCCTGCTCGGCACCGACGACGTCTTCGCCGCCGACCTGCACGCGCTGCGGCCCCAGCCGGGCCAGGCCATGTCGGCGTCGAACATCCGAAAGGTGATGGCGCACAGCCCGATCCGCGACTCGCACCGCACCGAGGAGTGCACGCGCGTCCAGGACGCGTACTCGCTGCGGTGCGCTCCGCAGGTCGCGGGGGGCGCCCGCGACACCGTGGACCACGCCGCGCGCGTCGCCGGCTGGGAGCTCGCCTCGGCGGTCGACAACCCGGTCGTCACCCCGGACGGACGGGTCGAGAGCAACGGCAACTTCCACGGGGCGCCGGTCGCCTACGTCCTCGACTTCCTCGCGATCGTCGCCGCCGACGTCGCCTCGATGTCCGAGCGCCGCACCGACCGGTTCCTCGACGTCGCCCGCAGCCACGGACTGCCGCCGTTCCTCGCCGACGACCCGGGCGTCGACAGCGGCCACATGATCGCCCAGTACACGCAGGCCGCGATCGTCTCCGAGATGAAGCGGCTCGCGGCGCCCGCCTCGGTCGACTCCATCCCGTCCTCGGCGATGCAGGAGGACCACGTGTCGATGGGGTGGAGCGCGGCCCGCAAGCTGCGCCGCTCCGTCGACGGGCTCTCCCGGGTGCTCGCGGTCGAGGTCCTCACCGCGGCCCGCGGCATCCGGCTGCGGGCTCCGCTCGAGCCGGCGCCCGCCACCGGCGCGGTCGTCTCGGCGCTGGCCGCCGCCGGGGCCGGCGAGCCGGGCCCGGACCGGTTCCTCGCGCCGGAGATCGAGGTCGCCCACCGGCTGGTCGTCGACGGCACGGTCCGCCGCGCCGTCGAGGAGCACACCGGCCCCCTCGCCTGAACTGCGCCGGCGGGCTTGTCCTGTCGCGTCGCATGTGCAACATTTATGTTGCATATCCGACCGAGGAGGACCCGTGGGACACGTCATCGACAAGACCATCGCCATCGCCGCCAGCGCCGAGGAGGTCTGGCCCCTGGTCAGCGAGCCGGGCTGGTGGATCAACGACGGCGAGTACGTCGCCCACGTCGTGGACCGCCGCGACGACGGCGTCGTCATCGTCACCGACCCGGTCCACGGGGCATTCCCCCTCGTCGTCCTCGAGGAGCGGCCGCCGCGCTACGTCGCCTTCCGGTGGCTGGCGCGCACCGACTCCCCGAGCCTCGACGGCCCCGGTACGCTCACCGAGTTCTGGGTCGACGACGCCGAGGACGGCGTGACGCTCCGGGTGCGGGAGAGTGGTTTCGAGTCGCTCGACGAGACGGAGACCCAGCTCGCGAAGACGGTCGCCGACAACACCGAGGGCTGGGACACCGAGCTCGACGTCGCCAGGCGGCAGGTCGAGTCGCAGCGCGTCCGATGAGCGCGCCCGTCGTCGACGCCCGGGCCGCGGAGGTCTTCGCGGCCCTCGGTGACGCGACGCGGCTCACCCTGCTGGCGACGCTCGGGACGACGGGGGCTGCGACGGCGACCCGGCTGGCCGAGCCGCTGCCGGTGACGAGGCAGGCCGTGACCCGGCACCTGCGCGTGCTCGAGGACGCCGGTCTCGTGCGCTCGACGAAGCACGGCCGCGACGTCCTCTTCCGAGTCGACGCCGACGCCCTGCGTGAGCGTGCCGAGTGGCTCGTGGCCGTCTCGAGCGCCTGGGACCGCCGGCTCGCCGACCTGCGGACGCGCGCCGAGCGCCCCTGACAGCCACACCGCGAACGTGTGTGAAGAACGCCGGCATGCCGACGTTCTTCACACACGTTCGCGGGACAGCGTCAGCCGTGGCGCAGCGCCCGGACCACGAGGTCGTCGTGGTGGTGCGCCCCGGCGCCGCCGCTGACCGACCGCGGCCGCTTCTCCGGACCGCTCACCGTCCACCCGTCGCCCAGCCCCGCCGCGACGCCCTCGGGCGAGAGGAGCAGGTCGGGGTCGAAGCCGTGCTCCAGCGCGCGCTCACGGTCGACCTCGGCGTGGTGGACGACGAGCAGCGTCCCGCCCGGCGCGACGAGCGAGGCCAGTCGCGCCACCGGGTCGGTCTCGAGGTCGAGCGCAGGGTAGAAGACGGACACGAGGTCGAAGCCCCCGGCAGGCAGGTCGGCCTCGGCGAGGCCCGCGTGCACCCAGCGCACGGACGCGCGCACGGCCTCGGCGGCCGTCCGGGCCCGCGCCAGGGCCACGCCTGACGGGTCGAGCGCCGTGACCTCCCAGCCGTGGGTGGCGAGCCACACCGCGTCGGCTCCCTCGCCGCAGCCGACGTCGAGCGCGCGCCCGGGCGGCAGCGTCGCGGCCTCGACGGTGAGGGCGAGGTTCGGGTCGCCGCTCCACACCCGGTCGAGCTCCGCGTAGCGGGCGTCCCACACCGACTCGTCGTCCCGAACGGCGTACCCGTGCTCGTGGCGGCCCGCCGACCCGTGGTCGTGGCCGGCCGTGTGGTGGGCGTCGTGCGTCGTCATGCTGGCAGTCTGCTCCGAGGCCACCCGGCGTGCCGCATCCGCTTGCCGTTCCGGCAACCTCACGCCACGGCCCGGCCGAGGGCGGCACGTCTCGGATGCCAGACGCGTCCGTGTCCCCCGGGGTTCACCCGCCGCGACGGCGCCGCGACAGTGGGAAGGACGACGACGAAGGAGACCGACATGGACGGCGCCCGCCCGGTCCGCGCCCCCCGCGGCACCACCCTCACCGCCCGGCAGTGGAGCACCGAGGCCCCGCTGCGAATGCTCATGAACAACCTCGACCCCGAGGTCGCCGAGCGTCCCGACGACCTCGTCGTCTACGGCGGCACCGGCCGAGCGGCCCGCGACTGGCGCGCCTTCGACGCCATGGTCCGCACCCTGACCGACCTGCGCGCGGACGAGACGATGCTCGTCCAGTCCGGCCGGCCGGTCGGCGTGTTCCGCACCCACGAGTGGGCGCCGCGGGTGCTCATCGCCAACTCGAACCTCGTCGGGGACTGGGCCACCTGGCCCGAGTTCCGCCGGCTCGAGCACCTCGGGCTGACGATGTACGGGCAGATGACGGCCGGCTCGTGGATCTACATCGGCACCCAGGGCATCGTCCAGGGCACCTACGAGACCTTCGCCGCGGTCGCCGAGAAGCGCTTCGGCGGGACCCTGGCCGGCACGCTCACCCTCACCGCCGGCTGCGGAGGGATGGGCGGCGCGCAGCCGCTCGCGGTCACCCTCAACGGTGGCGTCTGCCTCATCGTCGACGTCGACCCGGCCCGCCTGCACCGCCGGGTCGAGCACCGCTACCTCGACGAGGTCGCCGACGGGCTCGACGACGCGGTCGAGCGCGTCCTGCGGGCCAAGGACGAGCGGCGCGCCCTCTCGGTCGGTGTCGTCGGCAACGCCGCCGAGGTCTTCCCCGAGCTGCTGCGCCGCGGCGTCCCGATCGACGTCGTCACCGACCAGACGAGCGCCCACGACCCCTTGAGCTACCTGCCCGAGGGCATCGGGCTGGAGGAGTGGGCCGAGTACGCCGAGAAGAAGCCCGAGGAGTTCACCGACCGGGCGCGGGCGTCGATGGCCCGGCACGTCGAGGCGATGGTCGGCTTCCTGGACGGTGGCGCCGAGGTCTTCGACTACGGCAACTCGATCCGTGACGAGGCGCGCCAGGGCGGTTTCGACCGGGCCTTCGCGTTCCCCGGGTTCGTGCCCGCGTACATACGGCCGCTCTTCTGCGAGGGCAAGGGCCCGTTCCGCTGGGCGGCGCTCTCGGGGGACCCGCAGGACATCGCCGAGACCGACCGCGCCGTCCTCGACCTCTTCCCCGACGACGACCGCCTCCACCGCTGGATGCGTGGCGCCCGGGAGCGGATCGCGTTCCAGGGCCTGCCGGCCCGCATCTGCTGGCTCGGGTACGGCGAGCGCGAGAAGGCCGGGCTGGCGTTCAACGACCTCGTGGCCTCCGGGCGGGTCAGCGCGCCGGTCGTCATCGGCCGCGACCACCTCGACTCCGGCTCGGTCGCGTCGCCGTACCGGGAGACCGAGGCGATGGCCGACGGCTCCGACGCCATCGCCGACTGGCCGCTGCTCAACGCACTCGTCAACACCGCGTCCGGCGCGAGCTGGGTCTCGATCCACCACGGCGGCGGCGTCGGCAT
>NZ_DAOLAC010000052.1:16956-18339 GCF_035325325.1 Phycicoccus sp. | reverse complement strand
GTACCGCCTCCTCGAAAGGGGCGCCCCGACTGCTTGACGAAGCATAGGAGCGTCGCACGTCCGGGTTCTCCTTCACCGGGTTACGCGGGGCGGCGGCCGGAGGCGGTCTTGCGCTGGGTGACGCGCCAGAGGCGGCGGGGCAGCCCGCCATCCTCGAAGGCGACGACCTCGGTGGTGGAGAAGCCACGGGCCGTAGCTCATGCGCGTCGCGGCCGTTCCGCGTCGCCTCGGGCGCGGACTCCGGTCACCCACCTCGGAGGATGTCGCGGCGCCGGCGGTACTCGTCGTCGTCGATCTCACCTCGGGCGAAGCGCTCGTCGAGGATCCGTTGCGCGTCGTGGGGCTGCCCCACTTCCGGTGGCGCCGGGCTCGGCGGGGACGCCGGTGGCCCGGCCTGGCCCTGGTTGCTGCCGATGGCCCGGCGGACGAGCAGAACGATGCCCGCGATGACGATCCCCCAGAAGATCAGCATGCCCAGACCGATCCCCCACCACCCTGCGGCACCCATGCCGTCGTGCCAGTACATGTGCTGACCTCCTTCGGTCGTGTTCCCGTCACGCTCACCACCTTGGGCCCCGCCCCTGTGCGGCTGGCGTGACTCTCGTCAAGATTCCGTGAAGCCTTGGGGGAGTCAGCCCAGCAGCGACGCGTCGAGGAGGGCCCAGAGGGGCCCGGCGAAGACGCCGAGGAGCACGGAGACCAGCGCGGCTGCGACCGCCGTCCGCGACGACCACGGCCGCGCCGCCCCCAGGGCGTCGCCCGGGTCGGTGCGGCGCATCGCGGGCGCGATCCACCGGAGGTAGTAGTAGAGCGACAGCAGGGTGTTCACGAGCAGGGCGACGGTGAGCCACGCCATCTCGCCATCCCACGCGGCCGCTGCGGCCGCCACCTTGCCGACGAACACGGCGGTCGGAGGCGTGCCGAGGAGCCCGAGCAGCGCCACGACGAGGGCACCGGCCAACCCGGGATGCGCCCGGACGAGCCCGGTGTAGTCGCCGAGGGACCGTGCGTGGGGGACCGCCACCGTCACCGCGAACGCAGCGAGGTTCGTCACCGCGTAGCCGGCGAGGTAGAGGAGCAGCGCAGGGAGCGCGAGGTCGCTGCGCCCGGCCACCGCGACCGGGACGAAGAGGTAGCCCACCTGGCTCACCGTGGACCAGCCGAGCAGCCGGCGCGGGTCGTTCTGGCGGTAGGCGGCGAGGTTCGCCAGGGTCATGCTCCCGACCGCGATGACCCCGACGAGGACCCCGACCGCCACCGTGTCAGGAAGCGCGACGACGAGGCGGTAGGCGGCGATCAGCGCGCCCACCGCCGGCACGGTCGTCGCGTAGGCCGCGGCGAGACCGGGGGCGCCCTGCGCCGCGTCGGGGACCCAGAAGTGCG
>NZ_DAOLAC010000052.1:0-16946 GCF_035325325.1 Phycicoccus sp. | reverse complement strand
AAGGCGAGCCCGCCGATGACCCCCATCACCCCGGCCGCCAGCACCGGGGCCGGCGCACCGGCGAGGGCGTCGGCCAGCTCCGGGTAGGACGTCGTCGCGCCCACCCCGTAGAGGAGGCTCACGCCCAGGAGCAGGAGGATGCCGAACAGGGCGCCCACAAGGTAGGTCTTGAGTGCGGCCTCGGCAGCTCGGCCGGTGCGCCCGAGGCCCACGAGCGCGTAGAGGGGGAGGCTTGCGAGCAGGAAACCCACGGCGAGGACCAGCAGGTCGCGGGCTCCGGCGAGCACGAGCACCCCCGTGGTCGCGAAGAGCAGCAGGGCGTAGGTCTCGCTCTCCCGTGGGTCGCCGGGCACCTCGTCGGCGGCGAGCACGAGCACGATGAGGGTGGCGACCGCGGCCACAACGCGGGCCGTCGTCGTCGCGACGTCGACGGCGAAGGCCCCCTCGAACGCCGTGGTCGGGCTGCCCGCCGCCGCCAGCGCCGCCACCACTGACGCGAGCAGGGCGGTCGCGGCGACGACCCGCATCCGCCACTGCCCCGTCCGCGGTGTGAAGGAGCCGCCGAGCAGGCAGATGAGGCCGCCGCCGAAGAGCAGCATCTCCGGCAGCATCGCCAGCGGCCGCATTTCCATCGAGGTCATCCGCTCCACCGGTCGATGACCTCGACGACCTGGGTCGCCGCCGGTTCGATGACGTCGAGGAGCGGACGGGGCGCCAGGCCGATGGCGAGCGACAGGACCAACAGGGGTGCGATGGCCCACCCCTCGTGGGTGCGGACGTCGGTGAAGCCCACCGCCCGACCCCGTGTCTCCCCGGTGAACACCCGCTGGAGCGTCCACAGGAGCACGCCGCTGATGAGGAGGACGCCGAGGAGTGCGACGGCGCTGGCAGGGACCGCGGCGATGCTGCCGGTGAAGATCTGGAACTCTGCGATGAACCCGGAGAGGCCCGGCAGCCCGAGGGAGGCGAAGGCGGCGACGGCGAAGAGAACGGTGGTGCGGGGCGCGCTTCCGGCCAGCCCGCCGTACTCCTCGATCTCGTACGACCCACCGCGCTCCAGGAACGTCCCCGAGAGGAGGAAGAGTGCGGCGGTGACCAGCCCGTGGCTGACCATCTGGGTCACGGCGCCGGTGACGGCGACGGAGCGGGCCTCGGCCGTGCCGGACGCGACGACACCGGCGGCCCCCACGGCGAGGACGACGTAGCCCATGTGGTTGACCGAGGTGTACGCGATCATCCGCTTGAGGTTGCCCTGGCCGAGCGCGACGAGCCCGCCCCACAGGACCGAGACGATGCCGACGACGAGCACGACCCAGGCCCAGGAGCGCCAGGCATCGGGGAGCAGTGGCATGGCGACGCGGACGAACCCGTACGTGCCGAGCTTGAGGAGCACTCCGGCGAGGACGGCGGACCCCACGGCCGGGGCGTCGGTGTGGGCAGGGGGGAGCCAGGTGTGGAAGGGGATGGTCGGTGTCTTGACCGCGAGGCCGAGGAGGACGGCGCCGAGGACGACGACGCCGGTGGTTCCGGTCCCGGCGAGGGGGTTCTGGCGGGCCAGCTCGACGATGTCGAAGGTGTGGGGGTCTGCGGCGAGGTAGAGGCCGATGAAACCGGCGAGCAGGGCCAGGGAGCCGAGGAACGTGTAGAGGAAGAAGCGCAGAGCCGAGCGGGCGCGGTCGCCGTGGCCCCAGCCGGCGATGATGAGGTACATCGCGACGATCGACAGGTCGAAGAAGACGAAGAAGAGCAGGAGGTCCGCGGCGGCGAACAGTCCGAGGCAGACGCCCTCGAGGGCGAGGAACAGGGCGGCCCGGGTCCGCGGCCGGTCGGGGTCGCGCAGGGAGTAGACCGCGCAGGCGAGGAAGACGACGGCCGTCATCGCGACGAGCGGCAGGGACAGGCCGTCGAGGCCGACGTGGTAGCTGCTGTCGACGCCCGGGATCCACGGGACCTGCTCCTCGTAGGCGAGAGAGCCGGGGGCCGGGGACTCGTATCCCCACCAGAGCACCCCGACCAGGGCGACCTCGAGCACCGAGGCACCTACCCACCACCACGCGACGACCCGAGTACCGACGCGGGGCACGAGGAGGGCGAGCGCCGCGACGAGCGGCAGGAACACGGTCAGGGACAGCACGCGGTCACCTCACGACGACGAGGAGGGCGATGCCGGCCGCGACGATCGCGACGGCCTGGACGTAGTACTGGTGCAGCAACCCGGTCTGCGGGCGACGGGCCAGGGCGCCGGCCTGTCGGACCCGGTAGGCCACGCCGCGGACGACACCGTCGACGACGCGGTCGTCCGCTCGCCCTGCTGCGCTCGCCACGGTCGTCACGCCGTGGGCGGTGGCGTCGACCGCGGAGGCGAGGACGTCGTCGACGCGCGCGGCTGACCGGGCGAGGGCGAGAGTGGGACGGACGACGACGGCTTGGGCTGCGTGCTCGAGGCCGAGCCAGGACCGTGCCCAGGCCGGCCGGGGCAGTGGGCGGCGCGCCACCGCAGCGACGACGAGCGCCGCGAGTACGCCGGAGGCGGTGAGCTCGGGGACCGTCGGCTCGACCAGGCTGCCCCCGACCGCCCCGGCCAGTGCCTCGGCGACGGGCGGCAACGCGAGCACCCCGAGGACGGCGGCTCCCGTGGCGAGGGCGACGACGGCTGCGGTCAAGGCTCGGGGAACGACCCCCGTCGCCTCCTCCTCCGTTCCCGCGAGTGCGTCGGCGCGACGTCGCTCCTCGGCGTCGGCAGGCGCCCAGATCGCGCGCAGCGCGGTCCCGGCGTAGGCGGCCGAGAGCAGGGCACCGAGCATGCCGACGGCGTAGAGGGCAGGCGAGCTGTCGAGCGCGGCCGCGAGGACGAGGTCCTTGGTCGCCCACAGCGAGAAGGGTGGGATGCCGGCGAGCGCGAGGAGCCCGACGGTGGCGGCGACCCGCACGACCGGCCAGTGCGCCACCGCTCCCCGCAGCCCGTCTAGCTGCTTGGTGCCGAGGGCCGAGAGCCAGGCACCCGCCGCGAGGAAGAGGCCCGCCTTGGTCGCTGCGTGGGCGACGAGCTGAGCGGTGCCCGCGGCGGTGGCGCCCAGGCCCGCCGCCATGACGACGTAGCCGAGCTGGGCCGAGGTGGAGGCGGCCAGGAGCTGCTTGAGGTCGCCCTGGCCGACGGCCACCAGGCCGAGCGCCACGGCCGTCAAGGCCCCGGCCCACGCCGCCGCCGTGGCCGCCCAGCCGGTCGCCTCGAGGAGGGGCTGGAGCCGCAGGAGGAGGTAGCCACCCATCGCCACCATCGCCGCGGAGTGGAGCAGCGCGCTCACCGGGCTGGGCCCGTCCATGGCGCGGGAGAGCCAGAAGGCGAGGACGAGCTGGGCGGCCTTGCCGAGCGCAGCGACGAGGACACCGAGCGCCACGACGTCGCGCCAGCCCGGGCCCGCCGACGCCAGCTCGTCGAGGTCGAGTCCGGCGCCCCCGGCGAGCGCCGCAGCCGCAGCGACGTAGAGCCCGAGGTCCGCCGTGCGGGTCGTGACGAATGCCGTGAGCCCCGAGCCGACTCGGCGCTCGTCACGCCACCGGAACCCGATGAGCGCGTACGAGGTCGCACCCATGAGCTCCCACGCGAGGAGCAGGGCGGGCAGGGTCGAGGCGGTGACGGTGAGCAGGGCAGCAGCCGCGAAGACGAGCATGAGGCCCTGGAAGCGGGCCGGGGACTCCCGCACGTCTCCGACCGCGGCGAGCAGGACCAGGGTCGTCACGAGCGCCACGGTCGGGGCGACGACCGCCGCCAGGCCGTCGACGCTCATCGCGAGGTCCGATCCCGCGACGAACGGCACCCCGACGGCCGGGCGCTCCACTGCGACGGCCAACGAGAGTCCCGTGGTCACGAGGGCCGCCGCCACCCCGAGGACCGGGGCCGGCCGGCCCAGCCGTCCGGGGAGGACAAGGAGCGCCGCGCCCACCGCGGCGGGGAACAGCACGAGCGCCCAGAGCAGCGCGTCGGCGGTGGAGGAGGTCATCACGTCACCGCGCTCATCCCGACAGCTCGGTCGCGGAGTCGGTCATGTCGCTCCCCCGTGCCCGGTGCCAGAGCGTCGCCACGGCGAAGCCGGTCGCCATCTCGACCGTCATCGCGGCGAGCACCACGAGGAGGAGGACCTGCCCGGCGGGATCGGGTGCGAGGAACCACCACATCGCCCCGGCGGCGAGGATCACGGCGTTCACCATGACCTCGAGGCCCATCATCACCATGACGACGACCTGCTGGGAGATAGCCCCGTAGAGGCCCACCGCGAACAGGGCGGCCGCGACGAGCAGCACGAGCTGGAGGGTCATCCGCCCACACCCCCTCGTGCGGGGTCGCGGGGCGGTCGCCTGTCGAGATCGTCGCCGAACCGGTCGTAGCGGGTGCGGTGTGCGGCGAGGACGATGCCTCCCACGATCGTCGCCACCATGACCGGGCTGACCACGACCATGACCAGCATGTACGGCCCCATCGTCGCCTCACCGAGGGCGCGGGTGACATCGGGAGCCGGTACCCCGCGGCGGACCGGCCAGTCGACGAGCAGCGCCCCGGAGCCGAGGACGACGAACGCACCGACGGAGACGACGAGCGCCGCTCGCTTGGAGTGGACCATCGACATCGGCATCAGCGCGGGGTTCATCCCCATGTACATGACCATGTAGACAGCCATGACCGCCATCTCCATGAGCATCATGAGCACCGTGACGACGCCGAGGTAGTTCTGCTGCAGCAGGATCAGCACGAAGCCGACCGCGACGAAGGAGAGCGCCAACGCGTAGGTGGCGCGCGCCATCGAGTCGACGACGAAGACGAGCACGGCCGAGACGACGGCGACCAGGCCGAGCAGCCAGAACGTGACATCCACGAGCACGTGATCAGCCCCTCCAGGCCGCGACGACAGCGACGACGAGGTCCTGGACGAGCACGGCGGGGAGGAGGACGACCCACCCGACCTCCATGAACAGCTCGGGCCGCACGGTCGGGATCCGGCGGCGCGCCGCGACGAGCACTGCAAGCAGCACGGCGGTCTTCACCAGCACCCAGGCCCAGCCGGGCAGCAGGGGGCCGGCCCCGCCACCGAGGAACATCGGGACGGCGAAGGCGGCGCCGGCCGTCAGGAGGGCGTATCGACCGGCCTGGACGAGGAGTCGGTCGACCCCGGAGAGCTCGACGAGCACGCCCCCGGCGAGGTCCCGGCCGGCGGGCGGGTTGAACGGGCCCCACACGGAGAACGCGAGGACACCGAGGCAGTAGACGGCGAACGCGACCGGCATCCAGACGACGAACCAGAGGTCGGCCTGGGCCGCGGCGACCGCCCCGACGTTCAGGCTCGCCGCGGCCACGGCCGGTGCGACGAGCGCGAACATCAGCGGCAGCTCGTAGGCGAGGGCGAGGGCGAGGAAGCGGTACCCCCCGATGAGTGAATGGGCCGAGTTCGCCCCCCACCCGGTGAGCCAGACCAACGCCCACACGGCCACGTCCATGGTGTTGAACCAGACGACCCCGACGTCGAGGTCGCTGAGCACCAGGTCGCCGAGCGGGACGACGGCCACCATGAGAAGCGCGGCGACGAGCAGCCCGCCCCCACCCACCCTCCAGAGGAGGGTGTCCGCCGACAGCGGCGCTCGCCGACGCTGCCGCAGCAGCCGCACAGTCTCGTCGAAGGGGCGGGTCAGGGCCGGACCCCTGGGGAGGCCCTCCGCTCGAGCCCCGATCAGGGCATCCAGCGCCACTGCACCCGCAGCGTAGGCAGCGAGCAGCACCGCGGCGGGGAAGGCCCAGCCGCCGGCCAGGGTCGTGACCTCACCCATGGCGCGCCCCCTCCCTCTCCGAGGTCGGGGTCGGGGTGCCCAGCGTCGCGACCACGAGCCGAGCGACGGCGACATCGCAGTCGCGGACGAGGGCCCCCCACCTAGCGACCGGCACGACAGCAGGTCTCACGTCGTCGCCGTCCGCTGTTCCCGCGTACGAGTGGGCCGCGGCGATGGCCCGCTCGACCAGCCGCAGGAGCCGGTCACGGCAGTCGCCCGAGACCTCAGGGGGGAGCCCGAGCTCCTCCGCCCGCTGTGGGGCGATCACCCCGACCCCGCGCAGCGACCACGCAAGGAGCCGAGAGTGCTCGAGCCGGTGGCGCACGTCGACGAGGAGGGCGCGCGCGTCGTCGCCACGGTGGTCGAGGAGGGCGTCCCGGGCGGACCGTGCCAGCTGCTCGGCCTCGACGGCACCCGCCAGGGCGAGGAGTGCCGCGACCTCGTCGCAGCGACGGGCAGCTCGGGTCGCCGGCGCGTCCTCAGGTGAGGTGTGCGATTCGTGCTCGTCCAGCAGACGGGCGCTGGCCTCGACCACGAGGTCGCCGTGGAGGGCCAGGTCGAGGACGAGCCCGGCCGGCCAGTGCGGCAGGACGGGGCCCAGGCGGACCGGCAGGGCGTCCATCTCCAGCCCGTCGCGGTCCTCGTCGGACCCCTCGGCGAGCGGGATGCCGTCCGGCGCCATGTCCATGTCGCCATGGCCCATGTGGGAGTGCTCCATCCCCTCGTGACCCTCGTGGTCCATCCCCCCGTGACCCTCCTGGTCCATCCCCCCGTGACCCTCCTGGTCCATCCCCCCGTGACCCTCCTGGTCCATCCCCCCGTGACCCTCGTGGTCCATCCCCCCGTGACCGTCACCGTCGGACGACAGGTCGGGGGCCGTCCGGCTCTCCGCGTCCAGAGCCTGCCCACGCCCGTCGGCGAGCGCACCGGCGAGGTCGTCGAGTGCGGCATCCACGTCCTCCACGGTCAGGACGACGGCCCGGGCACGCGGACCGGGCATTGCGTCCCACACCCCCTCGACCACCGTGCCGAGCTCTTCGCCGACCCCCCCGGCCACCACGAGGGCATCGGCGCTCGCGGGAGACTCCGCCGTTCGCCAGCCGCGGCCCCGGGCCGCCCGCTCGACAGCGACCCGGACGCTGAAGCCGCCCCCGCCCTCGACGACGAGGACCCGCGTGGCACGCAGGGCCCGACCGGCGAACCACCCGCTCAGACCCATCGCAGCGCCCCCTCCCGCCACGCCCAGGCGACGGCGACCATCAGGGCCCCGAGGAACACGAACATCTCGGTGACGGCGCTCGCCCCGAGGTCGGCGACGACGACTGCCCATGGGTACATGAAGAGCATCTCGACGTCGAAAGCGAGGAAGAGCAGCGTCGCGAGGTACCAGCGGACGTGGTAGCGGGAGAGCGCATGCGCCTCGGGAACCCAGCCCGACTGGTACGGGACGGTGCGCAGGACGGAACGCCACGGGACGAGCAGCCAGTGCGCCGCGTACAGCAGGGCCACTCCGAGCAGGGCGACCGCCCCCGTGGCGGCCAGGCCGGTCATGCCGGGCCTCCCGGGTCCAGCGGTAGGCGTATCTCGAAGGTGGACCCGCGGCCGGGGCCGGCGCTGCGCGCGGTCAGCGAGCCACCATGGGCGTCGACGATGGCTCGGCTGATCGTCAGCCCGATTCCCGATCCGCGGTCCTTGCGGTCGCGGGCAGTGTCCCCGCGGTAGAAGCGCTCGAAGACGTGGGGCAGCTGTGCCGCGTCGATCCCTTCCCCTTCGTCGATGACATCGAGCACGGCCTCGGCGCCGTCGACGCGCGACTCGAGGTGCACCTGGGAGCCGATCGGGCTGTGCCTCAGGGCGTTGTCGAGCAGGTTGCCGAGGACCTGTCCCACGCGCTGGGGGTCGACCCGGACGTGGGCGTCGCGGCCCTCGCGCCGGTCGAGCGAGAGGCCCACTCCCTTCTCGGAGTACCTGGCCTGCATCACCGAGTGGGCGTTGTCGATCAGGCGCGAGACGGGCACACGACGGGGTTCCAGGCTGAGCCGGCCCTCTTCGGCGCGGCTGACGTCGTCGATGTCGGCGGCCAGCCGCGCGAGCCGGTCGACCTGCTGCCCGAGCACCGCGCTGGTCTCCGGTCCCCAGGTGGTGACCCCGTCGTCGAGGGCCTCGAGGTACGCGGTGCAGGTGGCGACGGGGGTGCGCATTTCGTGCGCCAGGTCGGTGAGCAGGCGTCTGCGGGTGTCCTCGGTGACCTCGAGCCGGGTGGCCATCGTGTTGAAGGAGTGCGCGAGCGCGTCGAGCTCGGATCCGGCACCCGTCGGCGCAACGCGGCGGTCGTAGCGGCCACGGGCAATCTCTCCGGCGGCGGAGGAGAGCTCGGCCAGTGGGCGGCGGAGCCGTCGCGCGAGCACCCAGGTGACCAGCCCGGCGGCGGACAGCGCGACGACGAACGCGACACCGAGGGAGAGCAGACTGGCATCGAGGTAGGCCCGCTCGACGTGGAGCAGCTCACTCGGGTTGAGCCGGCCCTCGGCGCGCAGGAGGTGCTCGTGGAACAACGGCGGGCCGACGAGCGCCGCGTCGCCACCCGCGGTGACCACGCTGGCGAGAGGACCCCCAGCTGGGCGAGCATCAGCCGTGTCGCCAGGCTGCGGGCCGGCTTCACGCCGTCGTCGACGGGAGCCGACCCCTCGGCGGCGACTTCACGGTCGGCGGTCATCCCGGTCCCATCCGGTAGCCGACACCACGCACGGTCTCGACGTACCGGGGGGATGCCGGGTCGTCGCCGAGCTTGCGCCGCAGGTGAGCCACGTGGACGTCGACGAGATGCTCGTCCCCGACCCAGGCCCGGTCCCAGACCTCGTCGATGAGCTGGCGTCGGGCCCAGGCGTAGCGGGGCCTGGCCGAGAGCACGTCGAGGATGTCGAACTCGGTGCGGGTCAGCTCGACGGGCCGGTCGGCCACGGTCACCACCCGGGCGCCCGGCTCGATCCGCAGGTCGCCGAACACCCGGGGCGGCGCCTCTGCCGGCTCGCCCGGTGTACCGGTCCGGGGACGGCGCAGCACGGCCTGCACGCGGGCCACGAGCTCTCGCGGGCTGAACGGCTTGGTGATGTAGTCGTCGGCCCCGACGGACAGCCCGACGAGCCGGTCGGTCTCCTCGGCGCGGGCGGTGAGCATGAGGATGTAGCAGTCGGAGAACGTACGCACCTGCCGGCAGACCTCCACCCCGTCGAGCCCGGGCAGGCCGAGGTCGAGGACGATGACGTCGGGCCGGCTCTCCCGGGCGGCACGGACCGCTTCCGGCCCGGTCTCCGCTCGCGCTGTCGCGTACCCGGCTCGCTCCAGGTACGTGCCAATCATCGCGGCCAGGGCGGTCTCGTCGTCGACGACGAGCACCGTCGCGGGGGTGGTCTCGTCCGGTCCGGGCACCTCGGCAGTCTTACCGATCCGGACCGGAGAGAAGCCAGATGGTCGCAGAGGCACGGCGATCCTTCGTCGTTTCTTCATGGAAGGTCGACCGGTTCCTGACGCTTGCCGCGTTCGATGGACCTCGACGGACCGTGACGGCGGGCGTCCGCGGCGGGAGGTGGCGACTCGATGGGCTCGGGTGGATGGATGTGGGCAGGGCAAACATGGGTGATGGGCGTCGCCGTCCTCGGGACCCTGCTCCTCTGGGCTGTCGTCGTCACCGCCATCGTCCGTATGCTGCGCCCCCGCGACCCACCGCGGACCGCCGACGCCGAGTCGCTGGGCGGTCTCGAGGAACGGTTCGCCGCGGGCGAAATCGGCATCGACGAGTACCGCTCGCGACGGCAGCGCCTCGTCGACGGCCATTGAGCCTGGCGCGCACCCGCCCTCCTTCACCGGTGCACCATCCAGACCCCTTCCCCACGGAGACAACCCACACCATGACCCCGTTCTGGCCCCTGAGCCGGTGGAACCCACGAACCCCACGATGCCGGGCCGGTACCTTCCTCATTGCCGCCGGGCTCGGTCTGGTCCTCACCGGATGTGGGAGCACCAGCGAGACAGCCGCGGCGCCGACGCCGGCCGGGTCCTCGACCACGCCGTCGGAGAGCGTCTCCCCCACCTCGTCCTCGACCCAGGACCGGCCGCGGCCGACCGGGTCGCCGCGCCCGATGGGCCACATCCACGGAGTCGGGCGCGACGCCACCACCGGTGACGTCGTGCTCGCCACGCACGGCGGGCTGTTCCGCATCGATGCCTCCGGGCCGACACCCGTCGGTCCCGTCGTCGATCTCATGGGCTTCGCCATCGCGGCCGACGGCAGCTACCTGGCCTCCGGGCACCCGGGCACCACCACCGAGCTCCCGAACCCCGTCGGACTGATCCGCTCGACCGACGGAGGCGCGACCTGGACGTCGCTCTCCCGCGGCGGCGAGTCGGACTTCCACGGGCTCAGCGCCGGCTCCGGCCTCGTCGCCGGGTTCGACGGCACCCTGCGCGTCAGCACTGACGGCGGCCGCACCTGGGAAGCGCGCCGGATGCCGTCTGCACCGCACGTGCTGGCCGTCTCCGCCTCGAGCGAACGCGTGCTCGCCACCACCCAGGACGGGTTGCTCCACAGCGACGACGGCGGGGCGTCCTGGACCCGAGTGACGACGCCGGAGCTCCTGGTTGCCGTCCACTGGGCCGACGACGAGACCGTGGCCGGTGTCGATGTCGCCGGCCGACTCGTGCTCAGCGAGGACGGGGGCACGACGTGGCGGACCGGGCCGACCTCGCTCGGTGAGGTGCAGGCGGTCCATGCCTCGAGGACGCCCGACGGCGTCGAAGTTCTGGCGGTCGCGGGCGACGCGGTGCTCCGGACGACCGACCTGGGAGCCACGACCGAGCGCCTGCTCTGACATCGGCCCGCCGAGGTGATGGTATGGGCCGACGGCCGACCATCGGCTCAGCGACTCGATGCCTCCGGGCTGCTCGAGCGGAACCCGCGAAGCCGGAGGCTGTTGCTCACGACGAAGACCGAGGAGAAGGCCATGGCGGCGCCCGCGATCAGCGGGTTGAGCAGGCCGAGCGCGGCGAGCGGGATGGCGGCGACGTTGTAGGCGAACGCCCAGAAGAGGTTGCCCTTGATGGTGGCCAGGGTGCGTCGGGAGAGCCGGATGGCGTCGACGGCCGCGCGCAGGTCACCCCGGACCAGGGTGAGGTCGGAGGCCTCGATGGCGACGTCGGTGCCGGTCCCCATGCTGATCCCGAGGTCCGCAGCGGCCAGCGCCGCGGCGTCGTTGACGCCATCGCCGACCATGGCGACGACCCGGCCCTGCTGCTGGAGGGCGCGGACGACGTCGACCTTGTCGGCGGGCAGGACCTCCGCGTGGACCTCCTCGATCCCGACCCGTTCAGCAACGGATCGAGCGGCGCGGGCGTTGTCGCCGGTGAGCAGCACCGGGCGAAGCCCGAGCCCCTTGAGATCGGTGACCGCCTCGGCGCTGGTGGGCTTCAGGGTGTCGGCGACGACGAGGACACCACGGACCTCGCCGTCCCACCCGGCGACGATCGCACTGGCACCGCGCGACTCCGCGTCGGCCACGGCGGCCGCGAGGGTGTCGTCGAGGTGCAGGGCCCAGTGCGAGGCCAGCCACGCCGGGCGCCCGACGACGACGGCGTGGCCGTCGACGACGCCCTGGACGCCGAGCCCCGCGGAGGAGGTGAAGTCCTCGACCTCCGGGAGCGAGGCGCCGAGCCGTGCGGTGGCGCCGGCAGCGACGGCCTGGGCGATGGGGTGCTCGGACGCGGCCTCGAGGGCCCCGGCGGTGCGCAGCAGGTCGTCGGCCTCGACACCTGCCGCGGGGGTGGCGTCGACGAGCCGCATCGCGCCGGTGGTGACGGTTCCGGTCTTGTCGAGGACGATGGTGTCGACGACCCGGGTGGACTCGAGGATTTCCGGGCCCTTGATGAGGATGCCGAGCTGGGCGCCGCGGCCGGTGCCGACGAGCAGGGCGGTCGGGGTGGCCAGGCCGAGGGCGCACGGGCAGGCGATGATCAGCACGGCGACGGCGGCGGTGAACGCGGCCGAGGCCGGGTGTCCGGTGGCCAGCCACACCAGTAGCGTGACGAGCGAGAGCCCGATGACGATCGGCACGAACACCGCGGAGACCCGGTCGGCGAGACGCTGGACGTCGGCCTTGCCGGTCTGGGCCTCCTCGACCAGCCGCGCCATCTGCGCGAGCTGGGTGTCGGCGCCGACCCGGGTGGCCCGGACGACGAGCCGGCCGCCGGCGTTGACGGTCGCCCCGACGACGGAGTCACCGGGACCGACCTCGACCGGCACGGCCTCCCCGGTCAGCATCGAGGCGTCCACGGCCGAGGTCCCCGACTCGACGACGCCGTCGGTGGCCACCTTCTCGCCAGGACGGACCACGAACCGGTCTCCCACGGCGAGCTGCGAGACCGGGATCCGGACCTCGGTGGCGTCGGCGCCGGAGCCGCGAAGGACCGCGACGTCCTTGGCGCCCAGGTCGAGCAACGCCCGCAGCGCCGCACCGGAGTCACGCTTGGCGCGCGCCTCGAAGTACCGGCCGGCGAGGATGAACACGGTCACTGCCGAGGCGACCTCGAGGTAGATCTCCGGCTCGCCCCCGGCAGAGCCCGGCAGCAGGGTGAAGCCCATCCGCATCCCGCTGTGCCCGGCGGATGTGAAGAGCAGCGCCCACAGCGACCACAGGTACGCCGCACTGACGCCGACCGAGATGAGCGTGTCCATCGTCGCCGCCCCGTGGCGGGCGTTGGTCCACGCGGCCCGGTGGAAGGGCAGCGCACCCCACACCACGACGGGTGAGGCCAGGGTGAGGCTGACCCACTGCCAGTTGTCGAACTGCAGCCACGGGACCATGGCCAGCAGCACGACCGGGACGGTGAGCCCCGCCGAGACCACGAGGCGCTGCCGCCACGCGGCGGCCTCGTCCGGTTCGGCCGGCGGCCGCTCCTCCGCGACGTCCTGAGCGGGTGGGGCCGGGACCTCGGCGGTGTATCCGGTGGCCTCGACCGTCGCCACGAGGTCGGCAGCTGTGACGCCGTCGGGGAAGACGACCTTGGCCTTCTCGGTCGCGTAGTTGACCGTGGCGGTGACGCCGTCGATCTTGTTGAGCTTCTTCTCTATGCGGGCCGCGCAGGAGGCACAGGTCATGCCTCCGATGACGAGCTCGGTCTCGTGGCCGAGGTCGGCGTTCGAGGTGGGCTGTCCGGTCATGGGCTCTCCTTCGGGCGCCAGCGCCGCCGGCGCGGTGGATCGGGGTCAGGAGGCGAGCTGGTAGTCGCCCGCCTCGTCGAGCGCGGCGACGACGGCGTCGCGCTCGAGGGGGGTTGCGCTGGTGACGGTGACGGTCGAGGTCGCGCCGGCGACGAGGTCGACGTCGACGTCGGTGACGCCGTCGATTTCCTTCAGTTCGCTGGTCACGGCGTGCACGCAGTGCCCGCAGGTCATGCCCGTGACGGGGTAGGTCTGGGTTGTCATTTCTGTTCCTTCCGGTTCTCGATGGGGGTCGTACTGGCGAGGCTCAGGAGCGGACCAGACGGGCGATCGCCTCGGAGGCCTCCGTCAGCTTCTCGTCGGCCTCCTCGCCGCCAGCGCGGACCGCGTCGGTGACGCAGTGCCGCATGTGCTCGTCGAGCAGCCCGAGGGCGACGTTCTCCAGCGCCCGGGTCACCGCGGAGACCTGGGTGAGGATGTCGATGCAGTACGTGTCGTCCTCGACCATCCGTTGCAGGCCCCGCACTTGGCCCTCGACCCGGCGCAGTCGGTTCAGGACCGCGTGCTTCTCGCCGATGTAGCCCGGCACGGTGTGGGTCATCACTGCTCCTCTCATACCCCTAAGGGGTATCTGACAGTTCCGAAGTTATACCCCCCACGGGTATGAGTCAAGAGAGGTGAGGGCCGGCGCCGAGGCAGGCTTTCCCGACACCCCGGCCCGCGCCGCCGGCCCTACGCAGAACACGACGACGTCCGCGGTGCAGCGGCTGCTCATGCACCGCGACCCCTCGGTGGTCGCTCCCACCAGCATGCGGCCCGCCCCTGATGCCGTTGCGCTGCGGGCGATCCGCGCCCTGGCGACACCCGACCTCGCGGTCGAGGTGGTCGAGGCCCGACCGGTGCCGGCCTACCGGCCTGCATTGACCGGGCGACCTGGCCTGTCGCTCGCCGTCCTCGACCGGCCGCTCGACGCCACCTGGCGTCGGACGTCGTACAGCGCGCTCACCGCGGTGGCCCACGATGCGCCGCGCTTGGGTAGCGAGCCAGAGAGCGAGGGCAAGGACGACGAGTTCGACCTCGAGCCGGTCGATGCGGTGGCGGCCGGCGCCGACACCCCGTTGGGCGAGGTGGTCTCGGCCTGGGACGCCCTGCCAGCGGGCCCGGCCTTCGGCACCCTCGTGCACTCGGCTCTGGAGGAGGTGGCCGACCCTTCCGACGCGAGTCAGCTGCGGACGGCGCTGGTCCGCAACGCCTCTCGCATGACCAGCGGCCTTGCCGTCGGCGCGCTGGCCGACGCGTTGGCCCTGGCCGCGGTCACTCCGCTCGGGGCCCTCGCCGGCGGCCGCACGCTCGCCAAGCTCGTGGGCGCCGACCGGCTGCCCGAGCTGGACTTCGAGCTGCCGCTGGCCGGCGGGGACCAGCCCACAGCGGTCGAGCCCGTGCTGACCGGCCTCGTCCCGTTGTGGCGCAAGCACTGCAGCACCGGGCTGCTCGCCGGGTACGCCGACGCGCTGGTCGAGCTAGAGCCGGCCCCGCTGCGCGGCTACCTCACCGGCAGCATCGACGCCGTCCTGCGGGTACGTGACGGCAGCGCGGTGAGCTACCTCGTCGTCGACTACAAGACCAACCGCCTTGGCGGTTACGACGAGCCCCTGACCGCCTGGCACTACCGAACCGAGGCCCTCGAGACCGCGATGGTCGAGGCGCACTACCCGTTGCAGGCGTTGCTGTACGGGGTCGCGCTGCACCGCTACCTGCGCTGGCGCCAGCCGGGCTACGACCCCGACGTCCATCTCGGCGGGTCGCTGTACCTGTTCTTGCGCGGGATGTCGGGGCCCGACGTCGTCCTGCCGGACGGCGGAGCGCCCGGGGTCTTCGCGTGGCGGCCGCCGGCCGCCCTGGTGGTCGAGGCCTCCGACCTGCTATCGGGTGGACGATGACGGCCCCACCGGAGGTCGCAGCCTACGAGCCGACGGTCCCTCGGCGCGCCGCCGGGCTGTTGCGCGACTTCGCCCGGGCCGGAGTACTCACGGCGGCCGACGTCCACGTGGCGCAAAGGCTGGGCGTCCTGGGCGGTGAGGGCGACGAGGCGGTCCTGCTCGCGGTGGCGCTGGTCGTGCGGTCGACCGCTCTGGGCTCGGTGGTGATCGACCTGGCGGACGTGGGCGACACCTGGGTCGTCGACGACCTTCAGGGCGAGCCGTCGTCCGGCGTCGTGGCGTCGGCCGACCCGCCCTGGCCAGACGACGGGTGGGTCGCGCGGTGCGCCGCCAGCCCGCTCGTCGGCGAAGGGCGCCCCGTTCGGCTCCAGGGCAGCCGGCTGTGGCTGGCCCGATACTGGGAGCAGGAGCAGCAGGTCGCCGACGAGCTGCTCACCCGCTCGGCGAGCCGACCTGACGACGTCGACCTGGACCAGTTGCGGCGCAGTCTCGACCGGCTGTTCGGTGGCGGCGCGAACGTCGACCCGGACCAGCGCACGGGTGCGGCAGTGTGTGCGCTGACGCGGATCAGCGTGCTGGCCGGCGGTCCGGGCACGGGCAAGACCACCACGGTGTCGCGGCTGCTCGCGGCGCTGCGCGAGCAGGACCCCGCGTGCCGCATCGCGCTGGCCGCGCCGACCGGCAAGGCGGCCGCGCGGCTGGAGGAGGCGGTGCGGTCGTCGACGACCGACCTGTCGGCGGCTGACCGCGAACGGCTCGGTGAGCTGTCAGCCGTCACGCTGCACCGGCTGCTGGGCTGGCGTCCGGGGGCGCGCAGCCGGTTCCGCCACGACCGCACCAACCGGCTGCCCTACGAGGTGGTCGTGGTCGACGAGAGCTCGATGGTGTCGCTGACCATGATGTGCCGGCTGCTGGAGGCGCTGCGCCCCACCACACGGCTGGTCCTGGTCGGCGACCCCGACCAGCTCGCGTCGGTGGAGGCCGGGGCGGTGCTGGGTGACCTGGTCGACCGCACGACGACCGGACGGCGCACGCCTGAGCTCGCCGAGCGACTACGAGCCGTGCTGCCCGGCACCGACGTTGAGGAGCAGCCCGTCACCGCGTCGGCGCGGATGCGCGACGGCGTGACCATTCTGCGCACCAACCACCGTACGGACGTTCCGGCCATCGCCGAGCTTGCGCGCTGCGTGCAGATGGGCGACGCCGCGGGAACGCTCGAGCTGCTCCGGTGTGGAGAACCGGGCGTCGAGCTGGTCGAGGTGGACGACGACGCCCGGCTCGGACCGGCCGAGCTGTCCGGGGTGCGGGCCGACGTCCTAGCCAGCGGCGCCGCACTGCACGACGCGGCCGTGCGGGGGGACGGCGCGGCCGCCGTCCGCGCGCTCGACGCGCATCGGCTGCTGTGTGCGCACCGGCTCGGCCAGCGCGGCGTCGCGCACTGGTCGGCACTGGCGGCCGGCTGGCTGGCCGAGCAGCATCCCGACCTGCTGCGACCGGACGGCCACCACGTCGGCCAGCCGTTGCTCGTCACCACCAACGACTACGAGATCGGGCTCTACAACGGAGACACAGGCGTGGTGGTGGACGACGGGCGCGGCGGTCTGGTGGCCGCATTCGGCCGCGGCGGCGAGCCGGTGCTCGTGCCGGTCGCGCGGCTCGGCGACGTCCGGCCGCTACACGCCCTGACCGTGCACCGCAGCCAGGGCAGCCAGTTCACCCGGGTGACCGTCGTCCTACCGCCCGCGGACTCGCACCTAGGCACGCGCGAGACCGTCTACACGGCCGTCTCGCGCGCGACGCACCATGTGAGAGTTGTCGGAAGCGCTGATGCCCTAGCCGCCGCCATCTCTCGGCCGGTGGCCCGGGCGACCGGTTTGCGCCAGCGGCTGGCCTGAAATCGGATCGGCTCCGCTCCGATTGAGGGCTCTTCACGGATGAGCGTGGGTCGGGATCTGTAGTCCTCCGGCGATGAGGAG
>NZ_DAOLAC010000051.1:0-19733 GCF_035325325.1 Phycicoccus sp. | reverse complement strand
GCGCGGTGCTTCTCACGGGGCTGATCGACCCCCCGTTCCTCGCCGGCGGCAACATCACCTGGTTGCTCACCTGGCTGCTCGTCCACTGGACCCTCGGCCGCTGGACGCGGGGCCGCGCCGCGTGGTCGGCCCCGCTCGTCGTCCTGACCATGACCTTTCTGCTCCTGCTCGGCGACAGCACCGCGTCGGTCGAGAGCACCGGCGACGTCGCGTACTTCCTCTCGGTCACCGCAATGCCCTGGCTGGCCGGCCTCGTCCTGCGTCTGCGGGAGGAACACGTCGCCGAGCTCGAGGCCGAGAACGGACGCCTGGAAGCCGAGCAGGCGGAGGCGGCCCGCCGGGCCGTGGCCGAGGAGCGGGCCCGCATCGCCCGAGAGCTGCACGACGTCGTGAGCCACGCCATCTCCGTGAGCATCCTCCAGGCACGGGGCGCGCGCCGGTCCCTGCGGGTCGAGGAGACGGAGGTCCGTGGCGCCCTGGACGCCATCGAGCAGACGAACACCGCGGCCCTCGGCGACATGCGCCGGCTCCTCGCGGCCCTGCGGGACGTCGAGGACGACCCGACGACGGACCGTTCCCCGCAACCGGGGCTCGCCGACCTCGAGGCCCTCGTGGAGCAGGTCCGCTCGTCAGGGCTCTCCGTCCGGCTCGAGGTCGAGGGGTCTCCGGCCTCGGTACCGCCGGGGATCGACCTGTCGGCCTACCGGATCGTCCAGGAGGCGCTGACCAACGTCCTGAAGCACGCGGAGCACGCGAGCGCCGAGGTGCGGCTGCGCTACGGCCCGGACGCGCTCGACGTGACCGTCTGCGACACCGGGACCCGCCGGCAAGGAGAGCCCGGTTCCGGCCTCGGCCTCGTCGGCATCCGCGAGCGGGTCGCCGTCGTCGGGGGGGACGTACGGGTCGGACCGGTTGCCGGTGGCGGCTTCGAGGTGGCGGCGCGGTTGCCGTTCTCCGTGGAGCCGGCATGACTCCCGTGCGCGTGCTGCTGGCCGACGACCAGCCGCTCGTGCGCGCCGGGCTGAGAATGATCCTCGCGCCGGAGCCGGACCTCGAGGTCGTCGCGGAGGCGGGCGACGGACGAGCGGCCATGCTCGCCGCCCGGGAGCACCACCCGGACGTCGTCCTCATGGACGTGCGGATGCCCGAGGTCGACGGCATCGAGGCCACCCGGACCATCACGAGGATGACCGACCCCCCGCGCGTGCTCGTGCTCACGACCTTCGACCTCGACGAGGTCGTCTACGACGCGCTGCGCGCCGGCGCGAGCGGCTTCCTCCTCAAGGACGCGCCCGAGGAGCGGCTCGTCACGGCCGTGCGGGTCGTCGCGGACGGTGGGGCGCTCTTCGCTCCGAGCGTCACCCGGCGGCTCATCGAGGAGTTCGCAGCGCGCGCGCCGGCGGGCGCGGCCCGAGGACTCGAGCAGCTGTCCTCGCGGGAGAACGAGGTGCTGCGCATGATGGCGCGCGGGCTCTCGAACGGAGAGATCGCCGCGGAGCTCTTCGTCTCCGAGAACACCGTCAAGACCCACGTGGCCAGGGTCCTCATGAAGCTCGGTGTGCGCGACCGGGTGCAGGCGGTCGTCGTCGCCTACGAGTCGGGGCTCGTGCGTCCCGCCGGCTGACGCCGTCCGGCGTGCCCGACATCACGTCGCCGCGGCGATCTCGCCCGGCCGACGTGCCAGGACGGGGCGGCGAGGCACTATCGGGGCGGCGAGGCACGATCGGGGCGGCGAGGCACGATCGGCACGGCACGGCAGGATCAGCACGGCACGTCACGATCGGGGCGCCGAGGCAGGCTCGCCAGGGCACGACGGCCCGGGGCTTCGCAGGACCGCCCTGCGGGGTCAGCTCCGGGGCTCGGGTTCCTCGACCTCGGCGATGTGGACGACCGCGTCCCCGGAGTTGACCAGCGGCGCCTCGGTGCGCCCGACGACGATGCCGGAGCGGTCGGCGTGCACCAGGCGTACCCGCTTGCCGAGCGAGTCGAACAGGCCGCCGAGCCGCGCCCCCCGGACGACCCGGTCGCCGAGCGCCACCTCGAGGTGCAGCATCCCGGTCCCCCGGGCGCGCACCCAGCCGCTGCGGAACGAGACGGCCGACGGCGGCGGCGGGTCCTCGGCGACGGGGTCGGTCATCCCCAGGGCTGCCAGCACGCGGCGCACCCCGAGCACGCCGGCGTCGACGGCCCACCGGTCCATCCGCCAGGCCTCGCCCGCCTCGTACAGCAGCACGGTCGCGCCGCGCTCCCGGGCGGCGTGCCGCAGCGACCCGTCGCGCAGCCGGGAGTTGAGCATCACCGGGGCCGCGAACGCCTCGGCGAGGGAACGGGTGCGCGGGTCCTCGAGGTCGGCGCGCACCTGCGGCAGGTTGGTGCGCCGGTCCGAGCCGGTGTGCAGGTCGATGCCGACCTCGCACTGGTCGACGACCTCGGTCATGAACAGGTGGGCGATGCGGGCGGCGAGCGAACCACGCGGCGAGCCGGGGAAGGATCGGTTGAGGTCGCGGCGGTCCGGGAGGTAGCGCTCACCGACGGAGAACCCGAGGACGTTGACGATCGGCACGGCGATCACGGTGCCGCGCAACGTCTTCGGGTCGAGCCCGGCGACGACCTGGCGCACCACCTCGACGCCGACCGCCTCGTCGCCGTGGATGGCGGCGTCGACCCACACCGTCGGGCCCTCCTCGCGGCCGTGGACCACCCGGACCGGCAGCTCGACGTCGGCCCCGGTGACGAGCCGGGTGATCGGCAGCGACACCGACTGCGTGCGGCCGGCCCGCACCCGGACGTGCCCGATCTCGAACGACGGCCGGAGGGTGCGTCGTGGCGCCATCAGCCCTTCCCCCGGTTGCGGCGGCGCATCGCGAGCGGCGGCCGGCCGCCGAGGTAGGAACGGCCGGGGTCGACGGCGAAGCCCTGGCGCAGCGCCTCGCGGCCGACGAGCATCCGGAAGCCCATCTCGTCGCGGCGGGCCAGCGTCACCTCCGCGGCGACCTCGCGACCCATCAGGACGAGGTCCATCGCGACGACGAGCCGCTCCTCGGCGTGGCCGGAGGACGAGCGCACCCCACGGACGTCGAGGACCGGGCACTCGCACTGCACCGCGTCGGCGGACGAGCGCTGCCACGGGTGGATGCTGAAGCGGGCCCAGCGCCGGCCGTCGCGCTCGAGGTCCTCGAGGTCGAAGGCGTGGACCGCCGAGGACCGGGCGCCGGTGTCGAGCTTGGCCTTGACCCAGGGAACGCCCAGCGCGGGGAGGCTCACCCACTCCCGCCAACCTGCGAGGGTGTAGGAATGGCTGTCCGTCATCCGTCCTCTCCCGCCGGGGAACCATGAAGCTCGCGATCCTCTCCCGCGCGCCTCGCTCGTACAGTACGCAGCGCCTGCGCACCGCCGCCCTCGACCGGGGTCACCAGGTCAAGGTCCTCAACACCCTCCGGTTCGGGATCGACCTCTCCGGGGACGAGCCGGACCTGCAGTTCCGGGGCAAGCGGCTCTCGAGCTACGACGCCATCCTGCCGCGGATCGGCAACTCCATCACCTACTTCGGCACCGCCGTGGTGCGCCAGTTCGAGCAGATGGACGTCTACACGCCGAACACCTCGTGGGGCATCGCGAACTCGCGGGACAAGCTGCGCGCCACCCAGATCCTCTCCCGGCACAACATCGGGATGCCGGCGACGACCTTCGTGCGCAACCGGGCCGACCTCGTCCCCGCCATCGAGCGGGTCGGCGGGGCACCGGTCGTCATCAAGCTGCTCGAGGGCACCCAGGGCATCGGGGTGATCCTCGCCCCGGAGCTCAAGGTCGCCGAGGCGATCATCGAGACGCTCCAGTCGACCCGCCAGAACGTGCTGATCCAGCACTTCGTCAAGGAGAGCAGGGGCCGGGACATCCGGGCGCTCGTCGTCGGCGACCGCGTGGTCGCGGCGATGCGGCGCGTCGCCAAGGGTGAGGAGTTCCGGTCCAACGTGCACCGCGGCGGCTCGGTCGAGCCGGTCGAGCTCGAGCCGGAGTTCGAGCGGGCGGCGGTGCGCTCGGCGCAGATCATGGGGCTGCGGGTCGCCGGCGTCGACATGCTCGAGGGGGCCGACGGTCCGCTCGTGATGGAGGTCAACTCCTCCCCCGGGCTCGAGGGCATCGAGACGGCCACGAAGCTCGACGTCGCCGGCGCGATCATCGACCACATCGACAACCAGGTCGCGTTCCCCGAGATCGACGTGCGGCAGCGGCTCACCGTCTCGACGGGCTACGGCGTCGCCGAGATCGCAGTGCACGAGGCGTCCGACCTCGTCGGGAAGTCGTTGGGCGACAGCGGGCTTCGGGAGCGCGACATCACGGCGCTCACGCTGCACCGGGGGACGACGGTCATCCCGAACCCGAACAGCCACCACGTCCTCGAGGCCGGCGACCGGCTGCTCTGCTTCGGCAATCTCGAGGAGATGCGCTCGATGATCCCGAGCCGCCGGCGTCGGACCCGCAAGGTCAAGCGGCTGCCCAAGGAGCCGATCCACGACGTGCGCCCCGAGTGAGCGCCGCGGGGACCGTCCGACGTCAGGTGGGCTCCGGGCGCAGCCGCTGCCAGAACGCGGTGTCGACCCAGTGACCGAACTTGTGACCGACCTCGCGCAGGGTGCCGACGTGCTCGAAGCCGAGCGCCCGGTGGAGCGCCTCGCTCGCCGGGTTGGGCTGGGCGATGACGGCGACGCACGTGTGGATGCCGTCGGCGTCGACCCGGGCGAGCAGCTCGTCGTAGAGCCGGCGCCCCAGGCCGCGGCCGCGGGCGTGCTCGGCGAGGTAGACCGACACCTCGCGGGTGCCGTCGTAGGCGGTGCGTGGCCGGTAGGTGCCGGAGAACGCGTAGCCGACGACGCGGTGCTCGGCGTCGACGGCGACGAGGACGTGGTCGCCGCGGCGGGTGGAGGCGAGGCGGTCGGCGTAGTGGTCGTCGGGGCGTGGCTCGACGTCGAAGGTGGCGACCGTGCGGGCGACGGCGTCGTTGTAGATGGCCGCCATCCCCGCCAGGTCCGCCGTTGTGGCGGAACGGATCTCGACGTCGCTCACGCCGCGGCCCCGTGCCGGACGAGGCGTTCGAGCGTGGGGGCGAGCGGCGCGTCGACCCGCAGGGTCATGTGCTCGTCGCCGCGGGTCGGGCCCCGGGTGACGGCCATGACCGGGATGCCCCGCCGCGCGGCGTGCCGGACGAAGCGGAGCCCGGACATCACGGCGAGCGACGAACCGAGGACGAGGAGGGCCGGCGCGGCGTCGGTGAGCGCGAAGCAGGCCTCGACCCGCTCGCGCGGCACCGCGCCGCCGAAGAACACGACGTCGGGCTTGAGGGTGTCCGCGCCGCAGCCGAGGCAGAGCGGCAGCCGGAAGCCGGAGACGGCGTCGTCGGGCAAGACGACGTCGCCGTCCGGGCGGATCTGGCTGCTGACCCGCGAGCCGTCCGGCGCCTCGCCGCGCACCCGGGCCCCGAAGCCCGGGTTGGCGGCGGCCATCCGGGCCTGGAGCTCCTCGCGGCCGGACCGGTCGCCGCAGGTGAGGCAGACGACCTCGGCGAGCGTGCCGTGCAGCTCGGTGACCTCGCGCGAGCCGGCCGCCTGGTGCAGGCCGTCGACGTTCTGGGTGACGACCGGGCCGAGGAGGCCGGCGTCCTGGAGGGCCGCGACCGCGTGGTGGCCGGCGTTGGGCTCGGCCCGGCTGAAGCGCTGCCAGCCGACGAAGGAGCGCGCCCAGTACCTCTGCCGGTTCTCGCTCGAGGCGCAGAACTCGCCGTGCTGCATCGGCATCACCCGGCGGGTGCCGTCGCGGCCGCGGTAGTCGGGGATGCCGGAGTCGGTGGACATGCCGGCGCCGGTGAGGACGAGGGTGCCGGGGTGCTCGCGGAGGAGGGCCGCGAGCCGGTCGACGGCGCCGGGGTCGCGGGTCTCGGCGGGCAGCTCGCGGGTCGCCCACGGCGGGGTCTGCCCCACGGCGTCGCGGGCGGCGAGGCGCGGCGCCGACGCGGCGGGCGTGGTGGGGACCTCCGTCACCGTCCCAGTATCCCCCGACCCACCAACACCACCGCCGGGTGCGTGGCCCACCGAGCCCGATGACGCGGTGTTGCACATCGCCGGCCCTCGATAACACGGGCTTATAGGATGGTGCCCATGATCGACGCCGCCGGCCTGCGCGTGATGCGGGCGATCGCCGACGAGGGCAGCTTCACCGCGGCCGCCGCCTCCCTCGGGTACACCCAGCCGGCCATCTCGCAGATGGTCCGTCGCCTCGAGCAGCGCACCGGCACGGTGCTCGTCGAGCGGGTCGGGCGCAACGTCCGGCTCACGGAGGCCGGCCTCGTGCTCGCGCGCCACGCCGGCCCGGTCCTCGCGGCGCTCGACGCCGCCGAGGAGGAGGTCGCCGCGATCGCCGGGCTGCGCAGCGGCCGGGTCCGCCTCATGGCCTTCCCGTCGGCGTCGGCCACCCTCGTTCCGCGCGCGCTGTCGCTCGTCAAGCAGCGCTTCCCCGACGTGAGCATCTCGTTCACCGAGGCCGAGCCGCCGGAGAGCATCGCGGCGCTGCGGGCCGGCGAGTGCGACCTCGCCGTCGCGTTCTCCTACGAGGGCACCGACGTGGCCCGCGGCGAGGAGGACCTCGACCAGTTCGTCATCACCCCGCTCCTCGAGGACGAGGTGCGCCTGGCCCTCCCCCGCTCGCACCCGGCCGCCGAGCGCGACACCGTGCAGCTCGCCGACCTCGCGGGCGAGCCGTGGATCGCCGGCTGTCCCCGGTGCCGCGGCCACCTCGTGCAGCTCGCGGACGCCGCCGGGTTCCGCCCGGACGTCGCCTACGAGACCGAGGACTACGTCGCCGTCCTGGGTCTCGTCGCCGAGGGGCTCGGGGTGGCGCTCATCCCCGACCTCATCCTGCGCACCGTGCACCACGACGACGTCGTCGCGCTGCCGATGCTGCCGGCCTCCCGCCGCACCATCACCGCGCTGACCACCCCGGACCTCGGCCGGGTGCCGGCGGTGCGCGCGACCCTCGACGCCCTCGCCGAGAGCGCCGACGCGCAGTCGACCGCGCCGACGACCCGACAGCCGGAGCCCTCCTTCTCGATCTGAGCAGGGTTCGCGCGGACCGTCCTCCGGTCACCGGCTCGTCACCACCCGGGTACCACGGGCGTCCTCGACGAGCGCGACGTCGCCCCGCTGGTCGGTGCGGTAGACGGCGTAGCCGAGCCGGTGCAGCAGGGCGAGGTGCTGCGGCGACGGGTGCCCGTAGTCGTTGTCCTTCCCCACGCTGATGACGCCGACCGGCGCCCGGACCGCGGCCATCAGGTCGGGGTCGAGGTTGGCGCTGCCGTGGTGCGGGGTCTTGACGAGCTCGAACCCGTGCGCCGCGACCGACATCCCCGGGTCGCGGCGCAGCCGGAGCAGGAGGTCGTGGGCGGCCTCGCGCTCGACGTCGCCGAGGAGCAGGGCGTCGACGTCGCCGGTGCGCGCGGCGAGGACGACGCTGGCGTTGTTCGGGACCGAGCCCTCCCCGATGCGGCGCCACGGGCTCCACACGACGGCGTCGAGCTCGCCGAGGGTGAGCCGGTCGCCGGCGTGCAGGGCGACGACGGGCACACCGGCGGCCCGGGCCTCTCGGTCGACCGTCGCGGCGGCGGCCGCGGGCTCGCGGACCGGGCAGACGAGCAGCTCGCGCACCGTGCGGCCGCGGAGCGCGCCCGGCAGCCCGTCGACGTGGTCGGCGTGGAAGTGGGTGAGGACGACCGCGTCGAGGGTGCGCACCCCGAGCCGGTCGAGGCAGCCGTCGACGAGCGGCGGGTCGGGGCCGGTGTCGACGAGCACGGCGCGACCCGGCCCGGAGCGCAGGACGACGGCGTCCCCCTGGCCGAGGTCGCAGACGACGACCCGCCAGCCGTCGGGCGGCCAGGTGACGACGCGGGTCGGCAGGAGGAGCGCCCCGGTGAGCGCGACGACGCCGAACGCGACGACGGGGTGACGGCCCACGCCCGTGACGAGCGCCCGGCCGGTGAGCACGACGAGGAGGAGCAGCGCGGCGAGGAGGAGGGCCCCGGGTGGGCCGTCGGGCCACGGCAGCGTCCCGCCCGGCACCTGCGCCCCGAGCCGGGCGACCCGGGCGATGAGCGACGTCGGCACGACGCCCACCCACGCGACGAGCTCGGCGCCGCGGCCCCACACGAGCGAGACGAGCGAGGCGGCCACGCCGGCCACCGTGGCCGGCGGCACGAGCGGCGCCGCGAGGAGGTTGGCCACCACCCCGACGAGGCTCACCGAGCCCTGGAGCAGGACGATGACCGGCGCCGTCGTGACCTGCGCCGCCACCGGGACGGCGAGGGCCGGGCCCAGCGGTGCGAGCCGGCGGGGCAGCCGGGCGCCGACGGCCTCACCCCAGGGCCGGGTGAAGAGGAGCAGCCCGAGCGTGGCGAGCGTCGAGAGGACGAAGCCGTAGGAGCGGGCGAGCCACGGGTCGGCGGTGAGGACGACGACGACCGCGCCGGCCAGCACCGGCAGCCCGGCCGAGCGGCGCGAGCCGCTCAGCCCGAGCAGGCCGATGGCCCCCATCGCCGCCGCCCGCACGACGCTCGGTTCGGGGCGGGCCAGGACGACGAACCCGGCGAGCGCGAGGCCGGCGAGGAGCGGCCGCAGCCGCCGGGGCACCCCGAGCACCGCGGACAGGCCGAGGACCATCCCGACGACGACGGCGACGTTCGAGCCCGAGACCGCGGTGAGGTGGGTCATCCCGGTGGCCCGCATCGCCTCGGTGAGGTCGGGCGGGGTGCGGCTGGTGTCACCGATGACGAGCCCCGGGAGGAGGCCGCGGGCGTCGGCCGGCGCGGCGTCGACGGCGTCGCGCAGCCCCGCACGCAGCCGCTCCGCACCCCGCGCCACGACACCGGGCGGGGCGAGCACCTCGGGGGTGCCGGAGACGGTGAGCGTGGCGACCCGGTCGTCGGCGGGGTCGAGCGGGCCGAGCCGCCCGTGGACCCGGATCGTCGCGTGCCACGCCGGAGCGGAGAGGTCGGGGCCACCGGTGAGCAGCACCGGGGCCGACGTCGTGGTGGTGCGCCCGCGGCCGGTGAGCAGCTGGACCGTGCCCGTCCGCAGCACGCGGTCGGGGCGGTCCTGGGCGGCGACGCGGATCGGCTCGCCGGTGACGAGCACGTCGGCGGTGACGGCGGCGCGCCGCTCGGCGAGGTCGCGGACGCCGCCCTGCTCGCGCAGCACCGTGCCGGCCACGGCTGCCGCCTGGAGCAGGGTGACGAGCAGGAGACCGAGGACGACCGGCCAATGCCAGCGGGCCGCCGACCCGTCCGGGCGGCGCCGGGCCACCGAGCGGAGGACGACCGCGACGGCCGCGAGCCCGCCGACGACCGCCAGCCGGGCGGGCCATCCCCAGCCGAGCGTGGCGGCGGCGAGCGCCCAGGCGAGGACGGCGGGAGCGAGCAGGCGGAGGTCGCCGCCCTCCGCGGGCAGCGCGTCGCCGGCCCGCTGGAGCAACGCCGACGGGTGGCTCACGGCACGACGAGCGGCCGGACCTGTGCGAGGAGCTTCTCGCCGATTCCGCTCACCTCCCCCAGCTCGTCGACGCTCGTGAACCGGCCGTTCGCGGTGCGCCAGTCGACGATGCGCTGCGCGAGAACCGGGCCGATGCCGGGCAGGGTGTCGAGGGTGGCGACGTCGGCCGTGCTCAGCGAGATCTGGCCGCCCCCAGCCGGATCGCCGGAACCCCCGGGACCCCCGGCGCCGCCCGAGGCGGCCACCCCGCCGCCAGGCCGGGGGACGACCTCCCCCGGTGCGGGCACCCGGACCTGCTCGCCGTCGACGAGCAGCCGGGCGAGGTTGAGCGCGGCGACGTCAGCGCCCGGCGACGCCCCGCCCGCGGCCGCGACGGCGTCGGCGACCCGCGACCCGACGGGAAGGCGGAGGACGCCCGGGTGCCGGACCCGGCCGACCACGTGGACGACGAGCACCGCCGAGCCGCTCGCCCCGACGCTCGGGGTGGGCGACGCACCGACACCGGGATCGGACGCCCCGGCGGACGGACCGCCCTGCGGCACACCGACCGACACCGCCCCGGCGGAGACCCCCACGGGGCCGTCGCGGCTGCCCGGCGCGACGACGTCGCCGTGCCCGGAGCCCGCCCGGGCGACGCGCAGGCCGAGGACGAGCACGGCGAGCACCACGACGACGAGCACGCCGAGCACGGCGGACCGGCCGGGCTGCCAGCGGGCGCCCGACAGCGTCGCGGGCAGCCGCGCGAAGCCCCGGAGCCGGGCCCACGGCCGGTCCCGACGCTCCCGCGCCCGTCCCCGTCCCCGGGCCGCCCGCCGCCGCTCCGGCACCTCCTCGTCCCGGGCCTGCGGCAGCTCCGGGGGCGACGTGCCGGACGGGCGCGACGGGAGCCATCCGCCCGCCGTGACCCGGCCGCGCGCGGACGAGCGCAGCCACGCCATCGCCCGGGGGGAGACGGCGGCGGGGTCGGGTCGCTCGCGCATGTCGTGACGCTAGGGACCCCGACCCGCCACCGGCCGCTGCCCCCGGCGATCTGTGGACGGCCACCCCGCCCCGACCGCCCTGTGGACGACGCCCCGGCCCCGGGACTCGCCGGCCCCCGGGACTCACCCGCAGCGGGAGGACCTCAGGCCCTGCGGTGCCGCCCCCACCAGGCGACGACGTTGCGCCGGTGCCGGGAGAGGACGACGAGGGCGAGGACGACGAGCCATCCACCCACCGGCCGACCGACGACCGGCAGCCACCCGCCGAGCCCCAGCGCCCCGATGCCGACGAGGACGAGCGTGACGACGACCGACGCCTCGCCGACGAAGCGGACGACCGACACCGCGACACCGAAGACGACGAGCGCGACGAGGGCGACGAGCGGCGCGACGGCGAGGATCGCGCCGAGCGCGCAGGCCACGCCCTTGCCGCCGTGCCCGCGGAGGAAAGGACTGAAGACGTGTCCGAGGACCACCGCCAGCCCCGCGACGAGCGCCGCCCACAGCCCGAACCGCCAGAGGGCGAGCAGCGTCGGCAGGTACGCCTTGGCCACGTCGAGGACGAGGACGAGGACGCCCCACTTCCGGCCCAGCACCCGGCCGGCGTTCGTCGCGCCCGGGTTGCCCGAGCCGGCACCGCGCAGGTCGACCCCGAGGGCCCGGGCGACGAGCGTCGCGGGGTTGACCGCACCGACGAGGAAGGCCACGACGGCCACCACGAGCAGCCCGAGCGCGCCGCCGACGGTCACCGGGTCACCGCGTCACCGGGCGACCCGCGGCACGACGGCCACGGCGAGGGTGCCCGGACCGACGTGCGCTCCGACGACGGCGCCGAGCTCCACGACCCGCACCGCCGACCCGGTCAGCCGCGACCCGAGCCGCTCGGCGAGCCGGTCGGCCCGCTCGGCGGAGTCGAGGTGGTGCACGGCGACGTCGACCCCGGGCGCGCCGTCGGCGAGGGCCGACTCGACCGCCTCCACCGCGATCTCCTCGAGCCGAGCGATGGCCCGGCTCGAGGTGCGGACCCGCTCGAGCGGGACGATGTGCCCTTCGCGCAGCCCGAGGATCGGCTTGATGGACAGCGCCGACCCGACGAGCGCGCCCGCCCGTCCGATGCGGCCTCCGCGGCGCAGGTACTCGAGGGTGTCGACGTAGAAGACGACGCTCGCCCCGGCACACGTGGCGCGGACCAGTGCCTCGACCTCGTCGAGGCCCGCGCCGTCGCGCGCCGCCCGGGCCCCGGCGAGGACCGCCTCGCCCATGACCATCCCGAGCGCCCGCGAGTCGAGGACCCGGACCGGCACCGGCGACTCGGCGGCCGCGAGCTCGGCGCCGGCGACGGTGCTCGACAGCTCGCCGGAGATGTGCACCGACACGATCCCGTCGGCGCCGTCACGGGCCGCCGCCTCGTAGGCCTCGAGGAACGCCGCCGGCGCCGGCCGCGACGTGGACACCGGCGTGAACGAGCGCAGCGCCGCGGCGACCTCCGCCGCCCCGACGTCGACCCCCTCGCGGTGCTCGCGTCCCCCGACGACGACGTGCAGCGGCACGACGTGCACCGGCAGCCCGTCGAGGTCCTCCGCAGGGAGGTAGGCCGTCGAGTCGGTGACGATCGCGGTGGTCACCACCGCAGGCTAGTGCGACGTGCGGGTCGGCACGCCCTGGACGCAGGCGACCGTCAGCTCGACCTCTCCGTCGCCGTCGGAGGCGACCGCGGCCCCCTCACGGTCGCCGTCGCCACCCGAGGTGCGCTTGAAGTGCACCGACAGCCGGGTGCGGCCGACCTCCTCCTCGACCCGCCAGCCGTACCGCACCGTGATCGACTCGCGGCGGATGGCCGAGCCGGTGCACGACGCGACGAGCGTGCCGCCCTCGGTCGTGAAGGACGCCGTGCGCCTGGTCGGGGGCGGCGGGCTCGGTGGCCGCGTCGTGCGCGTCGGGGAGGAGGTGCCCGGTGGCGTGGTCCGGCTGTGCGTCGGGGCCGTCGCGGGCGGGCTGCTCGTCCCGTCGTCGGGCTCGTCGCTCGAGCGCGTCGGCGTCGGGGTGGCGTGGGTCGTGCCCGGGCTCGTCGAGGAGCCGGACGTGGACGCGTCGTCCGGGCCGTCGGTGGCCGCCGTGCGCAGGGCCGACACCTGGCCGACCTCGCTGCCCGCCCGCGAGACGACCGCGAAGGTCAGCCCACCGACGACGAGGACGACGACCACCCATCCGGTGACCATCGCCACGACCCGGCGCCGTGTGGTGTCCACGCGCGTCACCCCGTCCCTGCTCTACCGTGCCCACTGTGGCACACGTGCTCGTCATCGAGGACGACCCGGCGATCCGGTCCGCCCTCGTCCGTTCCCTCACCGACCGGGGGCACGCGGTCTCGAGCGCCCGCGCCGGCCTGGACGGCCTCCAGCAGGCCCTCGACGACTCCCCCGACGTCGTCCTGCTCGACCTGGGCCTGCCCGACCTCGACGGCCACAGCCTGCTGAGCATGCTGCGCGCGGTCCGCCAGACGCCGGTCATCGTCGTCACCGCCCGCGACGACGACCCCTCGGTCGTCAAGGCCCTCGACGCCGGCGCCGACGACTACGTCGTCAAGCCGTTCGGGATGGACCAGCTCGAGGCCCGGATGCGCGCGGTGCTGCGCCGCACCAGCGGCGACGGCGGCAGCCAGGCCCTCGAGATCGGCGAGCTGGCCATCGACCCGGCGTCGCGCGAGGCCACGCTGCGCGGCGAGGCGCTCGACCTCTCCCGCCGCGAGTTCGACCTGCTGCTGTACCTCGCGCGGCACGCCGGCGAGGTGGTCAGCAAGCGCGAGGTCCTCGCGGACGTCTGGAACCAGCCGTACGGCGGCGGTGAGCGCACCGTCGACGTCCACCTGTCGTGGCTGCGGCGCAAACTCGGCGAGAGCGCGGCTCATCCGGGATACCTCCACAGCATCCGCGGGGTCGGCATCCGGCTCGCGGCGCCCAGCGAGGACCTCGAGGGACCCGCCGACGACTCCGCCGACGACGCTCCCGACGGCGCTCCCGACCCCCGGCCATGACCCGCCGGATCGCGTGGCTCGTCGCGGCGACGACCTCGGCCGTCGTCGTGGCGTTCGTCGTCCCGCTCTGCTTCCTCGTGGCCAACATCGCCTCCGACCGCGCGACGACCCGGGCCCGCGAGCAGGCGCAGTCGATCGCCCGGATCGTGGCGACGGGTGCCGAGACGGACGCCCTGCAGCGCACGGTGCGCGACGCGAGCGCGCAGGGACCGGACGTCGTCGTCGTGCAGCCGGACGGCACCGTCATCGGCGGGGACGCGCCACTCGACGCCCGCACCCTCGTGGCCATCGAGCGGGCCCGCCGGGACGGCTCCGCCTTCACGAGCAGCCGGCCGGGCGGGCTCGACGCGCTCGTCGCCGTGGTCACGCCGAGCGGGCGGGCGGTCGTCGTCTCGAGCGTGTCGACCGACGAGCTGCGCGCCGGCGTGCCGAGGGCGTGGCTGACCATCGGCGGCCTCGGGGTGGTCCTCGTCGGGCTCTCCGTGGCCGCGGCGTGGAACCTCGGGCGCCGGGTCAGCGTGCCGGTGACCGAGGTCGCCGCCGTGGCCCACCGGCTGCGCGAGGGTGACGACTCGGCGCGTGCGGTGCCCGGCGGCCCGCCGGAGACGGCCGAGCTGGGCCGGGCGCTCAACGCGCTCGCCGACCGCATTCACGACCTCGTCGGAGCCGAGCGCGAGGTCGTCGCCGACCTCGGGCACCGGCTGCGCACACCGGTGACGGCGCTGCGCCTCGACACCGACCTCGTCGAGGACCCCGACGTCGCCGACCGGCTGCGGCGCCACGTCGACCACCTGCAGCGCAGCATCGACGAGGTCGTGCGCTCGGCCCGGCGCACCGTCGACTCCGAGCTCGACCCCCGGACGAGCCCCTACCCCGTCGTCGCCGCCCGCGTCGCCTTCTGGGGTCCGCTGGCCGAGGACCAGGGACGCTGGCTGCACCTGACCGGCGACCCGACGACGGCCGCCGTCGCGATGTCCGACGCCGACCTGCGCGAGCTCGTCGACACGGTGCTGGACAACGTCTTCGCGCACACGCCCGAGGGCGCGGACATCCGGGTGCGGGTCGCCCAGCCCGACCGCCGACACGTCGAGGTCGTCGTCGAGGACGCCGGCCCCGGGATGGACCTGCCGTGGCGCGGCCGGGGGCACAGCGCCGGCGGGTCGACCGGGCTCGGGCTGGCCATCGTGCACCGCATCGCGGAGCAGGCCGGTGGCACGGTCGAGCTCGGGCGCTCCGACCTCGGCGGCCTGCTGGTCCGGGTGGCCCTGCCCACCACCGACCGCGGCTGACCGCCGGCCCACGAGGAGCCGGACGACGTCAGTCGTCCCCGTACCCACCGTGGTCGTCGTCACCGTCGTGGTCGTCCTCGCCACCGTGGTCGTCACCGTCGTCGTCACCGGTCGTCGGACGCGTCGTCGGCGTGGTCGCCGCCGGGCGAGACGTCGGTCCGTGGGTCGGCTCCGCCGTGCGGTCGGAGGTCGACGAGCTGGACCGGACCGAGGCGGGCACGGTGAAGGTCGGGCCGGGCACGTGCGTGACGCACACCCCGTGCTCGAGCTTCGCCGGGGCGGCACACGGCGCGAGGTGGGTGACGGTCGGCGTCGGCACCGGGCCGAACGTGGGGGCCACCTTGACGGTCGCGGCGACCTGGTCGGACGGCGCGGTCGCCGCGTAGACCCCGACGGCCAGCAGGCCGCCGAGCAGGGTGCCGGTCGCGATGGTCGTCGACAGGGACACGGGGTACCTCCGGAGCAGGGTTCGAGGAGGACCATCGTCGGGGGCGCCGGGTCAAGCCCGGGTCGTCCCGGCGCTAAGAGTGCGTTAAGGAACGAGCGGGCCCGGCCGGCCATGACGCTCCCTTAACACGGCGATGACGTGCCCTTCAGGCTCGTCGGCGCATCGTGGAGGACGCGAGACCCTCTGCCCCCGCCGACCACTTCAGGAGAACTTCGGTGAAATCCCTGCTCAGCCGAGGACAACGCGACCGGTCGCGCGCCCTCCTGACGGTGCTCAGCGGCGCGCTCGCAGCGTCGGCGGTCGCGGCGACCGGTGCCGCGACCGCCGCCGTGGCGCGGGAGACCGCGCACCACGACGCCGTCAAGGCACAGGCGAAGGCCGAGGCCGACGCGAAGGCCGCGAAGGAGTACCACGACCAGCTCGTGGCCTGGGCCAAGGCGCACCCCGTGGTCGTCCAGAAGGCCCGCAAGACCAAGCGGGTCGTCGCCAGGAGCGTCATCGTCACCGCCTCGGGCGGCGGCGCGGCGAGGGTCGGCGGCGGCTCCTCCTCCGGGGGCGGCAGCTCCTCGGGCGGCGGAACCTCCTCCGGTGGCGGGTCGACCGGCGACGGGAACGCCGGCGGCACCTCCGTGAGCGCCCCCCCCCCCCCCCCCCCCCCCCCGCCGCCGCCCAGCACCGGGTCATGACCTCGGTGGCCGCTCCGGACGGCGTGACCCTCCACCCGGAGCACGGAGCCGCCTCGTGGCGGGCCATCGGCACCTACGTCGACGTCCGCACGACCCCGGAGGCGCTCACCGACGCCGTCGACCTCGTGGCCGCCGTCGTCGACGAGGTCGACGTCGCGCTCAGCCGGTTCCGGCCGGACAGCGAGCTCGCGCTCGTCAACGCCTCGCCCGGTCGGCCGGTCCTCGTCTCGCCGCTGCTCGTCGGGGCCGTCCGGGTCGCCCTCGAGGCGGCCCGCGAGACCGACGGCATCGTCGACCCGACCCTCGGCGAGGTCCTCGTCGGCGCGGGCTACGACCGCACCTACGCCCTCGTCCCGAGCGACGACCCCTCCCCCGCCGCCCTGCCGTCGGCGCCCGGCTCGTGGCGCGAGGTCCACGTCGACGACTCGACGGTCACCGTGCCCCCCGGCGCCTCCCTCGACTTCGGCGCGACGGGCAAGGCCTACGCCGCCGACCTCGCCGCGCTCACCGTCGTCGAGGAGCTCGGGGTCCCCGTCCTCGTGAGCATCGGCGGTGACCTGCGCGTCGCCGGGCCGACCGGGCGGCCGGTGCCGCCCCAGCCGGTGCGCCTCGGGCACAACCTCGCCGACCTCGAGGCCGGCGGTGCGACGACCACGGTCACCGTCGGGGCCGGCGGTTTCGCGACCTCGAGCGTCTCGGCCCGGCGCTGGCGTCGCGGCGGGCGCCAGTGGCACCACCTGCTGGACCCGCGCACCGGCTCCCCGGCCGACGGCCCGTGGCGCACCGTCACCGCGCTCGGCCACACGGCGGCCGCCGCGAACACCGCCTCGACCGCCGCCGTGGTCCTCGGCGAGCAGGCCCTCGGCTGGCTCACCGACCGTGGCGTCGCCGCCCGGCTCGTCGCGCACGACGGCCGCGTCGCGACCACCCCCGCCTGGACCCTCACCCTCCCGGAGGACCCCCGATGACCTCGCCCCTGCTCTGGTACCTCAACCGCGGCACCGGCATCGTCCTCGTCGTCGTGTTCACCCTGACCGTCGTCCTCGGGGTGCTCGCCACGGGACGCTCGGTCACGCCGTGGTGGCCGCGCTTCGTCACCCAGGGCCTGCACCGCGGGCTGGCGGCGGTGTCGGTCCTCCTCCTCGCCGCGCACGCGGTCCTCGCCGTCGTCGACGAGTTCGTCGACATCCGCTGGTGGCAGGCAGTCGTGCCGTTCGGGGCGACCTACCAGCCCTTCTGGCTGGCGCTCGGGACCGTCGCGCTCGACCTCACCGCGGTCGTCGTCGCCACCTCGCTGGCCCGCACCCGGCTCCCGCACCGGCTCTGGTTCCTCGTCCACCTCACGACGTACGGCGCCTGGGCCGCCGGCGTGGTCCACGGGTTCGGCATCGGCACCGACTCCCGGGTCGGGTGGTCGCTCGTCATCACCGCCGCGTGCGTCGGCGCCGTGGCGCTCGCCGCCCTCGCGCGCGTCGTCGCGGTCCTCGTCGGCCGCTCGCGCTCGGGCCGGACCGAAGGCTCCGGCGGCCGGGGCGGCCATGCCGCCGCCCACGCCCGGCAGCTCGTCCCCGACGGGGGTGGCCGGTGACCATCCGCCCGCCCGCGCGGGTCGAGGTCCGCCCGGGCCCGCTGCTCCTCGCCGGCGTCGACGACGGTCCGTCGCTGCGCGCCCACCGCGCCCGGCTCGGCGACCTGCCGCGCGTCGAGCTGGCCGGCCTCGTCGAGCTCGCGGAGTCCGGCGCCGTGCGCGGGCGCGGTGGGGCCGGCTTCCCGCTGGGCCGGAAGATCCGCACCGTCGCACAGGGCCGCGGGCTGCGCCCCTCCCGCCGCCCGGTCGTCGTCGTCAACGCCGCCGAGGGCGAGCCCGCCAGCGCCAAGGACGAGGCGCTGCTGGGCGTCGCGCCCCACCTCGTCCTCGACGGCGCCGAGCTGGCCGCCCGGGCCCTCGGCGCGCGCCGGGTGCACGTCGTCACCTCCGAGGACCGGCCCCTCGTCGGGCGCGCGGTCGCCTCGGCGGTCGCCGAGCGCGGCGACGGGCGGATCGCCTGGACGACCCACGTCGCGGAGGGCCGGTTCGTGTCGGGCCAGGCCCGGGCCGTCCTCGAGCTGATGGCCGGCCGCCCGGGCCTGCCGGTGACCGCCTGGGCCCCCGAGGCGGTCGACGGCCACAAGGGCCGTCCGACGCTGCTGTCCAACGCGGAGTCGTGGGCCCACCTCGGCCTACTGGCCCTCCTCGGCGCCGACGAGTACGCCCGGTACGGCACGACCGAGGAGCCCGGGACCATGCTGCTCACCCTCACCCGGCCCGCCGACCGGCGTGGCCGGATCGACCTCGCGACCGTCGTCGAGGTCGAGCACGGCTCTGCGGCGGCCGACGTCCTCGACCCCTCGGTGCTCGCGGCGCCGCTGCTCGTCGGCGGCTTCCACGGCTCGTGGCTGCACCCGCGCGACGCGGCCCGGCTCACGTGGTCCCAGCCCCACCTCCGCTCCCTCGGCGCCGCGCTCGGGGCCGGCGCGGTCGTCTCGCTCGCCGACGGGTCGTGCCCGGTCGCGCGGACGGCGCAGTGGACCACCTACCTGGCCGACGAGACCGCCGGCCGGTGCGGCCCGTGCCGCAACGGGCTGCCGGCGCTCGCCGAGGAGGTCCGCGGCCTCGCCGAGGGGGCCGACACCCGGCGCCGGGTCGAGGAGCTGACCGGCCTCGTCACCGGCCGGGGCGCGTGCGCCCATCCCGACGGCACCTCCCGGCTGGTGCGGACGCTCCTCACGGCACTCGCCGACAAGGTCGAGGACCACTTGGCGCACTCCTGCGGGTGCGCGACGACCTTCCCGGCGAGGGTCGCGTGAGCGCCGCGGCGGGAGCCCCGGAGCCGACGCACGCGCTGCGGGTCGACTGGCCGGACTGCCGGGCCCGCGGCCTGTGCGCGGAGCTGCTGCCGGAGCGGATCGTCCTCGACGAGTGGGGCTACCCGCTCGTCCTCGGCCCGGTGCCCGAGGACGAGCTGACCCTGGCCCGGGAGGCGGTCACCGCCTGCCCGCGGCGGGCGCTGCACCTCGTGCGCCGCTGAGCCGTCCGGCCCACCCGACCCGCCCAGCCGGCCCGGCCCGTCACCAGGGCAGCGCGACGTCGAGGACGCGGGCGTCCTCGACCGGCTCCCAGCCGCGCGCCGGGTGCTCGACGTAGCGCAGCACCGGGCCGTGCGACGCGAGGTCGGCCACCGCGGCGAGGAACCGCTCGAGGTGCTCCTCGGTCGTCGCGATGCCGGCGCTCGCCCGCACCGCGGTGTCGCCGGCGGTGCCGGCCACCCGGTCGCGTCCCAGGAGGTGGTCGACGAGCGGGTGGGCGCAGAACCTGCCCGCCCGCACCCCGATGCCGTGCTCGGCGCTCAGCGCGGAGGCGACGAGGTGGCTGTCCAACCCCTCGACGGTGAACGCGGCGACCGGCACCCGGTCGTGGTCGTCCCCGAACAGCGAGTGGACCTGCACCCCGGGGATGCCGCGCAGGCCGGCGAGCAGGCGCGCGCCGAGGCGCCGCTCGTGCTCCTCGACCGCCGCGCGGTGCTGTCGGAGCGCGGCGCAGGCGGCGGCGAGCGCGACGGCGCCGAGGACGTTCGGGCTGCCGCCCTCGTGCCGGGCCGCGCCGGAGGTCCACTCGGTGCCGTCGGCGGTGACGGCCGCGCTGGCACCCCCGCCGGCGAGGGAGGGGTCGGCGGCGTCGAGCCAGTCGGGGCGCCCGACCAGCGCGCCGGGGCCGAACGGGGCGTGG
>NZ_DAOLAC010000050.1:0-21000 GCF_035325325.1 Phycicoccus sp. | reverse complement strand
ATCACCCGCGCGATGGCCGACCAGGCCCGCACCATCCGCATCCCGGTGCACATGGTCGAGGTCATCAACAAGCTGGCGCGCGTCCAGCGCCAGATGCTCCAGGACCTCGGGCGCGAGCCCACCCCGGAGGAGCTGGCCAAGGAGCTCGACATGACGCCCGAGAAGGTCGTCGAGGTCCAGAAGTACGGGCGCGAGCCGATCTCGCTGCACACCCCGCTCGGCGAGGACGGCGACAGCGAGTTCGGTGACCTCATCGAGGACTCCGAGGCCGTCGTCCCGGCCGACGCCGTGAGCTTCACGCTCCTCCAGGAGCAGCTGCACTCGGTGCTCGACACGCTCTCCGAGCGTGAGGCCGGTGTCGTCTCGATGCGCTTCGGGCTCACCGACGGCCAGCCGAAGACCCTCGACGAGATCGGCAAGGTCTACGGCGTCACCCGCGAGCGGATCCGCCAGATCGAGTCCAAGACGATGAGCAAGCTGCGTCACCCCAGCCGCAGCCAGGCCCTGCGCGACTACCTCGACTGAGGTCCTCCGCACGAGCGACGGCGCCGCATCCCGGTCGGGGTGCGGCGCCGTCGTCGGGTCACGGGTGGTGACGACGGCCGCAGGGGCTCTCCTCGAAGGGCCTCCTCCCGGTCGCGGATCTGCCCTACACTGCGCGCACCGAGAGAGGCGGCTCCTCGAACCTGGTGACCGGCAAGGAGGTGCGTCATGGCGCGTCTGCTGGTGGTCGACGACGAGCCGCGGATCGTCCGCCTGCTCACCCGCATCCTCGTGTCGGAGGGGTACGACGTCGAGACGGCGAGCACCGGTGAGGAGGCCCTGCTCACGGCAGCGGCCGTCGACGTCGACCTCGTCGTCCTCGACCTGCTGCTTCCCGGCATCGACGGGCACGCCGTGCTCCGGGAGCTGCTCCGGCGCGACGCCCGGGCACGGGTCCTGGTGCTGTCGGCGCTCGGTGACGAGGAGGCGCGGGCGCAGTGCCTGGCCGAGGGTGCCGTCGACTACGTCGCCAAGCCGTTCGCCGTGGCCGACCTGCTGGCCCGGGTAGCGGCCCAGCTCGCCGACGTGCCGACCGACGCTCCCCCCGCGGGCCGGACGACGGCATGACCGTCGGCCTCCGGGGCGCCGACGGCGACCTCGTCGAGAGCGGTCCTCCCCGCGCGAGGACCGGCGCGTGGCGCGCCCGGACGGTGCGCGCCGCCGGTTCGGCGTCCCTGCGTGAGCGCCTGCTGTTGCCCGCGTGGGGTGTGTTCGCCGCGGTCAACGCGGCCCTGATGTACATCGTCGTCGGCGCCGAGACGATCCCGTTCCACTTCGTGTGGGTGAGCACGGCCGTCGCCTACGGGCTGCGGCCGTGGCCGCTGAAGATGATGTGGCTGACCTGTCTCGCCGTGACCGTCGTGACCGGGGTGCCGCTCGTGCTCCGTGCCCACAAGGGTGAGCTCGACTGGCAGGAGGCCTCCGAGATCCCGTTGATGGCGCTGCTGTTCCTCGTCATGGTGTGGCACGTCCGCCGCAGGATGGCCGCGGCGGCCGATGCCCGTCGGCTGGCCGAGAGCGAGCACCTGGCGCGCGAGCGCCAACGGCGCTTCGTCCGGTTCGCCTCCCACGAGCTGCGCACGCCCATCACGATCGCGCGGGGCTTCACCGAGGTCCTGGCCCGGAAGCAGCAGGACCCCGCGGACGCCGAGGACGTCGAGGTCGTCCTCGACGAGCTCGACAAGCTCGAGGGCATCGCGGCGCGGCTGCTGGCGCTCATGCGCTCCGACGAGGAGTCGGTCCGGGCCGAGGACGTGGACCTCGCCGCCCTGCTCGAGAGGACCGCCCGGCGATGGCGCGCGGGCGCCCCGACCCGGCACTGGAGGGTCGACTGCCCCGAGCTGCGCGTCTGGGCGGACCCGTCGCGGCTGGAGATCGCGGTCGACAGCGCCGTGGAGAACGCGGTCCGCCACACCGAGGAGGACGGCTCGATCGTGCTCCGCGGGCGCATCGCCGGGGGCGAGGTGTTCGTCGAGGTCGTCGACGACGGGATGGGGATCGCCCGCGGTCACCTGCCACTCGTCTTCGAGCAGTTCCACAGCTCCGGTCCCCACGCCGGGACCGGTCTCGGCCTCGCCATCGTCCGGGCCGTCGCGGAGGCGCACCACGGACGGGTGAGCGCGGCCAACGCCCCCGAGGGTGGCGCGGTGATCTCCCTCGTGCTCCCGGCCGGCACCGGCGCGGGCGTCGCGTAGGTCCGGCTCGGCCGGCCACCCGTCGGGTCCCCGCGCCCGACCCCGCCGGTCGTCGCGGCGTCAGCCGACCCGGGTGCCGGCGTCCTCGCGCTCGGGCTCCTCGGCGGCGCGCTGCCGGCCCGGCAGCCGCAGCAGGGAGCGCCAGTGCCGCCGTCCCTCCTCCGGCCAGAGCCACGCGCGCAGCCGGTCGGTGCGCCGGCGGCGCCCGACGGCACCGCGGCGCACGGTGCGCGCGTCGGCCGTGACGTCGGGGAGCGTGCCGCCGGGCCGGGCGTAGCGAGCCTGCTCGAGGGCGTCCACGACACGGCCGAGCGCGGCGTCCTCCTCCGGTGCGAGGTAGGCGGCCCGCGAGAGCTGGCGGGAGGCCTGCCGCGGCGTCGAGCCGTCGCCGGGGACGATGCCGACGTCCCCGAGGCGCATGAGCAGCGACTGCCACTCGGCCTCGACCCGCTGCGCGTCGTCGCGGGCCCGGCCGCGGGCCCGGCGCCGGGCGAGCCACCCGCCGAGCGGGGTCAGCCCGCCGAGGACGAGGATCCCGAGGACGACGAGGATGGTGCCCGCGTGCCGCCGGACGCTGCCGAGGACGCCGCCGACGACCCCGGTGTCGGTCGTGCCCGTCGGGTTGTCGGCGGTGACGTCGCGGGTCTGCCGGGGAGCCGGGGCGCTCGAGGAGGACGAGGACGGCGTCGGGGTGCTGCCGGCCGTGCTGCCCGAGGTCGAGGTCTGGCGGGTCCACGAGGGCGCGAGGCCGCTGCGCACGCCGGGCGTCGGCTCGAAGCGCATCCAGCCGAGGTCGGGGAAGTACAGCTCGGGCCACGCGTGCGCGTCGTTGACCCGCACGACCCGCTCGTCGCCGTCGAGCGCGCCGGGCAGGAAGCCGACGGCCATCCGGGCCGGGATGCCGGCCTCCCGGGCGAGCATGATCATCGCGCTGGAGAACTGGACGCAGTAGCCGCGCTTGGTGTCGAGGAACCGGACGAGCGGCTCCTCGGCGGCCGCGCCGGACCCGGTGTCGTCGGCGAGGTCCTCGGAGTAGGTGAAGTCGGGGCCGCGCAGGTAGTCCTGGATGGCGCGCGCGGTCTCGAGAGGGGTCGCGCCGGCGGGCGTCACCTGCGCGAGGAGGGCCTTGACGCGGTCCTCCGAGCGGGGGTCGACGAAGAGGTCCTCCGGGTTGGGGGCGGTGCCCGCGGGGGTGGTGCCGAACTGGGCGGCCTCCGGGGCCAGCAGCGTGTACTCGACCGTGTACTCCGACACCGGCTGGGTCAGCTCGACGACCCCGCCACCGGTGACCCGCCAGCTACCGGCCGGGAAGGGCGCGCCGAGGGCGTTGGCCGGCATCGCGACCTGGGGCAGTCCGATCGAGTTGCTCGTCACCTCGATCCGCTCGGTCGTGCGCTTGACGTCGGGGAGCGCCGAGGACCCGGGGAGCCGCCCGTCGAGGGGGACGTAGGTGGCCTCCGACGTCGACTGCCAGCGCCCGCGCCGGTAGGTGTCGAGGAGCCCGACCCGCAGCGGCTCGGGCTCGGCGGCCGAGGTGCGGTAGGTGAGGACCGGGTCGCTCGAGCGGTCGGCGAGGTCGCGGGCGATGTCGATGCTCGTCGAGAGGCGGACCGAGCCGCCGTTGCCGCGCCCGTCGGTGCTGCGGGCCAGGCCGTCGGCGACGAAGGTCGTCGGCAGGTGCGGCAGGAGGCCGGGGACGACGACCGCCGCGGCGAGGGCGAGGACCCCGACCACCCGGCCGAGCGTCGCGTACGCGGCGCTCGGGTCGGCGTCCGGGCGGGTGCCGGACGCGGTGCCACCCCAGGTGCGCAGCGTGCGGACCCCCTGCCGGCCGACCATGGCCAGCCAGGCGAGGGCCGGCGGCACGACGAGCCACGCCGCGAGCCCCGCACCGGTGTTCGTGGCCGAGGCCAGGTACGCGGCGAGCAGCGGGATGCCGGCGAGCGCCGGGTTGCGGTAGGTGACGGCGAGGGCGTCCGTGGCGAGGGCGGTGAGCCCGACGAGGAGGCTGATGGCGAGCGTCGTGCCCCGGTCGGCCGGCGCCGGCGCGGTGTACGAGGTGACGGTGGTGTAGGCGTCACCGAGCAGCACCCCGAGCGCCTGCCCCGTGTCGGGCACCGGCACGACCGCCTTCCAGAGGTGCCCCTGACCGTGCACGAGGGCGATGGTCTCGGTGAGCGCGAGGGCCTGGCCGAGGACGACGAGCGGTCGGGCCGCACCCACCGTGCGCAGCAGCCCGCCGGCGACGGCGACGACGAGCACGGCGAGCGCGCTCGGGCGCACCCAGGCGGCCGAGGGGGTGAAGAGGTCGGTGAGTGGCAGGGTGATCGCGAGGGTGGCGACCGCGGCGAGCGCGGCGTCGGCGGGGCGGGCGCGGCTCATCGGGCCCCCGCGAGGGTGGAGGAGACGACGGCGGTCCAGGCCTCCGCGGGCCCGGTCGAGGCGTCGGAGACGGACGCGAGCCACCCCGAGGCACGCAGCGCGGCGACCGTGGCGCCCGCGCCGCCGGTCGGACCGGCGGCCGCGGCCCGGGACCCGCCGAAGCCCGCCGGGTCGACGAGGAGGGCGACCCCCGTGGACCCGGGCTGGCGGAGCGCGGCGAGGGTGTGGGTGTCGTCGTCCCCGAGCGGGCCGCCGACGTAGACGACGAGGCCGCCCTGGCCGGTCAGCCCGCTCGCGGCGTGCAGGACCGAGCGCATCGCGTCCTCGCCCTCCGGGCGCACCCGGGCGAGGGTGTCGAGCGAGCCGTCGACGGTGTCGTCGTGCCGGGTGCCGGTGTCGAGGCCGGTGTCGGCGGTCAGCAGGTGCACCGCGTGCGCCCCCTCGACGAGGTGCACGACGATCGACGCGGCCGCCGTGACGCTCCACTCGAGGGACCCCGAGCGCCCGGACCCCCCGTGGCCCACGGCCCGGGAGTCGAGGAGGACGACGGCACGCCGCTTCGCGGGGCGGTCCTCCTGGCGGACCATGAGGTCGCCGGTGCGGGCGGTCGCCGGCCAGTGGATGCGCCGGAGGTCGTCGCCGTCGCGGTACTCACGCACCGTCTGGTCGTCCTCGCCGTGCAGCGCGACCATGTGCGGGATCGAGCCCTCGCTGCCGATGCCCCGGCCGAGGGAGCGGCCCGCGGTGAGGGGCAGCACCCGGGGGAGGACGACGACCTCGGCGTGGCCGCTGACGGCGGCGGTCCGCAGGGTCAGCCCGAAGGGGTCGCGCACCCGGACCCGCAGCGGCCCGATGCGGTGCACGCCGCGGGTGTGCGAGCGCACGGTGTACTGCACCTCCTGGGCGGCGCCGCCCCGCATCCCGGCGATGAGGAAGCGCGGCCGGTCACCGAGGGCGTAGTCGATGGCCTCCTCGGCCATGAGGACGGGGGTCGACGAGGACTCGGTGTTGCGCACCCGCAGGGTGACGAGCGAGCGCTGGTCGATGGCGACCCGCGACGGAGCGACCGAGCGGGAGACCTCGAGGCGCAGCCCGTGCCGCCGGACGAGGACGAGCGAGGCGGCCGTCAGCGCGAGGAGGAGCACGCCGACCCGGGTGACGTCGTGCTGGCCGAGGACGATGCCGGCCGCGACGAGGACCAGCCCGCACCCGACGAACGAGGCTCCGCGGGTGGTGAGGGTGCGGCGCAGGGCGTGCACGGGGCTCAGCGGGTCGGGGCCGGGACCCGGACCCGCTGGAGCAGGTCGCCGAGGACGTCGGCGGTCGTGCGCCGGGCCATCTGGGTCTCGCCGGTGGGGATGAGGCGGTGCGCGAGGACCGGCACGGTGACCTGCTGGACGTCGTCGGGCAGCACGTGGTCGCGCCCGGAGAGCGCGGCGTGGGCGCGCGAGGCCCGCAGCAGGTGCAGCGTCGCGCGGGGGGAGGCCCCGAGCCGGAGCGCGGAGCTGGAGCGGGTCGCCCCGACGAGGTCGACGATGTACTGCCGCACGGCCGGCGACGCGTGGACCGCCCGCACCGCCTCGACCATCGTCTGCACGGTCGCGGCGTCGGTGACCGGGCGCAGCGTCTCCAACGGGGAGGCGCCCCCGTGCAGCTCGAGCATGTCGAGCTCGGAGCGCGGTGAGGGGTAGCCCATCGAGATGCGGGCCATGAACCGGTCGCGCTGGGCCTCGGGCAGCGGGTAGGTGCCCTCCATCTCGATCGGGTTCTGGGTGGCCATGACGAGGAACGGCCGGGGGAGGGTGTAGGTCGTGCCGTCGACGGTGACCTGACCCTCCTCCATCGACTCCAGGAGGGCCGACTGGGTCTTCGGCGAGGCGCGGTTGATCTCGTCACCGACGACGACGTTGGCGAAGATCGCCCCGGGCCGGAACTCGAAGTCGCGCACGTCCTGGTTGAAGACCGAGACACCGGTGATGTCGCTCGGCAGCAGGTCGGGGGTGAACTGCACCCGACGCACCGAGGCGTCGATGCACCGGGCGAGGGTCTTGGCGAGGAGGGTCTTGCCGACCCCGGGCACGTCCTCGAGGAGCAGGTGGCCCTCGGCGAGCAGGACGGTGATCGCCGTCCGGACGACCGGCTGCTTGCCCTCGATGACCGAGTTCATCGCGGTGGCGAGCTGGCTGGAGACCTGGAGGACCAGGTCGAGGGAGGCGCCGCGGGTCCCCGCCGCGTCACCGGTGGTGCGGGGATCGTGCTCGAGGTCGCTCACGGGGGTCCCTTCGTCGGCTCTGTTCTCCACCCCAACGCCCGGAGGCTGCAGGTCGTGCCCCTCATGGTGCTACACGGCGACGTCCGGGGGGAGGCCTTCGGCCGGGGCAACCTCGCCCGCGTCCCGGGTGGCTCCTCCACCACCCTCCACCCCGCGCCCCACCACGCTCCACCGGTGACACCGGCGCCCGCCCCGACGCGTCCGCGGGAGCCGGCGGCCCGGTCCGGGAGCGGCCTCGTGGCGCGTTCGCGGCCCCTCGGGGGTCATGTGTGAGGATCTTCCCCCACTTCCCTCCACCGTTCTGACCTGCACTCTTATGAAGACTTTCGAGCCATTTGGGTCAAAACGTGGACGCTGGGGGACACAGGTGGAGTAAAGTGGGGGAAGTCGGAGGTGGAGGGAGCCTCCGCGGGTCGAGGAGAGGTGGCGCACGTGGACGAGTTCCTCGGCACCCACACGCCTCGCCTCGACGAGAAGGGCCGGCTCTTCCTCCCGGCCCGCTTCCGCGGCGCCCTCGCCGACGGGCTCGTCGTGACCCGCGGCCAGGAGGGCTGCCTCTACGTCTTCCCCACCTCGGAGTTCCACCGGATCTCCCAGGAGATGCAGTCGGTCTCGGGCTCGACGAAGGGGGTGCGCGACTTCATCCGCGTCTTCCGCGCCAGCGCACACCCCGACACCCCCGACAAGCAGGGCCGGGTCACCGTGCCCGCCGCGCTGCGCGCCTACGCCGGGCTCGACAAGGACTGCACGGTCATCGGCAACGGCTCCCGCCTCGAGGTCTGGGACACCGGCCGCTGGAGCGAGTACCTCGAGCAGGTCATGCCGGCCTACTCGGCCTACTCGGCCGGGACCGAGGAGGTGGTGCCGGGCCTCTGACGAGACGCGACCCGCCCGACCCCGGCGCCCCGCGCCACGCGCACCACCCCGCACCGCCCGTACCGCTCGACCCCCCACCGCTCGACCCCCCACCGCTCGACCCGACCGCCGGCCTCCAGCCGACCCGACACCCGACGCGTCTTCCCCCGCGCCGGGCGCGGATCGGATGGGGACCCGCCGCCGGGTCGACCCGCACCGGGGGAGCAGGCCCCGCCACGACCCCGCCACGACCTGGAAGGAGTGAGATGACCAGCAGAGGCGACGCCGGTTCGCGCCACGTCCCGGTGCTCCTCGAGCGCTGCGTCGACCTCCTCGAGCCGGCCCTGGCGGAGCAGGGGAGCGTCTGCGTCGACGCGACCCTCGGCATGGGCGGGCACACCGAGGCGGTCCTCACCCGCTGCCCCGAGGCCCGGGTCATCGGCCTCGACCGCGACCCCGAGGCGATCGCGCTCGCGTCCGAGCGGCTGGCGCCCTTCGGCGACCGGTTCACGGCCGTCCACGCCGTCTACGACGAGGTCGGTGAGGTCCTCGAGCGGCTCGCCGACGGCACCGCGCGCGGCATCCTCTTCGACCTCGGCGTCTCCTCCCTCCAGCTCGACGAGGCCGAGCGCGGCTTCGCCTACCGGCACGACGCGCCGCTCGACATGCGGATGGACCAGAGCCGCGGGATGACCGCCGCCGACGTCCTCAACACGTACTCGCACGGCGAGCTCGCCCACGTCCTCAAGGCCTACGGCGAGGAGCGCTTCGCGGGCCGGATCGCCTCGGCGGTCCTCCGCGAGCGCGAGAAGGCGCCGTTCACGACCTCCGCCCGCCTCGTCGAGGTCGTCCGGTCCGCGGTGCCCGCCGCGTCGCAGCGCACCGGGGGCCACCCGGCCAAGCGGACCTTCCAGGCGCTGCGCATCGAGGTCAACGCCGAGCTCGCCGTGTGGGAGCGGGCGGTGCACGCCGCCGTCGACCACCTCGCGCCCGGCGGCCGGCTCGTCGTCCTCTCCTACCACTCGCTCGAGGACCGCATCACCAAGCAGGCGCTCGCCGAGGGCTCCCGCAGCCGCACCCCCCCGGGGATGCCGGTGGAGCTGCCCGAGCACGCCCCCTACCTGCGCCTGCTCACCCGGGGTGCGGAGGTCCCCTCCGAGACCGAGCAGGCCACCAACCCCCGGTCCGCGTCCGCCCGCCTGCGGGCCGCAGAACGTCTCTCGCCGAACGGAGTCACCGCATGAGCCAGCACGCCACGGCCCGCCCCCAGGCCCGCCCGGCCCCCCGTCGGGCGTCCGGCCCCACCCCGCGGCGGCTGCGGGTGGTCGCCCCGCCGGCCGCGGAGGGGAGCGGGTTCTTCCTCGCCGTGTGCATCGCGCTCGTCCTCGCCGGCTTCGTCGGTGTCCTCGTCCTCAACACGGCGATGGCCAAGGGCTCCTTCACGATGCGCGACCTGCAGCACCGCTCGGACGCGCTCGCCGACACCCAGGACGACCTGCGCCACTCGCTCGACGCGGTCTCCGGTCCGGGCCCGCTGGCGCAGGAGGCCCGGACCCTCGGGATGGTGCCCGCCGAGACGCCGGCCTTCCTCCGGCTCTCCGACGGCAAGGTCATCGGCGTGGCGCGGAAGGCGGCCGCCGACAAGACGTTTAGCGTGGTCACCGAGTCCTCGACCTCCTCGCCCACCGGGTCGGGCTCGACCCCCGCCCACCGCTGACGACGCGCGAGGACCCGACACCCGTGACTCCGCCGAAGACCCCGCCCACCGGCTCCAGGGCCGCCGGCTCCCGGTCCACCGGTGCGTCCGGTCGCGGCGGGGCGGGCCCCAACGGGACGAGCCGCAAGGGGGCGTCGCGCGCGGGCTCCGGGCGCCCGGCGGCGCCGCGGGGCAGCGCCCGCCCGGCCACGCCGAAGCGGCCGGCCGCCGGCGCCCGCCCGGCCGGCACCCGCCCGAGCCGTCCCGCGCGCCCGGCGACCCGGCGCCCCGCGACGACCGGCCGTGGCTCGGGCGGCGGGGGCCGCCGGACCCCCGCCGGACGCCGCACCGACCGCCCGGGGCCGAGCCCGCGCCGCCGGATGCGCGCGCTGACCGTCGCCACCGTGTTCGTCCTGTCCGTATTCGGCGCCCAGCTCGTGCGCATCCAGGGGATCGACGCCCACGCGGTGGCGGCGGAGGCCGAGAGCAACCGGGTGACGGCCCAGATCATCCCGGCGATGCGTGGGCAGATCCTCTCCGCCGACGGCACGGTGCTCGCCTCGAGCGTCGTGCGCGAGGTCGTCGTCGCCGACCAGACCGCCGTGTGCACCTACCGCACCGGGAAGACCACGTGCGACCCCGCGACCTCGGGGTCGGCGGTCCAGCAGGCCGCCGAGCAGCTGTCGCCGCTGCTCGGGACCCCGGTCAGCGAGCTCGTCCCGGAGCTGGAGGGGACGAGCCGCTACCGCATCCTCAGCAAGGACGTCACCCCGCTGACGTGGAACAAGATCGCGGCCCTCGGCATCCCGGGGATCGCCCGCGACCAGCGCGAGACGCGCTCGGAGCGCACCTACCCGCAGGGGACGACGTCGGCGGCCCTCGTCGGCTACCTCACCGACGACGGCAAGCCGGGCGGCGGCGTCGAGCTGATGGTCGACAAGGACCTGCAGGGCACGCCCGGCAGGACGACCTACGAGCAGGGCCAGGACGGCACGGCCATCCCGTCGGGGCAGTCGAGCACCACGCCGGCGGTCAACGGCGAGGACGTCCGGCTCACCGTCAACTCCTCGCTCCAGTGGTACGCGCAGAACGCGCTGGCCCAGCGGATCAAGGAGACCAAGGCGCAGTCCGGGACGGTCGTCATCATGAACGCCAAGTCCGGCGACCTGCTGAGCATCGCGTCCTACCCGACCTTCAACCCGAACACCGACGTCGGCAAGAAGGGCGCCCAGCTGGACAACAAGGCCTTCTCCGACGTCTTCGAGCCGGGGTCGACGGCCAAGATCATGACGATGTCGGCCGCCCTCGAGGAGGGCACGGTCACGCCGTCGACGCCGGTCATCATCCCGAACCGGCTGCCGCGCTACGACCAGCGGTTCAAGGACTCCCACGAGCACCCCACCGAGTACCGCACGGTCGCGGGCACGCTCGCCGAGTCGAGCAACATCGGCACCATCCTCGTGTCCGAGACGCTCAAGTCCTCGACCCTCGAGCGCTACTTCCGCAAGTTCGGGCTCGGCACGCGCTCCGGCGTCGGGTACCCCGGCGAGTCCGGCGGCATCCTGCCCCCCTCCGACACCTGGAGCGGTACGAAGCGGGCCAACGTCTCCTTCGGGCAGGGCATCTCGGTCACCGCCGTCCAGGCTGCCTCGGTCTTCCAGACCATCGCCAACGGGGGCGTCCGGGTCACCCCCCGGCTCGTCGACAGCGTCACCGCGGCGGACGGCACGGTGACCAAGGAGCCGGCCTCGAAGGGCACCCGGGTGGTCTCCGCGAAGACCGCCGCGGCCGTGAGCACGATGCTCGAGGGCGTCGTGGGCGCCGAGGGCACGGCCCCCGAGGCACAGATCCCGGGCTACCGGATCGCGGGCAAGACCGGCACCGCCGACTTCTACGACGCCTCGGTCGGCAAGTACCGCGGCCACACGGCGAGCTTCATCGGGTACGCGCCGGCCGACGACCCCCAGATCGTCGTCGCCGTCATCGTCCAGAACCCGGTCTACCCGTACTTCGGCGGCTACGTCGCGGGACCGGTCTTCAAGGACGTGACGACCTACGCCCTCCAGGAGCTGAAGATCCCGCCGACGGGCAAGAAGCCGCCGCACCTCAAGCTCGAGGTCACCCCGGCCGAGGCGCTCGCCGACCCCACCCTCCTGCGTGACGGCAAGAAGCACCCCAGGCGGTAAGGTCGTCCGGATGCGTTCTCCCCGGCCGACCTCGCCGCGTCGCACCCCGCTCGGCGAGGTCGCGACCCTCGTCGGCGCCCCGGTGCCGCCCGGTGACGCCGTCGTCACCGGGGTCACCCTCGACTCGCGCGCGGTCCTGCCGGGCGACCTCTACGCCGCCCTGCCCGGCGCTCGCGCCCACGGCGCGGACTTCGGCCCCCAGGTCGCCGCGGCCGGGGCCGCCGCCGTCCTCACCGACGCCGACGGGGCGCGCCGGCTCGTGGCCGCCGGCGTCGGCCTTCCGGTGGTCGTCGTCGAGGAGCCGCGGGCCGTGCTCGGCGCCGTCGCGGCCCGGGTCTACGGCACCGAGGACCTCGCGGTGCGGATGGTCGGCATCACCGGGACCAACGGCAAGACGACGACGGCCTACCTGCTGCACTCGGCGCTCACCGCCCTCGGGCACGAGGTCGGGCTCATCGGCACGGTCGAGACCCGGATCGGGCCGGAGCGGGTCGGCAGCGTCCGCACCACCCCCGAGGCCCCCGACCTGCACGCCCTCCTCGCCGTGATGGCCGAGCGCGGCCTCGACACCTGCGTCATGGAGGTGAGCAGCCACGCCCTGGCCCAGCACCGGGTCGACGGGGTCGTCTACGACGTCTCGCTCTTCACCAACCTCAGCCAGGACCACCTCGACTTCCACCGCGACATGGACGACTACTTCGCCGCGAAGGCCTCGCTGTTCACCCCCGAGCGGTCCCGGCAGGGCCTCGTCTGCGCGGACGACGGGTGGGGGCGCCGGCTGCTCGGGGTCGCCTCGGTGCCGGTCGCCTCGCTCGCGACCGCGTCCGACTCCGGTTCCTCCACCGACGTCCACCCCGACTGGACGGTCCACCCGGACGACACCGACCCGGCCGCCTTCCGGCTCACCGGCCCGGACGGCGTCGACCTCGCCCTGCGCTCGAGCCTGCCGGGCGACTTCAACGTGACGAACACGGCCATGGCCGCCGCCGCGCTCGTCCTCGCGGGCGAGGCGCCGGAGCGGGCCGGGGAGGCGGTCCTCGCCGACCCCCACGTCCCGGGCCGGATGGAACGGGTCGCCCTCGGCGACAGCGCGACCCAGCCGCGGGCCGTCGTCGACTACGCGCACACGCCGGATGCCATCGCCGCCGCCCTGCGCGCCCTGCGGCCGACGACGCCGGGCACCCTCGTCTGCGTCACCGGGGCCGGTGGCGACCGCGACCGCGACAAGCGGCACGCGATGGGCGCGGCGGCGGCCGAGGTCGCCGACCTCGTCGTCGTCACGGACGACAACCCGCGCTCCGAGGACCCGGCCGGCATCCGCGCGGCCGTCCTCGAGGGTGTCGACGCGGTCCGCCGGGAGGGGCGTGCGGTGCGGGTCCGCGAGGTCGGTGACCGTCGCCGGGCGATCCGCGAGGCGGTGGCCGCCGTCGCCGCCGAAGGCGCCCACGCGACCGTCGCCGTCGTCGGCAAGGGTCACGAGACCGGCCAGGAGGTCGGGGGAGTGGTCCACCCCTTCGACGACCGCGACGAGCTCCGCGAGGCCCTGCGCCTGGCGGCCGGGGCGGTGGCGCCGTGATCCCCGTCCCGCTCGCCGAGGTCGCCGTCCTCACCGGGGGCCGGCTCGCCGGGCTCACCGAGGCCGACGCCGTCGACCTGCTCGTCGACGGCCCGGTCGTCACCGACTCGCGGGAGGCCGGGCCCGGCGGGCTCTACGTCGCCCGGGTCGGCGAGCGGGCCGACGGGCACGACTTCGCCGCGTCGGCGGTCGCCGCGGGCTGCGTCGCGGCGCTGACCACCCGGCCGCTCGAGGGCGTGCCCTGCGTCGTCGTCGACGACACCCAGGAGGCGTTCGCGGCCCTCGCCCGAGCCGTCGTCGACCGCTCGCCCGGCCTCGCCGTCGTCGGCATCACCGGCTCCTCGGGCAAGACGAGCACCAAGGACCTCCTCGGCTCGGTCCTCGCGAGCGCCGGCCCGACCGTCGCCCCGGTCGGCTCGTACAACTCCGAGGTGGGCGTGCCGCTCACGGTGTGCCGCGTCGCCCCGGACACCCGCTTCCTCGTCGTCGAGATGGGCGCGCGCGGCGTCGGTCACATCGCCTACCTCACCGGGATGGCGCCGCCGCGGATCGGTGTCGTCCTCAACGTCGGCACCGCCCACGTCGGCGAGTTCGGGTCGCGCGACGCCATCGCCCGGGCCAAGTCCGAGCTCCCGGCCGCGCTGCCGGCCGACGGCGTGGCCGTGCTCAACGCCGACGACCCCCGGGTGCGGGCCATGGCCGAGGTCACCGCGGCCCGGGTGGTCCTCGTCGGCGAGGCCGACGAGGCCGAGGTCCGCGCCTCCGACGTGCGGCTCGACGCCGGGGGCCGCCCCTCCTTCACGCTGCACACGCCGGCCGGTGACGCCGCGGTCTCGCTCGGGCTCGTCGGCCGCCACCACGTGGCCAACGCCCTGGCGGTGGCGGCGGTCGCCCTCGAGCTGGGCCTTCGGCTCGACGCCGTCGTGGCCGCCCTCGACGCCGCCCGCCCGGTGAGCCGGTGGCGGATGGAGGTCACCGAGCGTGCCGACGGCGTCACCCTCGTCAACGACGCGTACAACGCCAACCCGGACTCGGTGCACGCCGCCCTCGAGGCCCTGGCGCGGATGGGGGAGGGCCGGCGCACCTGGGCGGTGCTCGGCACGATGCTCGAGCTCGGCGAGGAGTCCGACGCGCTGCACGCCGAGGTCGGGGCCGACGTGGTCGCCCACGGCGTCGACGAGCTGCTCGTCGTCGGGGCCGCCGCGACCCCCCTCGCCGACGGCGCGCGAGCCGCCGGGGGGAGCACCCGGGTGCGTGCGGTGGCCGACGCCGACGCCGCCGAGGCGCTGCTGCGCGCGGAGCTGCGGCGCGGCGACTTGGCCTTGTTCAAGTCGAGCCGCGACGCCGGGCTACGGTTGCTCGGAGACTCGCTCGCGACCGTCCCCGTGGAGGAAGAGCACCCGTGAAGGCCGTCCTCATCGCCGCCGTGGTCTCCCTCGTGCTGGCACTCTTCGGGACCCCCACCTTCATCGGCTACCTCGTGAAGAAGGGGTACGGGCAGTTCATCCGCGACGACGGTCCCACCTCGCACCACACGAAGCGCGGCACGCCGACGATGGGCGGAGCGGTCATCGTCCTGTCCTCCCTCGCCGCGTACGCCGTGGCCCACCTCGTCACCGGCCAGCGGCCGTCGGTGAGCGGCCTGCTCGTCCTCTTCCTCATGGCCGGGATGGGGCTGGTCGGCTTCCTCGACGACTACATCAAGATCAGCAAGCAGCGCAGCCTCGGCCTGCGCTCGGGCCAGAAGCTCGCCGGGCAGACCTTCGTCGCCGTCGTCTTCGCGGTCCTCGCGCTGCAGTTCCCGAACAGCTCCTTCCGCACCCCGGCCTCGACCGCCGTGTCCTTCGTCCGCGACACCCCGGTCAACCTCGCCTTCGCCGGCACCGTCGTCGGTGTCATCCTCTTCGTGATCTGGGCGAACGTCATCGTCGCGGGCACCTCGAACGGGGTGAACCTCACCGACGGCCTCGACGGCCTGGCGACCGGCGCCTCGGTGATGGTCTTCGCGTCGTACGTCCTCATCGGCATCTGGCAGTTCAACCAGAACTGCCAGTGGAACCCCGGCACCAAGTGCTACGAGGTCCGCGACCCGCACGACCTCGCGATCGTCGCCGCCTGCGGGATGGGCGCCTGCTTCGGCTTCCTCTGGTGGAACGCGTCGCCGGCCAAGATCTTCATGGGCGACACCGGCTCGCTCGCCCTCGGTGGCGGGCTCGCCGGCCTCGCCATCCTCACCCGCACCGAGCTGCTCGTCGTCGTCCTCGGCGGCCTCTTCGTGACCATCACCCTCTCGGTCATCATCCAGGTCGCCTCGTTCAAGACGACCGGGAAACGGGTCTTCAAGATGGCGCCGCTGCAGCACCACTTCGAGCTCCTCGGCTGGCAGGAGGTGACGATCGTCATCCGGTTCTGGATCGTCGCCGGCCTCTTCGTCGCCCTCGGCCTCGGGCTGTTCTACGCCGAGTGGGTGGTGGGCGCCGGATGAGCGCCGGGTCCGCCCGCACCGAGGCGCTGACCCACCGCGACGCCGACTGGGCCGGGCTGCGCGTCCTCGTCGCCGGCCTCGGGGTCTCGGGCTTCGCCGCCGCCGACGCCCTCCTCGAACGCGGGGCCCGGGTCACGGTCGTCGACGCCGCCGAGCCCGCCGACGGCTCGGCGATGTCCGAGCGCGCCCGCATCCTCGACATCCTCGGGGCGACGCTCCGGTACGGCGAGGACGCGGTCGCGGCCCTGCCCGAGGAGCCGCTCGACCTCGTCGTCACCTCGCCGGGCTGGCGTCCGGACCAGCCGCTGCTCGCCGCGGCGGCGGACGCCGGGGTCCCGGTGTGGGGCGAGGTGGAGCTCGCGTGGCGGATGCGGCCGCGGGAGGGCGCCGCGCCGTGGCTCACGGTCACCGGCACCAACGGCAAGACGACGACGGTGCAGATGCTCACCGCGATGCTCCGGGCCGCCGGCCTGCGGGCGTGCAGCGCGGGCAACGTCGGGACCCCGATCCTCGAGGCGGTGATGGACCCCACGCCGTACGACGTCATCGCCGTCGAGCTCTCGAGCTTCCAGCTGCACTGGTCGCACTCGCTGCGGCCACGGGCCTCGGTGTGCCTCAACGTCGCTCCCGACCACGTCGACTGGCACGGCTCCCTCGACGAGTACGCCCGTGCCAAGGGGCGGGTCTACACGAACACCGAGGTCGCGTGCGTGTTCAACGCCCAGGACGAGGTGACCCGCCGCCTCGTCGAGGAGGCCGACGTCCAGGAGGGGTGCCGGGCGGTCGGGTTCACGCTCGGCGTGCCGGGACTCTCCGAGGTCGGGCTCGTCGAGGACGTCCTCGCCGACCGCGCCTTCGTCGCCGAGCGGCGCACCTCCGCCGCCGAGCTCGGCAGCCTCGACGACCTGCGCGCCGGTCCGGACGCCCCTCCGCCAGCGCCGCACCTCGTGGCCAACGCCCTGGCCGCCGCCGCCCTGGCCCGGGCTCACGGTGTGCCGCCGTCGGCGGTCCGCCAGGGGATGCGCGACTTCGTCCCCGAGCCGCACCGGATCGCCGACCTCGGCGTCGTCCGCGGCGTGCGCTGGGTCGACGACTCCAAGGCGACCAACCCGCACGCGGCCCAGGCCAGCCTCGCGGCCTTCGAGCACGTCGTGTGGGTGGCCGGCGGGCTGCTCAAGGGGGCCGACGTCGAGGAGCTCGTGGCGGCGGCGGCCGGCCGGCTGCGCGGCGTGGTCCTCATCGGCCGTGACCGTTCGGCCATTTCCGAGGCGCTCGCCCGACACGCGCCGGATGTCCCGGTCGTCGACGTCGACCGTACCGACACTGGAGCCATGGACGCCGTGGTGGAGCACGCCCTCGACCTCGCCCGGGAGGGCGACGTCGTGCTGCTCGCCCCCGCCGCCGCGTCGATGGACATGTTCGCGAACTACGGTGCGCGTGGCGACGCCTTCACTGCGGCGGTGCGGCGGCTCACCGGGCAGGAGTAGCCCGTGACGTCCGCGACCGCCCCGGCCCGCCGGACCGCTGACGGGGCCTCCCGGCTGCGCGCCTGGGCCACCCGCTTCGAGTCGCCGGTCACGACCTACTACCTGCTGCTCTTCCTCACCGTGGCCCTCGTCGTCTTCGGGCTCATCATGGTGCTCTCGGCGAGCGCCATCACCTCGCTCGAGGAGAGCCGGTCGGCGTACACGATCTTCACGACGCAGGCGGTCTACGCCGGCATCGGGGTGCTCGCCCTCGCCGTCACCTCCCGCCTGCCCGTGGCCGCCTGGCGCCGGCTCGCCGTCCCCGTGCTCGTCGCCGGCATCGCGCTCCAGCTGCTCGTCTTCACCCCCCTCGGCGGCTCGTTCCAGGGCAACCGCAACTGGCTCTTCCTCGGCCCGGTCAGCGTGCAGCCGTCGGAGGCGATCAAGGTCGGCCTGGCCCTCGCGGGGGGCGCGATCCTCGCCAAGAAGCGGCGCCACCTGCGCTCCCTCGGCCACGTCCTCGTGCCCTACCTCGTCCCGCTCGTCGCCGTCGCGGTCGGCTCGGTCGCGCTCGGCCACGACCTCGGCACCGTCCTCATCCTCGGCGCGGTCGTCGCCGGCGTCCTCTTCGCGGCCGGGATCCCGGTGCGCTGGTTCGTCATCGCCGGTGTGCCGTTCCTCGGGGTGGTCCTCGCCTTCGTCGTCACGAGCTCGAACCGGCTGGGTCGCTTCGACGTCTGGCTCGGGCGGGACACCGACCCCTACGGCGCGGCCCGCCAGTCCATCCACGGCCGGTACGCCCTCGCCGACGGCGGCTGGCTCGGTCTCGGCCTCGGGCAGAGCCGCGAGAAGTGGGGGCGGCTCTCCGAGGCGCACAACGACTTCATCTTCGCGATCATCGGCGAGGAGCTCGGGCTGCCCGGCACCCTCGCCATCCTCCTGCTCTTCGCGGCCTTCGCCTTCGCCTGCTACCGGTTGGTCAGCCGCTCCGACGACTACTTCGTCCGGGTGGTCACCGCCGGCGTCATGACCTGGGTCGTCGTCCAGGCGCTCATCAACATCGGGGCGGTCATCGGCCTGCTTCCCGTCATCGGGGTGCCGTTGCCGCTCGTGTCCTCCGGCGGCTCCTCGCTCATCACGACGATGGGCGCGCTCGGCATCCTGCTGGCCTTCGCCCGCGCCGAACCGGGGTGCCGCGAGGCGCTGTCCGCGCGACCGTCGTCGCTGCGCCGCTCGCTCGCGGTGGTCGCCGGCGCCGTGCGCAGCCGGAAGGGCGGGTCGTGAGCCCGGGCGTCCCGGGCTCGGTCCTCCTCGCGGGCGGTGGCACCGCCGGGCACGTCTCCCCGCTGCTCGCCCTCGCCGACTGCCTGCGCCGGCGCGACCCCGAGGTGCGCATCGCCGCGCTCGGCACGGCCGAGGGGCTCGAGGCACGGCTGGTCCCCGAGCGCGGCTACCCCCTGCTCGAGGTGCCCCGGGTGCCCTTCCCGCGCCGGCCGAACGGCGCCGCGCTCAGGCTGCCCGGTAACCTCCGGCGCGCGGTGGCCGCCGCCGAGGCCGCCATCGAGTCCACCGGGGCCGAGGTGGTCGTCGGGTTCGGCGGCTTCGTCGCGTCCCCGGCCTACCTCGCGGCGCGCCGGCGCCGGGTGCCCGTCGTCGTCCACGAACAGAACGCCCGGCCGGGGCTGGCCAACCGGCTCGGGTCCCGGTTCGCCGCCGAGGTCGCCGTCACCTTCCCCGGCACCCCGCTGCCGCGCGCCACCGTCACCGGGATGCCGCTGCGCCGCGAGGTCGCGACGCTCGACCGAGCCGCCGTGCGGCCCGAGGCCCTCGAGCGCTTCGGCCTCACCGACGCCCCGACCGTCCTCGTGATGGGCGGCTCGCTCGGGGCGGCCCGGCTCAACGCCGCGTTCGGTGCGTCGGTCGCCGCACTCTCGGCCGCCGGGGTGCAGGTGCTCCACCTCGCGGGCACCGGCAAGGAGTTCGACCCGGGCTCGGCGCCCGGCGCGCCGTACGCCGTCCTGCCGTACTGCGACCGGATGGACCTCGCCTACGCCGCAGCCGACCTCGTCGTCGCCCGGGCCGGCGCGAACACCGTCTGCGAGCTGAGCGCCGTCGGCCTGCCCGCCGTCTACGTGCCGCTGCCGGTCGGCAACGGCGAGCAGCGGCTCAACGCCGCCCACGTCGTCGCAGCCGGCGGCGGCCTGCTCGTCGACGACGCCGCGGTCGATGCGGCGTGGGTCCGCGACACGGTGCTGCCCCTGGCCGTCGACGGCTCGCGCCTCGCGACGATGGCCGCTGCGGCGGCCTCGGTGGGGGAGCGCGACGGCGACGAGCTGCTCGCCGACCTCGTCGTCCGTGCGTGCGGGGGACGCTGAGCCGTGGCCGTCACCAACCCGCGCTTCGACCTCGGCGCCGCCGTGCCCTCCTGGGAGGACCTCGGCGCCGTCCACCTCGTCGCCATCGGTGGCGCCGGGATGTCGGCCGTGGCCCGCCTGCTGCTGGCCCGCGGGGTCGCGGTCAGCGGCTCGGACGCCGCCGACTCCCCGGTGCTCGAGCAGCTGCGCTCGGCCGGTGCCCGGGTGTGGCTCGGGCACGACGCCGCCCACCTCGAGGGCGTCGACACCGTCGTCGTCTCCTCGGCGGTCCGGGACGACAACCCCGAGCTCGCCGCCGCCCGCGCCCGCGGGTTGCGGGTGCTCCACCGCTCGCAGGCCCTCGCGGCGGTCACCACCGGCACCCGGGTGGTCGCCGTGGCCGGCGCCAACGGCAAGACGACGACGACCTCGATGCTCGCCGTCGCGCTCACGGCCGCCGGCGCCGACCCGTCCTTCGCCTCCGGCGGCGAGGTCGCCCAGCTCGGCACCAACGCGGCGCTCGGGAGGGGCGAGGCCTTCGTCGTCGAGGCCGACGAGAGCGACGGCAGCTTCGTCGTCTACCGGCCCGAGGTCGCCGTCGTCACCAACGTCCAGCCCGACCACCTCGACTTCCACGGCACCGCCGAGGCCGTCGACGCCGCCTACCGCGAGTTCGCCGCCACCGTCCGCCGGGGCGGCCTCCTCGTGGCGTGCGCCGACGACCCGGGGTCGCGCGCGCTCGCCGACGCCGTCCGGGCATCGGGCGGACGGGTGCTCACTTACAGCGCGGTCCCGGGGGCGGGGGAGGGCGCCGACCTGCGCGTCACCGAGAGCACGCCGGAGGGACTCGGCACCCGCTCGCGCGTCGCCCTCCCGGACGGCACGGAGCACGAGCTCCTCCTCGCCGTCCCCGGCGGGCACAACGTCGCCAACGCGTGCGCTGCCCTGCTCACCGCGGTCACCGGCCTCGGCGAGCCGGTCGCCGCGGTCCTCGAGGGGCTCGCCGGCTTCCGCGGCGCCCGTCGCCGGTTCGAGGTGCGCGGCGAGGTCGGCGGCGTCACGGTCGTCGACGACTACGCGCACAACCCCGCCAAGGTCGCCGCGGTCGTCGGCACGGCGGCCGACATCGTCCGGCGCAGCGGGCGCGGGCGGCTGCGGGTCGTCTTCCAGCCGCACCTGTACAGCCGTACGCGCGACTTCGCCGACGCCTTCGCCGCCGCCCTCGCCCCGGCCGACCACGTCGTGCTGCTCGACGTCTACGGCGCCCGGGAGGACCCGGTGCCGGGCGTCACCTCCGCGCTCGTCGGCGAGCCGCTCGCCGCCCTTCCCGGCGACCGGCGGGTCGACGGGGGGGGCGACCCCGCCCCGGCCGGGGGGCTCCTCGGCGGGGGGGGCGCGCCCCGGGGGGGCCAAGACCAAAAACCGGGGCGGGGCCCCCGCCGCGCCGATCACCGCCGAGACGACCGCGAACACGGGCAGCGACACCGAGCG
>NZ_DAOLAC010000049.1:0-22478 GCF_035325325.1 Phycicoccus sp. | reverse complement strand
CGCCGGCGCCGAGCGCCAGCGCGACCCGTCGTCCCATGCGGTCAGGGTACGTCCGGGATCGGGACCGTCACGGCACCCGGGGGCTACGCTCGGCGCACGAGGAGGCGCGGGCATGGACGAGACCGAGGTCGGGGCCGCCGCGCGACCGCGCCTCGAGCGCACCGGGCCGACGGCGCGGCGCCGCACCCCGCCGGCCGACCCGTCGCTGCTGCCCCCCGGTCCGCGGCTGCCGCGGATCGTCCAGAGCATCGGGATGATGCGCTTCCGCCACCGCTGGGTGCCGTGGCTGCACGCCCGCTACGGCGAGGGCTTCACGGTGCGGCTGTTCCCGAGCACCCGGAACATCGTCCTGTTCAGCGAGCCGGCCACCGTGCGCGAGATCTTCGCCGGCGACCCCGAGGTCTTCCACGCCGGCGAGGCGAACGCCATCCTCGGCCCGGTCATGGGCGAGCACTCCGTCCTCCTCGTCGACGGCGCCGAGCACCGCCGGGCCCGGGCCCTGCTCACGCCGGCGTTCTCGGGCCGGGCCCTGCGCGGCTACGCCGACCTCGTCACGGGGCTGGCCAGGACCGAGGTCGGGTCGTGGGTCCCCGGCGTCCCCTTCCGGATGCTCGACCGGATGAACGCGCTGACCCTCGAGGTGATCCTCCGGGTCGTCTTCGGGGTGACCGACGAGGCCCGGCTGGCTCGCCTGCGCCCGCTGGTCCGCGACCTCGTCGAGGTGAGCCCGCTCGTCCTCCTCGGCTGGGCGGTCCCCCGGCTGCGGCGAGTCGGGATGTGGCGCAGGGCGGTCGAGAACACCGCGGCCCTCGACGCCCTCCTCTACGCCGAGATCGCCGAACGCCGCCGCTCGCCGGACCTCGCGACGCGCTCCGACGTCCTCTCCACCCTGGTCCGGGTCGAGGACCACGGCGAGCGGCTCGACGACGCCGAGCTGCGCGACCAGCTCGTCACCCTCCTGCTCGCCGGCCACGAGACGACGGCGACGGCGCTGGCCTGGACCCTCCACGAGGTGGGCCTCGACCCGGCGCTGCGCGAGCGGGCCCGCGCGGCCGCGCGCTCGGGTGACGACGCGTACCTCGAGGTACTCGTCAAGGAGGCGATGCGCCTCCACCCGGTCATCCCGATGGTCGTGCGCGTCCTGCGCCGCCCGGCGACGCTCGGTGGGGTCGACCTGCCGGCGGGCACGACGGTCGCCGCGTCGATCATCCTCGCCCACCGCCGCCCCGCGAGCCATCCCCGGCCCGAGGCGTTCGACCCGGCCCGGTTCGTCGGCGGACAGCCGGCCCCGAACACCTGGATCCCCTTCGGGGGCGGGGTCCGGCGCTGCCTCGGCGCGAGCTTCTCGCTGATGGAGGCGGTCGCCGTGCTCCGCGAGGTGCTGACGGCCCACGAGGTCGAGGCCGTCGCGCCGGAGGGCCCGAGGGTCCGCAACATCACCAGCGTGCCGCGTGACGGAGCCCACAGCGTCGTGCGCTGAGCGCCCGGAACGCCACTCCGCCGCGCCACGTCCCACCGGTGGACCCTGTCGTCGTCGACGATGTGGTGCCTGAAGGGAGAGACCATGACAACGACCCCTCGGACCGTCCGGACCCTCCTCGCCCTGGTGGCGACGGCTGCTCTCGCCACGACGGCGGCGTGCAGCGGGAAGGAGTCGCCCGGGCCGGCACCCGACCCCTCGCCGTCCACGACGGCCGGCAGCGCCTCTCCCAGCCCGTCGCCCTCCACGACGTCCCCGACGTCCCCGTCCCCCACGGTCCCGGCCGGGTTCTCGATGGCGGAGCAGGCCAGCCCCGGCTGGCCGGCGCTCGGGCCGGACCTCGGTGTCGGCCGCGAGTCCCGCGTCGGCCGGCACGAGGGGTACGACCGGGTCGTCTACGAGTTCACCGGGCCCGACGCCCCGAACTACCGGGTGCACTACGTCGACCGCCCGATCGGTGACGGGTCCGGCGCGCCCGTCGCCGTCGCCGGGGACGTGTGGCTCGAGGTGCTCGTCACCTCCCTCGGCATCCCCGGCGAGTCCGCGCCCACCGCCGACGACCCGCTCCCCGAGACACTCCGCGGGACCGGCATCGCCGTGGCCGACGCCCTCTGGGGCGGTTTCGAGGGCGTCGGGCAGGCCTTCATCGGGCTCCACGGCGAGCAGCGGCCCTTCAAGGTGTCGACGGCGACGAACCCGAGTCGGCTCATCGTCGACATCGCGCGCTGACCTCGCGCGCCGCCGGCCTCAGAGGTCGAGGTCCTGGTGCCAGGACTGCGTGCGGTAGTCGGTGACCCAGCCCATCGACTCGTAGAGGCCGTCGGCGCCGGTCGGGCTGTCGGCGTCGACCTCGAGGCCGACCCGGTTGCGCCCCCGGCGCGCGGCATCGGCGATCACGGTGTGCAGCAGCGCCTTCGCGACCCCGCGGCCGCGCGCGCGGCGGTGCACCCCGATGTAGTCGACGTAGCTGCCGGGGATGCCGTCGGCGTCCGGACGCAGCACCGACGAGACGACCGCACCGGCCGGGACCGGGCCCTCGTCGGTCTCGACGGTCGCCAGCCACCAGTGGTCCCACCGGTGGCCCGGGTCCTCGCGCAGGCGCATGACGAACTCGGGGAAGCTCTCGCGGTAGGAGCTGAAGTGGTCCTGGAAGGACTCCTCGAGGACGCGGTGCACCGCCTGGAGGTCCTGCGCGACGGGGAGGCCGTCGTCGTGCCGGTCGACCGGCCGCACGACGACGCCCTCGCGCGGCGCCGGGAGGCCGGAGGCCTCGTCCGACGACACCGGGCGGGTCATCTGCAGCCAGGTACGGGTCTGTCGGTACCCCGCAGCCTCGAGCCAGGCCTGCTGGCGCCGGTCGTCGGCGTAGGCGCCGGAGTCGAGGAGGGAGGTGCGCAGGCCGCGCATCCGGCCGATGTCGCGGGCGTGGCGCTCGCCGGCCGCGAAGAGGTGGCCGGCGATCGTGGTGGACTCGTCGGCGTCCAGCGCCGGCGAGACGGTGACCTCGACGAGCGTGCGACCGGCGGCCCGGTCGTGGACGGAGAGCCACGCGAGCAGCCGGCCGTCCGGGTCGTGGACGAGCACCTGCCGCCGCGTCCAGGACCCGGTCCCGGCGAGCTGGACGAGCACCGCCTCCGGGTCGACGCCCGAGGTCCCCTTGGCCGCCGCCTGGTGCTCGGCGAGGAGCGCCGCCACGGCGGCCGCGTCGTCCACCTCCGGTCGGCGGGTGGCGTAGTGCTCGGGCAGTCCGTCGATCGTCACCTCGGCGTGGCTCATCCCCCCACTCTTCCATCCCCGCCGCGGGAGGCGCGGTGGCCGTCAGTGCGCGCCGAGGCGACGGGCGGCGAGCACGGCGAGCGCCCGGGCGACGGCGACGACCTCGGCGAGCTCGACGGACTCCTGCGCGGAGTGCGCGAGCCGCACGTCACCGGGCCCGTACTGCAGCGTGGGGACGCCGGCGTCGGCGTAGAGCCTCAGGTCGGACCCGTACGGCGCACCCGCCACCGCCGGACGCACGCCGCCGACCGCCTCGACGGCGTCGGCGACCTCGGCGGCCAGGGGGTGCCCCGCGGGCAGCCGCCCCGACGCGAACCGACCGCCCGGCCAGGAGACCCGCGGCGGATGGTCGGCGAGCCAGGGGTCGGCCTGGGCGGCCGCGGCGACGGCCTCCTCGAGCGCTGCCCGGCAGGCGGCTGGGTCCTCACCGAGCACGACACCCATCCGGCCCTCGGCGACGAGGAGGTCGGGCACCGAGCTGGCCCAGTCCCCCGCGACAAGCGTGCCGACCGAGATGCCGTAGGGCAGCGGGGTGCCGTCGAAGAGCGGGTCGGGCGCGGCGTTGCGGGCGGCCTCGAGGTCACGCAGCGCGGCCTGCACGACGGCGAACGCGTCGATCGCGGAGACCCCGTCGAGCCGGGTGCTGCCGTGGGTGGCCCGCCCGGGCACCTCGATCCGGAAGGTCAGGGCGCCGGCGTTGGCGGTGAGCAGCCGGCCGCCGGTCGGTTCGGTGACGACCGCGACGTCGCCGGTGTGCCCGCGCCGGAGGGTCGCGAAGGCTCCGAGGCCCCCGTCCTCCTCACCGACGACCGAGTGCAGCGCGAGCCTGCGCTCTAGCCGGACCCCGGACCGGTGCAGCGCGCGGGCGACGGCGAGGTTGACCGCGACGCCGGCCTTCATGTCGCAGGCGCCCCGCCCGTGCAGCCGCCCACCCTCGAGGACCGCCCCGAACGGGTCGTGCCGCCAGGCGGAGCGGTCGCCGACCGGCACGACGTCGACGTGCCCGTTGAGGACGAGGCCGGGGGCGCCCTCGCCCGGCGAGGTACCGACGAGCCCCCACGCCTCGGTGCGCGGCGCCTCGGTCCCGGGGAAGCCCGGGACGGCAGCGAGCGCGTCGAGGTCCTCGCTCCACAGGTCCACCTCGAGGCCGGCCCGCGCGAACCATCCGGCGAGGAGGTGCTGCACCTCGCCCTCGGCGGGCGAGCCGGTGACGCTCGGCACCCGGACGAGCGTGACGAGGCCGGAGACGAGCTCGTCCTCGTCGAGAGCGGCCAGCACGCGGTGCTCGACATCGGTCAGCGGGGCGCTCACGGCGGCACGGTAGCGCGAGGTAGCGTCGTCGACGAGGACGACGACCCGGGAGGAGAGCGCGGATGGGAGCCGGGCACGGCCACGCGCACGGCCCGTCGAGGCACGCCGGCGGAGCCCACCGCTGGCGACTGCGGGTGGCCTTCGGGCTCATCGCGGCCTTCTTCGTCGTCGAGCTCGTCGCCGGCCTCGTCGCCGGGTCGCTCGCGCTGCTCAGCGACGCGGGGCACATGGCCGCCGACGTCGTGGCGCTCGGGGCCGCCCTCGTCGCCACCCGCATCGCGACCCGCCCGGACGCCACCGGCCGGCGCACCTTCGGGTCCTACCGCGCGGAGGTGTTCGCGTCGGGCCTCGCGGTGCTCCTCATGCTCGGCGTCTCGGTGTACATCGTCGTCGAGGCGCTCGGCCGGCTCGGTGCCGAGCCAGAGGTCGCCACCGGCGCGATGGTCGTCGTCGGCGGCCTCGGTCTGGTCGTCAACGTCGCGGCCCTCCTCCTGCTGCGCGGCGGGGCCTCGGAGAGCCTCAACGTCAAGGGGGCCTACCTGGAGGTCGTCGCCGACACCGTCGGGTCCGTCGGCGTCGTCGTCGCCGGCATCCTCGTCGGCGCCACCGGGAACCCGTTCTGGGACACCGCCGTCGCCCTGGCCATCGCCCTCTTCGTCGCCGTCCGCGCGGTGCTGCTGGGCCGCGAGGTCGTCGCCGTGCTGGGCCAGCACGCCCCCGCGGGCATCCACCCCGACGAGGCGGAGGCGGCCCTGCGCGCGGTCACCGACGTCGTCGACGTGCACGACCTCCACCTGTGGACCCTCACCTCGGGGATGCACGTCGCGACCGCGCACGTCGTCTGCGCCGACGGCGCCGACCCCGGCGCCGTCCTCGAGGAGGCCGGCGCCCGCCTGCGCGACGGCTTCGGCATCGACCACGCGACCCTCCAGGTCGAGCCGCGCGGCACCCGCTCCTGCGTCGAGACGAGCTGGTAGCCGGCTCACCCGGCGGTGCCCGGACCGCCCGGCCGTCCCGCGGTCCGGACGCCGCGGAATCAGGACGCCGCCGCCGGAGTTGGCCCTGCGGTGACGTCCCCCACCACCGCCCGGGTCCCGCGGGCCGCCGTCGGCCTGCGCTCCGAGCGCGGCCCCGTCCTGCTCTCGGTGATGCTCGCGACCGGCCTCGTCGCCATCGACGCCACCATCCTCGCCACCGCCGTCCCCGCGGTCGTCCGCGACCTCGGCGGCCTCTCCCAGTTCCCGTGGCTCTTCTCCGTGTACGTGCTGGCCCAGGCGGTGTCGGTCCCGTTGTACGGCAAGGTCGCCGACCTCCTGGGCCGCAAGAACGTCATGCTCGTCGGCGTCGCGCTCTTCGTGCTCGGGTCGCTGCTCTGCGGCCTGGCCTGGTCCATGGGGGCGCTCATCGCCTTCCGGGCGGTCCAGGGCCTGGGCGCCGGGGCCATCCAGCCGATCGGGATGACCATCGTCGGCGACATCTACACGGTCGCGGAGCGGGCCACCGTCCAGGGCTACATCGCCTCGGTGTGGGCGATCTCCTCGCTCGTCGGACCGACGCTCGGCGGCTTCTTCTCCGAGGCGCTGTCCTGGCGCTGGATCTTCTTCGTCAACCTGCCGCTCGGCGCGGTCGCCGGCTGGATGCTGTGGCGCCGCTTCACCGAGCGTCCGCGGCCCGCCGCGGCCCGGCCCCGCATCGACTACGCGGGAACGGTGCTCCTGCTCCTCGGCACGGTCGCCCTGCTCGTCGGGCTCCTCGAGGGGGGCGTCCTCTGGTCGTGGGGCTCGCCGGTGAGCGTCGCGCTCTTCGTCACGGCCGCGGTGCTGCTCGCCGGGTTCGTCGCCGTCGAGCGGCGCGCGCCCGAGCCGGTCCTCCCGCTCTGGGTCTTCGGCCACCGCGTCGTTGGCGGGGCCATGCTCGTCTCGCTCGTCGTCGGCGTCATGCTCCTCGGGCTCACCTCGTACGTGCCCCTCTACGCGCAGGGGGTCCTCGGCACCGGGGCCATCGTCGCCGGGTTCGCCCTCGCCGCGATGACCATCGGCTGGCCGGTCGCCGCCTCGACCGCGGGCCGGCTCTACCTGCGGCTCGGCTTCCGGACGACGATGCTCATCGGCTCGCTGTTCGCCGTCGTCGGCTCGGGGCTGCTGCTGACCGTCGGTCCGCACAGCTCGGTGTGGCTGCTCGCCGGCGCCTGCCTCGTCCTCGGCCTCGGCTTCGGGTACGTCGCCAGCCCCTCCCTCGTCGCGGCGCAGTCGGCGGTCCCGTGGCACCGGCGCGGCGTGGCGACGAGCGCGTCGATCTTCGCGCGGTCGGTCGGCAGCGCGGTCGGTGTCGCCGCCTTCGGCGCGGTCGCGAACACCGTCGTCCGGGACCGGCTCGGGGGCACGCCCACCGACCTCGAGTCGCTCCCGGCCGGCGTGCTCGGCCCCGCCCTCGGCGCGGTGTTCGTCGCGGCGGCCGCGGTGTCGGTGACGATGCTGCTCGCCTCGTGGGTGATGCCTCGCGTCGTCGAGGAGGCCCCGGTCGACTAGCCGGTCAGCCGATCCGCGCGCCGACCGACGCCACCCCGAGCCAGGTGTGCGGGTTGCCGTCCCAGCACCAGCCGAGCTTCGGCGCCCGCTCGCTGATCCACATCGCCGGGACCCGCCGGTCCCCGCGACGCGAGCCGGAGAGATGAAGCAGCGGTTCTTCTCGAGCAGCCTCGGCGCGTGGGTGACGACGGCGACCCCCTCCTCGACGGTCAGGGGCGTGCGCCCCCCGGCCGAGGACCACCGGCAGGGCCTCCTCCGGGCGCACGCCGCGGAACTCCTGGCCGCGGTCGACGTCGAGGAGGAGGTAGGCGTCGGGTCGTGGGAGCGTGACCTCGGCGATCGGCCGGTAGGGCGCGAGGCCCTCCTCCCCGTGGTTGCGGTCGACGACTCCGGGCCGGGAGCCGCGCGGCGCGAGCCGCAGGAGGGGCACGGTGTCGTGCGGGTCGACCAGCTCACGGGTGACGACGAGGACGAGCGGCGCGCGACCGGCGGCGACCGGGGCGAGCTCCCCGAGGCCGGCCGCGAGCTCGCGCAGCGGGGCGAGCGCGGCGGTGAAGGCCTCCGCGGACCGGCCCGCGAGGGCGGGGTAGCCGAGGTCGAGGAGGGTCTCGACCTGGCGGTCGAGCTCGTCGAGGGCGGACGTCGTGACGGGCTGGGTGCTGATGACGGACCTCCGGTCGCGGGACGGGTGCCCGTGGTCAACGCGGTTCCCGACGACGCGGTTCCCGCCGAGACGCCTCAGACGATGCGACGCAGAACGGGGACGCGGACCAGCATCGCGGTGAGGAGGAACGAGCCGACGATGACGAGCAGGTTCTGGACGACGATGCCGGGGATCGTCGGCTCGCCGTAGAACGTGCGGTGCCCGGTGAGACGGGAGTACGCGAACGACAGGACCTGGTGGACGCAGAACACCCCGAAGGTCAGGTCGCCGAGTGTCCGGGCGCGTCCGGCCCACGGCTCCGTGGCCCACCGCGATCCCGGGGCGACGACCGCGTGGGCGGACAGGAACACCCCGACCGCGCACAGGCCGAGAAGGGGCCCTTGGTAGCTGACGGGCGACAACGCCTGGAGGTACCCGTTGAGGTGACCGCCGACCGCCGGGAGGAACGCAGCCTGCACGACCAGCTCGAGGCACAGCAGTGCCGTCCCGACCATCACGAGGACCTTGGCGGCCCCGCGCAGGACGAGGTCGCGCAGCGCGTACCCGAGCACGTAGAAGCCGACGTACGGCAGGAACTGGGTGACGAGCGTGAGATCCGAACCGGAGACCCGGATGCCGAGCTCGACGATGACCCGCCGGGAGACCAGGTCGACCGGCGGCAGGGCGGTCAGGGCGACGGCCACGACGAGGAGCACGCGCCGGGAGAGCGACTGCACCACGGGCCAGAGCAGCGGGGTGATGAGGTAGAGACCGAGGATGAGCCAGAAGAAGTACAGCGCCGTGAACGACTGGCCCTTGAGGAAGCGCCCCACGGTCGGTCGCCAGGCGAGCTCGGTGAGGATGACGGCGAAGATCGCGATGTAGACGACGTGCCAGACGACGAGCGGAACACCGATCTTGGCGAGGCGACGACGGTAGAACGTGCTGGGGCGGGGGTCGCGAGGTGGGCGCAGGAGGAGCGCCCCGCTGACCATGACGAAGACCGGCACCGCCCACTTCGTGCCGTAGGTGAAGATCGACGCGAAAGCCCTGGGGACCGAGGTGACGTCCTTGTCCGCGACGTAGCTCAGGCCGGCGACGTGGATGAGCACCACCGACACGATGGCCCCGATGCGCAGGTAGCTGGTGAAGGCGAGATCAGGACGCCCGCTCGTGGGCGGAACGGCGAGCTCGGCCGCCTGCTCGGCCAGCGCGTGAGGGTGCTCGGTGGTCGTCGTGGCGCGCGGGTCGCCGGGCTGCGTGCTCATCCGGTCCATCATCCACCACGCTCCAGGTCGTGCCCACCTCGCGACGCGCCGTCCGCGGCGACGTCGTGGCGGTGCCGCACGGGGTGGGTCTCGCGCGCCCTCGCCCACGGCAGCGCCGCCGCCAGGGTGATCGCCCCGGTGACCGCGAAGGCCAGCCCGAAGCTGCCGTGGTCGACCATCGTCCCCGCGACGACCGGGCCGATGATGGCCCCGGTGTCCTGGGCCATCTGGAAGGCCGCGAGGGCCGGGCCGCCGTTGCGCTCGCGGCCGACGACGTCGGCGAGGGATGCCTGCTGGGCCGGGTTGAGCGCCCCCGCGCCCAGCCCGGCGACCACGGAGAAGGCGACGAGCAGCGGCAGGTTGGTCGCCAGGCCGGTGCCGAGCGTGGCGACGCCGGAGACGAGCAGCCCACCGACGATGAACGGCTTGCGGCCCATCCGGTCGGAGGTGCGCCCGGCGATCGTCAGGCCGACGGCGTTGCCCGCGGCGAACACGGCCAGGGCCGTCCCGGCGACGAGCGACTGGTGGGTCTCACGCGTGGCGGGGTCGAGGCTCTGGTCGACGATGACGACCGCCGCGAAGAGCGGCAGGATCGCGTTGCGCACCCCGAAGTTGCCCCACCCGTTGGCGAACGCGGAGGCCACGGCGGCCCGGTAGGCGCTGTCGCGCCAGCCGTCGCGCACGGTCATCATCGGCAGCACCGGGGTGCCCTCGGCGGGGCGCAGCGAGGCGTCCTTGAGGAAGACGAAGACGATGGCGGCGGCGACGAGGAGGGCGCCGGCGTAGACGAGGAAGGGGACCCGCAGCCCGAGCCCCCCGAGCAGGCCGCCGACGACGGGCCCGCCGACGCCGCCGATGAGGAAAGCCGAGGCGTAGGCGGAGGACACCCGGGCCCGGATCGACGGTGGCGCGAGCCGGACGATGAGCGCGACGGCGGAGACGGTGAACATCACCGAGCCGATGCCCCCGAGCCCGCGGAACACCAGCAGCTGCCAGTACGAGCCGGCGAAGGCGGTGGCCCCGGTGGAGATCGCGACGATGACGAGGCCGGTGAGGTAGACCGGCCGCTCGCCGAGCCGACCGATGAGCCGCCCGCCGGCCGGCGCGAAGACGAGCCGGAAGAAGGCGAAGGCGCTGACGACCACGCTGCTCGCGGTCGCCCCGACGCCGAAGCTCTGCGCGAACGTCGGCAGGACCGGGGTGATGAGGCCGAAGCCGAGGGCGATGACGAAGCCGGCGGCGACGAGGACCCAGATCTCACGGGGGATGCGGACCCGCGCGTCGGGGGTCGTCACGGGGTCGGCGGACACGATCCACCAGTATGCCCGCGACCACCGACGTCCCGGCCCGGGAGCCCGTCGGGGACCACCGTCAGCGGGCGAGCAGGGCGGTGGCGAGCGGCGCGACGGAGAGCACGACGAGCACCGTGTCGCGCAGCCGCCACGGGGCCGGCGACCACCACGAGCGGCGCTGGGCGGTGGCGAAGCCGCGCGCGTCCATCGCGACGGCGAGCTCGGCCGCCGCGCGCAGGGTGCGGACGAGCAGCCCGAGGGTCAGCGACCCGAGGTGGCGGACGACCCCGACCGGATGCCGCCACGAGACCCCGAGGCCGCGCACCCGCCGGGCCCGGCCGATCTCGGTCCACACCTCGCCGAAGGTGTGCACCCGCTGGATCGCGGCGGCGGTCGCCACGACGGGGCGGTCGGGCAGGCCGAGCCGCTGCGCGAGGTGGTCGCCGAGCCGGTCGGGGTCGAGCCACGGCAGGAGCACGGCGGAGGGCAGGACGATGACGAGCACCCGGAGCGCGACCGTGAGCGCGGTGTCGACGTCGTGCCCGGCGAGCCACCACGTCGACCAGCCGACGCTCAGGGCGGCGAGCGTTCCCGGGACGAGGCGCAGCAGCACGCCGCGGAGACGGTGCTGCGGTGCGGCCCCCTGGCCCGGTGCCGAGAGCCCGACCACCGCGAGGACGACCTCGACCGCGAGGACGGCGAGCGAGGTGCTCCAGTGCGGGGACACGACGCCGGCCGGCACGGCGAGGGCCGCGCCCGCGAGAAGGGCGAGGGGTCCGCACCGGGCGACGAGCGGGGTTCGCGAGGGCTGGGGGATCTGCATGTTCCGCAACGGTTCTCGCACCTCGTGCACGGCGTCGGCGCGCGCGACGACCGCCGCGTCGTGGGTCGCCGCGACCACCGCCCCGCCCGACGCGCGGTAGGCCGCGACGAGCCCGACGACGGCGGCCCACGTGTGCCGGTCCTGCCCGATCGTCGGCTCGTCGGCGAGGACCAGCGGTGGGCCGTGGTGCAGGGCGGCCAGGACCGCGAGCCGCCGCTGCTCGCCGCCGGAGAGTTCCCGGGGGTCGGCGCCCTCGAGGTGGCCGAGGCCGAGCGCGTCGAGCATCCGTCGGGCGCGGTCCACGTCGTCGGGTCCGGCCGCGCCGGTCGCCCGGGTGGTCGCGAGGACCTCGTCGAGGACGGTGCCCGCGACGATGGTCGAGCTCGCCCACTGCGGCACCCACGCGAGCGCCCGGGCGAGAGCGGCGGGCTCGAGGTCGTGCGGGTCGTCGGCGCCGGGGCCGGTCCCGAGCCGGACGGCGTCCGCGGGCTCGGGGTCGAGGAAGCCGGCTAGCGCGTGGAGGAGGGTCGACTTGCCCGAGCCGCTCGGGCCGACGAGGACCGAGAGCGACCCGGGCTCCGCGACGAGGACCCGGTCGAGCTCCGCGGCGACCGCGGTGCGGCGGCTCCCGTCGAGGAGCCGGGTGGTCCGGGTGACACCCATCGGCGACGCCGTCAGGGCGGGGCCCGTGTCCCGCTCCGGCCGCGGAGCGACGAGGAGGGGGTCGAGCGTCACCGCGACGGGGTCCGGGGCACCGGGCACCCAGATCCCCATCCGCAGCAGCCGGTCGTGCTCGCGGTCGAGCACCTCGCCGACCGCGCCGTCGGCGACGACCCGGCCGTCGGCGGACAGCACGACGAGGCGGTCGACGAGCTCGACCCACGGGCCGAGGACGTGCTCGACGACGACGAGCGTGCGCGGCTCGCGGTCGAGCATCCCGGCGACCGCGGCGCGCACCTCGCCTGCCGAGGCCGGGTCGAGCATCGCGGTCGGCTCGTCGAGGAGCACGAGCGAGGGGTCGAGGGCCAGCGTCCCGGCGAGCGCGAGCCGCTGGGTCTGCCCGCCGGACAGGGCCGAGGTCGGGGTGTCGAGCGGGAGGTCGCCGAGGCCGGCCGCGGCGAGGGCGGCGGTGACGCGGTCGGGCATCAGCTCCCGGGGGGCGCCCACGTTCTCCAGCCCGAACGCGACGTCGCGGCCGACGGTCGCCGCGACGACCCCACTGCCCGGTTCCTGGAGGACGAGCCCGGTCGCCCCGGGACGTGAGCCGGGCGGGGCCCCGTCGAGGGTCACGCTTCCGGTCAGCTCGCCCGCCTCGGCGCTGCCGAGCAGCCCGGTGAGCGCCCGCAGGAGGGTCGACTTGCCCGCCCCCGACGGCCCGGCGAGCAGGACGCGCTCGCCGGGCCGGAGGGTGAGGCGCACCTCGCGCAGCACCGGCTCGCGGCGCCCGTAGGGACGCCACGTGAGGTCCTCGACCTCGACGAGGCCGAGCCGCGCGGTGGCCATCCGCTCAGACAGCGCCGGCCTCCCGGACCTCCTGGCCCGCGGGGAACGCCGAGAGCGCGCCGGCCCGGGCGAGGGCACGGGTCAGCAGCCAGCCGACGACGCCGGCGAGCAGGGCCCCGGAGACGACGAGCGCCCCGAGGTAGGCGACCTTGTCGCGCGGCAGGAGCTCGGCGTACCAGGCGCCGCCGCCCGTGAGGTCACCGAGCAGCGGCACGTCGGTCCACGACGCCGGGACGCTGAAGGTCTCGAAGAGCCACTCGAGCGGCACGGCGAGGACGCCGGCGAGGACCGCCGCGAGCGGGCGGTAGTACCGGTAGCCGAGCAGGGCGAAGGCGAGCTCGGCGCCGAGGCCCTGGAGGATGCCGCTCATGAGCGTCGTCGCGCCCCACTGCGTGCCGGGCAGCATCGAGACGAGCGCCGCGACGACCTCGCAGAGGAACGCCGCGCCGGGCCGGCGCACGACGAGCCCGCCGACGACCCCCGCGAGGAACCAGGTCCCCGCGAAGAGGCCGCTCAGCGGGACGTAGGCGACGGAGACGGCCTTGCTCAGGGGGTCGTAGGCGAAGGCCCAGCCCCAGAAGACGATGCCGAAGGCGGCGCCGAGGAAGGTGATCGTGAGGATGTCGACGGTCCGCCAGCCCAGCAGCGGGCGGGTCGCGGTGATCGAGCGCCGGGTCGGCGCCTCGGTGGTGGTGGTGGCCATGTGCGGTGCTTCTTCCCGTGGTCGGTGTCGACCTCGGGGATGCGTGACCCGCCGGCACGCGACCCGGGTGGGCCGAGCGACGACGGAGCACGCCTGAGATTCCCGACTCCCTTCGCCGGTGCTAACCGGATCAGGTTCGAGGGTCTGCGGCGAACCGCACTCTCAGCGCCTGGGCGCTCCCCTGTCGTTGGACGTGCCGAGCATACCGCCGCCCGCGTTAGTGTGGCGAGACGCCATCGGGGGTAGGCCCGGACCATCCCCACCCGCCCGTTCCGTTCCGTTCCGACCCGACCCGGAGGAGACATCGTGGGAAAGCTCGCCTGGAAGATCCTCGGCACCGGCGGCCCGATCGTCGCCGGCATCGTCGCCACCAAGCTCGTCGACGCCGTGTGGGCCAAGGCCGGCCAGGACGAGGTGAACCCGAAGAACCCGGACGCGCCGATCGTCAAGGCCATCGCCTATGCCGCGATCCTCGGCATCGCCGTCGGCGCCGCCCGCACCGTGGCCGAGCGCCAGGCGGCGGCCTACTACCGCCGGTCGGCCGGGCACCTGCCGCAGGAGATCCGCACCGAGCCGGTCTGAGCCCGGCTCAGCCGAGGTCGAGCGCACGGGCGATCGGCATGCCCGGCCGGTAGGCGAGGTGCTCGTGGCCGGGCGCCTCGAGGACGACGAGGTCGGCCCGCGCGCCGACGGCCACCCGGCCGACGTCGTCGCGGCGCAGGGCGCGGGCCCCGCCGACGGTCGCCGCGACGAGCGCCTCGGCGGCGGTCATCCGCAGCTCGCGGACGGCCAACGCGACGACGAACGGCATCGATGCGGTGTTGCAGGTGCCCGGGTTGCAGTCGGAGGCCAGGGCGACGGACACTCCGGCGTCGAGCAGCCGGCGGGCGTCGGGGTACGGCATGCGGGTGGAGAACTCGACCCCCGGCAGGAGGGTCGCGACGGTGACGTCTGCGGCGTCCGCGAGCGCGGCGACGTCGGCGTCGTCGAGGAAGGTGCAGTGGTCGACGCTCGCCGCCCCGAGCTCGACGGCGAGCCGCGCGCCCGGCCCCGGACCCAGCTGGTTGCCGTGCACCCGGAGCCCGAGTCCGGCGTCCCGGCCGGCCTCGAGCACGACCCGCGCCTCCTCGCCGGTGAACGCGTGCGGGCTGTTCGGCTCGCAGAAGACGTCGACCCACCGGGCGTGCGGCGCGCAGGCCGCGAGCATCGGACCGGTGACGAGACGGAGGTAGCCGGCCCGGTCCTCGCGCGCCTCGGGCGGGACGACGTGCGCGCCGAGGAAGGTGGTCTCGGGCGTCACCTCGCGGGCGAGGCGCAGGGCCCGGGCCTCGTCCTCGACGGTCAGCCCGTAGCCGCCCTTGACCTCGAGCGTCGTCGTCCCGAGCGCGCGGGCCTCGGCCACCCGAGCGGCCAGGAGACGGCGCAGCTCGTCGTCGGAGGCGGCCCGGGTCGCGGCGACGGACACCCCGATGCCGCCGCCGTCGTACGGCTCGCCGGCCATCCGGGCGGTGAACTCGGCCGAGCGGTCCCCGGCGTACACGAGGTGGCTGTGGCTGTCGACGAAGCCCGGGACGACGGCCCGGCCGCCGACGTCGGTCACCTCGTCCGTGGCGGGCGCGGCGGAGGCCGGACCGACCCAGGCCACGAGGCCGTCCTCGACGACGACCGCCGCCCGCTCGCGCACCCCCAGCCGCTGCTCGGCCGGCACCGCGCGCTCCGACACCGGCAGGTCGCCGTCCGGCCCGGCGCACGTGACGAGCTGCCCGATGCCGGTGACGAGGTGCGAACCACCCACGGCGGCAACGGTGGTCATCGCCGGGCCACCGCGATCGACTCGGCGAGCATCCGTCCCACGTCGCCGAGGCGGTGCCGGCCGTCCTCGACGACGTGCTCACCCCCGACGACGACGTCGGTGACGTCGGCGGAGGTGGCGGCGTAGAGGAGCTGGTCGGTGGCGCAGCCGGCGGTGCGCGGGCTGTCGGTGCGGATCGCGACGAGGTCGGCGAGCCAACCGCCGGCGAGGAGGCCGCCGTCACTCCAGCCGAGCGAGCGGTAGCCGTCGAGGGTGCCCATCGCGAGCAGGTCGGCCGGGGCGAAGCGGCCCCGTTCGAGGGTCGTGAGCCGCTCGTGCATCTCGACGCCGCGGACCTCCTCGAACGGGTCGACGACGGCGTGCTGGTCCGAGCCGACGGCGAGGTGCGCGCCGGCGTCGGCCAGCGCGCGGGCCGGGCCGATCCCGTCGGCGAGGTCGCGCTCGGTCGTCGGGCAGAAGACGGCCGAAGCCTGGGCGCCGCCGACGAGGGCGATGTCGTCGTCGGTGAGGTGCGTCGCGTGGACGAGCGACGCCGAGGCCGTGAGCAGCCCCTCGTCGGCGAGCAGCCGGGTCGGGGTGCGGCCGTAGAACGACTCGCAGGCGAGGTTCTCCCCCGGCTGCTCGGACACGTGCGCGTGGAGCGGCCACTGGGCGCGCTCCGCGGCGTCGCCGACGAGCGCGAGGTTGTCGCAGGGCACGGCCCGGACCGAGTGCACCGCCGCACCGACCCGCCAGTGCTCGTCCGGCCGCAGGGCGGCGACCCGCGCCTGCCACGCCTCCGCCGACCCGTCGGAGAACCGTTGCTGGACCGTGTCGAGCGGCAGGTGGCCGGAGCCGGTCAGCCCGCCCGCGAGGTAGACGGTGTCGAGGAGGGTGAGCCGGATGCCCGCGGCCCGGGCCGCGTCGACGAGCGCGGTGCCCATCGCGTTGGGGTCGTCGTACGGCACGCCGCCCGCTCCGTGGTGGAGGTAGTGGAACTCACCGACGACCGTGTACCCGGCGAGGACCATCTCGGCGAACACCGCCGTCGCGAGGGCGCGGTAGCCGTCCGGGTCGAGGCGGCCCGCGAGGGCGTACATCCCCTCGCGCCAGGTCCAGAAGTTGCCGCCCTCGCCGTGCGTGCGCCCGCGCAGGGCGCGGTGGAAGACGTGGCTGTGCGCGTTCGCGAACCCCGGCACGACGAGCCCGCGCAGCAGGGTGTCGCCCGGCTCGATCGGCACCTCGGCGAGGACCTCGACGACGCGGCCGCGCTCCGTGACGACCCGGACGTGGCGCCGCGCGCCCCCGGGGAGCACCGCGTGCTCGCACCAGTACGTGGTCATCCAGCGTGCGGCCCGGTGAGGTCGATGACGACGTCGGCGAGCGCGGCCACCCCGGCGAGGCAGTCGTCGGCCGAGGCCCACTCGTCGGGGCTGTGGCTGACCCCGGTCGGGTTGCGCACGAACAGCATCGAGGTGCTGATGCCGGCGTTGGCGAGGATGCCGGCGTCGTGACCGGCGCCCGTGGCGATGACCGGCGCTCCCCCGAGGAGGGTCGCGAGCCGCCGGGTGAGGTCGGCGTCGAAGGCGGTGGTGGGGGTCCAGGACTCCTCGGTGACGAGGGCGTCGAAGTCGGCGACGACGTCACGCACGTCGGAGACGACCCGCCGGACGGCCTCGGGGTCCGGTCCCCGGGCGTCGAGCCACGCCGTGGCGCAGCTGGGGATGGCGTTGACGGCGCCCGGGGTGATCTCGACCTTGCCGACCGTGGCGAGGCACGCGTGCTCCTCGGCCGAGCGGCGGGCGGCGATGACGGCGGCGGCCAGCCCGAGCATCGCGTCCTCGCGCTGGTCGAGGGCGGTGGTGCCGGCGTGGTTGGCCTGGCCGGGGACGTCGATCCGCCAGCGGCCGTGCGGCCAGATGTCGCTGCCGACCCCGACGGCGTGCCCGAGGTGGTCGAGGGCCCGGCCCTGCTCGACGTGCAGCTCGACGTAGGTGCCGATCCGCGCGAGGGTCTCGTCGTCGCGCCCGAGGTGCCCCGGGTCGCGCCCGGCCCGGTGGATGGCCTCGGCCATCGTCACGCCGTCGACGTCCTTGAGGCCACGGGCGCGGTCGGCCGTCATGGCGCCGGTGATGACCCGGGAGCCCGCGCACGCGACGCCGAACCTCGAGCCCTCCTCGTCGGCGAAGTTGACCACACCGACCGGGCGGGAGGGCTGGAACCCCCTCTCGCGCAGGGAGTCCACTGCGGCGAGGGCACTGACCACCCCGAGCGGGCCGTCGAAGGCGCCGCCGTCGGGCACCGAGTCGAGGTGCGAGCCGATGACGAGTCCGGGGTCGCCGGCCCGGGCAGCGGCGTCGGCGTCGCCCCACCAGGCCCACTGGTTGCCCATCCGGTCGGTCGTGACGTCGAGTCCGCGGGCCGTCGCCTCCCCGGTGAACCACTCGCGCAGGTCGTGGTCGGTGCGGGTCCAGGCGTACCGGCGGTAGCCGCCGCTACTGCCGTCGAGGCCGACCTCCTCGAGATCGGCCCACATCCGTCGGAAGGCGAGCGTCGCCCCCGGAGATGCCGACCTGTTGGACATGGCACCCATCGAACCAAGTCGCGGGGCGTGACGGGGCGGGGCGAACAGGGTGATTGTCCCGTGGGCGAGACGAGCCCCCGGCGGCACCCGCCCTACGCTGGGCGGATGGATGACGGAGCCGAGCGCGCGAGACGGGCCCTGGCGGCCTCCGGGATCGCCTACGAGGTGACGAGCCACGGCCGGGTCGGGTCGCTCGAGGAGGCCGCGCGGCTGCGCGGCGTCGAACCGGGCGGCATCGTCAAGACGCTCGTCGTCCGGCGCGGCGAGGACGACCACCTCTTCGTCCTCGTGCCCGGGGACCGCGAGATCTCGTGGCCGAAGCTGCGCGCCCACCTCGGCGTCAACCGCCTCTCGATGCCGGACGCCACCGTGGCGCGCGAGGTCACCGGCTACGAGCGGGGCACGATCACGCCATTCGGGTCGCTGCGCCGGCTCCCGGTCGTCGCCGACGCGACGCTCACCGGCCGGACCGTCTCGATCGGGGCCGGCGCGCACGGCGTCGCGGCGACCGTCGGGGCCGACGCGCTCGTCGCCGTGCTCGACGCGGACGTCGCCGACGTCACCGACCCCCGCTGACGGTCCCCGCCGCCCCGCACCGGTGGCGCTCAGCCGATGACGGCGATCGGCGCGCCCTGGGTCACCTCCTCGCCCTCGGCGACCGCGAGGCGGATGGTCCCGGCCGCCGGTGCCGTGACCTCGAGGTCGACCTTGTCCATCTGGACCTCGGCGACGAGCTGGTCCGCGGTCACCACCTCGCCGTCCGCGACGAACCACGTCGAGAGGACGCCGACGGCGGCCGGGTCGGACCGGCTCATCACCGGGAAGAGGACGTCGGTCACCGCAGCACCGCGCGGATGCCGGCCTCGATCCTGTCGTGCCGCGGCAGCACCGCGTACTCGAGGCTGTGGGCGTACGGGATCGGCACGTCGGGCAGCGTGACCCGCTCCGGTGCGACCCGGAACAGCCCCGGGTCGTGCTCGGCGACGGTCGCGACGACCTCGCCGGACATCCCGAACGAGTGGTAGTCCTCGTCGACGACGACGAGCCGCCCGGTCTTCGCGACGGAGGCGAGGATCGCCTCACGGTCGAGCGGGACGAGCGAGCGCAGGTCGAGCACCTCGACCGAGACGCCCTCCCCGGCCAGCTTCTCCGCGACGTCGAGCGCGTGGTGCACCGACAGCGAGATCGTGACGACCGAGACGTCGGTGCCCTCGCGCACGACGTTGGCCCGGCCGATCGGCACGACGTACTCGCCCTCCGGCACGACGTCGACCGACCGCGGGTTCTTCGCCATCCACGGCAGGCCCATGACGCCCTTGTGGAACATGTAGACGACGGGCGAGTCGTCCCGGATGGCCGCGGCCATGAGGCCCTTGGCGTCCGCCGGGAGCGCGGGCACGACGACCTTCATGCCGGGCAGGTGGGCGAAGAGGCCCCAGAGCGTCTGCGAGTGCTGGGCGCCGTCGGAGTAGCCGCCGCCCACCGCGGTCGTGAGGACCATCGGGACGCGGACGTGGCCGCCGGACTCGAAGTGGATCTTCGCCATGTGGTTGTAGACCTGGTCGAGGCACACACCCACGAAGTCGGCGAACATCAGCTCGGCGATGGGGCGCATCCCCTCGGTCGCGGCACCGACCGCGAGGCCGAGGAACGCGGTCTCGGAGATGGGGGTGTCGATGACGCGGGTCGGTCCGAACTCGTCGAGCAGGCCGGTCGTCGACGAGAAGATCCCGCCGTAGCGCCCGACGTCCTCGCCGAGGTAGAAGACCTCGGGGTTCGCGCGCATCTCCTGGGCGATGGCCTCGACCATCGCCTTCGAGGTGTTGAGCCGCCGCGTGGCCTGCGGGGCGGTGGTGTCGGTGATCGTCATGTCAGCTCCTCACGCGAAGACGAAGTCGAGGGCGTCGGACGGGTCGGGCAGCGCGCTGGCCTTGGCGAACGCGACCGCCGCCTCGACCCGCTCGCTCGCGGCGGCCTTCATCCGGTCGATGGCGGCGGCGTCGAGGATCCCGGCGTCGGTGAGCCGGGCGGCGTACCGCGGGATGGGGTCGCGCCCGGGCAGCTCGGCCAGCTCGGGCCGGTAGCCCTGGGCGTCGCCCTCGAAGTGGCCCCAGAGGCGCACGGTGTGCACCTCGAGGAGGCTCGGCCCGTCACCGGCCCGGGCCCGGGCGACGGCACGGCCGGCGGCGGCCCACACGGCGTCGACGTCGTTGTCCTCCACCCGTTCTCCCGGGATGCCGTACGCGGCCGCGCGGGTGGCGTTCGACGGCACCGCGGTCGAGGCCGAACGTGGCACCGAGATGCCCCAGTCGTTGTCCTCGACGACGAAGACGACCGGCAGCCGCCACAGGGCCGCGAGGTTGAGCGACTCGTGGAAGGCACCCTGGTTGGCCGCGCCCTCACCCGTGACGGCGACGGCGACACGGTCGGTCCCCCGCCGCTGGAAGGCGAAGGCCATGCCGAGGGCCGGGGGGTAGCCCTCGGCGATGATCCCGGAGCACGAGAAGTGCGTCGCCGGGTCGAAGAGGTGCATGTGCCCGCCACGACCGCGGCCCAGGCCGTCGACGCGGCCGAAGATCTCCGCCGTCATCGCCTCGAGGTCCATCCCGTGGGCGATGGCGAGGTGGTGCGGGCGGTGGGTGGCCGTCACGGCGTCGTCGCGGGTCAGGTGCGCGCAGACGCCCGCGGCCACCGGCTCCTGGCCGGCCGAGAGGTGCATCTCGCCCGGGACCAGGCCCTTGCCGATGTCGAAGCCGGGTCCCTTGTCGGCGTGGTACTCCCGGAGGATCGCCTCCTCGTAGGTCCGGCACAGGACCATGGTCTCGTACAGGCCGCGGCGCACCTCGGCGCCGGGCCCGGAGTCGGTGCTCGACATCGGGGCTCCTCTCGACGGGCTGGTCCCTCCACTGTCGAGCCGCCCCGGACACCCCCTCCACGCCGGGTTTTCAGATGGTGACAGCGCGCCCGGAGTCGGCCGCGAGGGCGACGAGGAACGCCGCCCGGCGCAGCGCCCGCTCACCGTCGACGATCCGGCCGGCCCGGCCGACCGGGACGGATACGGCGACCGCGCCGGTGACCGTCCGCGACGGCAGCGGCACGGCGAGGCAGGTCGTGCCCACGGCGTACTCCTCCAGGTCGCGCGTGAGCATCGGACTGTGCCGGAGCTCCTCGAGGAGGCGGCGGCCGTTGGTCTGCGTGCGCGCGGTGAGGTCGACGAGCGGGTGGCTCGCGAGGTAGTCGCGACGCGAGTCGTCGGGGAGGGCCGCGAGCACGGCCTTCCCGAGGGCCGTCGCGTGCGCGGCGTCCTCGAAGCCGACCCACATGTCGGTGCGCGGGTTCTCCACGCTGTCCGCGACGTCGACGAGCCGGACGCGCCCGTCCTCGAGCACCGAGAGGTACGCGGCAGCGCCGAGCTCGTCGTGGAGTGCACGAAGGACCCGGTGGCCACGGCCCCCGGGCCCCGGGAGGGTGCGGCGCCCGGCGAGCGCAGAGACGCGGTCGCCGAGGACGTAGCCGCCCTCGACCCGGTCGAGGTAGCCCTCGTGGACGAGGGTGCGCAGCAGGTGGTAGGTCGTCGGCAGCGGCAGGTCGGCGAGGCGGGCCAGGCGCTTCGCGGTGACCGGCCCGGGCGCGGCTCCGACGAGGTCGAGCAGGCCGAGGGCGCGGACGACCGAGTGGATGAGCGTCGGCTGCGTCGCCACGGCCACCTCCTGCACGAGCGGCCCCCCTCCACGGTAGGGCTGCCCGGTGGGGCGGGGGAAGGGCCGGTGACCGACGCCATCGTCGGGCGCTGCGCCGAGCGCGAACGGGGTTGCCCTCGGCGCGAGGGGGCCGCAGGCTCGTCCCGTGGCGGAGGTGCGGCGGGTCCCGGTCGGTGACGTGGAGCTCGCCGTCGTCGTCCGGGAGCGCACCGGCGCGGCCGCGACGCCGTGCGTCCTGCTGCCCGGGACCGGCCTGACCGCGGCCTCGTGGGACGGCGTCGCCGACCGGCTCGCGCACACCCGGTCGGTGTACGCCGTCGACCTGCGCGGGCACGGGGTCAGTGCGTGGCCGGGGCGCTACTCCGTCGCGGCGATGGCGGAGGACGTCGTGGGGCTGCTCGACCGGCTGGCCGGGCTCGCCGGGCCCGTCGACCTCGTCGGGCACTCGCTCGGTGGCCTCGTCGCGCTGCGGGTGTGCGCGGCGGCGCCCGGCCGGGTCCGCCGGCTGGTCCTCGAGGACGTCGGGATGCCCCACCCGCGCACGCCGGCTCCGCCCACCCGGCCCCCTGGCGACCTGCCGTTCGACTGGCGGGACGCGCCCGCCGCGGACTGGCCGGCCGTGCTCGCGGCCCTGCCCGTCCCGGTCCTCGTCGTCGCCGGCGGTCCGACCAGCTTCGTGCGCGCCGAGCACGTCGCCGAGCTCGTCGCGGCGGTCACCGACGGCCGGGCGGTGACGCTCGACACCGGCCACGAGGTGCACGAGAACGACCCGGAGGGGTTCACCGCCGCAGCGCTCGCGTTCCTCGACGCGCCCTGAGCGGTCGGGCCGGGATCAGCCCTCGCGCATCGGCACGCGGACGCCACGCTCGGCCGCGACCTGCTCGGCCCGCTCGTACCCGGCGTCGACGTGGCGGATGACGCCCATCCCCGGGTCGTTGGTCAGCACCCGGGCCAGCTTCTCCGCGGCGAGCGGCGTGCCGTCGGCGAGGCAGACCTGGCCGGCGTGGATCGAGCGACCGATGCCGACGCCGCCGCCGTGGTGGATCGAGACCCAGCTCGCGCCGGACGCGGTGT
>NZ_DAOLAC010000048.1:21359-23401 GCF_035325325.1 Phycicoccus sp. | reverse complement strand
GTACCGACTCCTCGAACACGGCCCCTCACCGGCTTGACCAACCATAGGAGCGTCGGCGGCAGGTGGTGCCGGAACCGCAGCGAGCGGTGGGCCAGCCGACCGGCGACGAGGAAGAGGGCTCCGACGACCACCAGCGGGACGACGATCACACCCGAGGACGTGGTGAGAAGGTGACCCGGACCGGGCCCCCCTCCGGACCGCCACTCGTCGAGGAAGCCGATCGACGTGGCGGCGAGCTGCACGACGCCGAGGACGACGAGCAGGAGCCCGGCGAGCACGGTCTCGCGCAGGGCGAGGACGGCGAGCGAGACCCCGACGACGAACACACCGATGGCCACCACCGGGCCGAGCGCGTCCCGGTCGACGAGGTTCAGGGTGGAGTCCAGGATCGTGACGGCGGACACGAGACCGGTCAGCCCGACGAAGACCGTGGGCACAGCCGAGTACGTCGTGAGCGCCAGGAGGCAGAGCACCACGCCAGGGACGAGCCACGCGGCGGTGCTGCCGATCGCGGCCCACGTGCTGAGGTCCTCGAAGGCGTAGCCGGCGACGAAGAGCCCGCCGACCACTCCGAACAGGACCATCACGCCGAACGCGGTGTACGTGAGGATCTTCGCGGTGCCTGCCATGGCACTCATCCCTTTCACCGGGACCGGGGCGACGCGGTCACTGGCGGGGTGCCCGACGGAGCGGTCGCCCTCGGTCCCAGTGTCCCGCGATGACGTCGCACGCCGCTGTGCGGTACGTCACGCCGCACCGTCGGCGTCCACCCCGCCTCCGGAAGGGGCGTCGGGTCAGGCGGTGGCGGCGACGTCGCGGATGCGCTGGCTGACCACCGTCGTCACGCCGTCGCCGCGCATCGAGACGCCGTAGAGCGCGTCGGCGACCTCCATCGTCCGCTTCTGGTGCGTGATGACGATGAGCTGGCTGGAGTCGCGCAGCTCCTCGAAGAGGGTGATGAGCCGGCCGAGGTTGGTGTCGTCGAGCGCGGCCTCGACCTCGTCCATGATGTAGAACGGGCTCGGCCGGGCCTTGAAGATCGCGACGAGCAGGGCGACGGCGACGAGCGAGCGCTCACCACCGGAGAGCAGTGAGAGCCGCTTGACCTTCTTGCCCGGCGGACGGGCCTCGACCTCGATGCCGGTGGTCAGCATGTCGTCGGGGTCGGTGAGGACCAACCGCCCCTCGCCGCCGGGGAAGAGCCGGTCGAAGACGCGCTCGAACTGCTCCTTGGTGTCGTAGAAGGCCTCGGTGAAGACCTGCTCGACCCGCTCGTCGACCTCCTTGACGATGTCGAGGAGGTCGCGCTTGGAGCGCTTGAGGTCCTCGAGCTGGGTGGTGAGGAAGGTGTGCCGTTCCTCGAGGGCCGCGTACTCCTCGAGGGCGAGCGGGTTGACCTTGCCGAGGGCACCGAGGGCGCGCTCGGCGCGGCGAAGGCGCTTCTCCTGCTCCTCGCGGACGAAGGGCACCGGCTCGGGCAGTGCGTCCGGGTCGTCGTCGGGCCCGGCCACGTGGGGCACCGGCTGGTGCGGCCCGTACTCCTCGGCGAGGACCTCGGGGACGACCCCGAGCTCCTCGACCGCCCTGGCCTGCAGCTGCTCGATGCGGGCCAGCTGGCGGGCCCGGGCCATCTCGTCGCGGTGGGCGGCGTCGGTGAGGTCGCGCAGCTCGTCCTGGACGGTCGTCAGCTCCTGGCGCAGGCCGGCGGCGACGCGGTCGCGCTCGGCCCGCTCGGCCTCGGCGGCGTCCCGGAGGGTGCCCGCCCGGACCAGCGCGGTGGCGACCCGGTGGACCGCCCACCCCGCCGCCTCGTGGACGGCGGCGGCGACCTCGGCCTCGCGGCGCCGCTGCTCGCGGCGCTCGCGCAGGCGCTCGCGGGCGGCGATCTCGTTGCGGGCCGCGCCCTCGAGCGACTCGGCGCGACCGGCGAGCGCGCGGGCGCGCTCCTCCTTGGTGCGCAGGGCCAGGCGGACCTCGGTCTCGGCGGTGCGGGCCCGGCTCGCCTCGAGCTCGAGGCGGTCGCGCTCGTCGGTCGAGGGGTC
>NZ_DAOLAC010000048.1:18206-21349 GCF_035325325.1 Phycicoccus sp. | reverse complement strand
GGTGGGTGCCCCCCTCGACGGGCGGGGCCTGGGCTTCCTCGAGCCGCTGGCTGAGGGCCTCCAGCTCGGTGCGGTCGGCCTCGAGCCGCTCCTGCGCACTCGCGATGGCCCGCTCGGCCCGCTCGGCCTCGGCACCCGCGGTGCGCATCGCCGCCCCGAGGCTGCCGAGCCGTTCGGCGACGGCGGCCATCCGGGCGTCGGACTCGTGCAGGGCCTCCAGGGCGGCGTCGACGTCCGTTCCGAGGGAGGCTGCGGTCTCGCGGGCGGCGGCGAGCGCGAACCGGGTGCGCTCGACGCGACCGGAGGCCTCGGCGAGGGTGGTGCGGGTCTCCTCGACGGCGGCCTGCACCTCGAGGAGGCTCTCGCCGGCGCTGCTGCCGCCGCGGGCCCAGCCCGGGCCGAAGACGTCGCCGTCGGCGGTGACCGCGGTGACGCCGGGGTGTCGGGCGACGAGGGCGACCGCGTGGGCGGCGGTGGGCACGAGGGCGACCCGCTCGAGGACCTGGTGCACGGCCGGCAGCACCGCGCCCGGGGCGGTGACGACGTCGCGGGCCCACACCGCGTCGCCGTCGAGGCCGGGCCAGCCGGCGGGGTCGCTCGGGACGGCGGTCTCGCCGACGAGCAGCGCCGCCCGTCCGCCGTCGGCGTCGCGCAGGCTCGCGAGTGCGGCCGCCGCGGCATCCGCCGAGCCGACCGCGAGGGCCTCCGAGGCCCAGCCGAGGGCGGCGGCGACGGCCGCCTCGTGGCCCCCGGAGACGTGGACGAGCGAGGCGACGGCGCCGAGGATGGAGTGGCTGTCGTCGGCGGCCTCGAGGAGCGTGGCGGCGCCGTCGCGGCGGCGCAGGCTCAGCTCGAGGGCCTCGAGCCGGGCCTGGGCGGAGGAGCGGTCGCGCTCGGCCTCGCGCTCGGCGGTCTGCAGGCGCTCGATCTCGGCCTCGGCGGAGGCGAGCCGTTCGGCCGCCGCCTCGTAGGTCGTGTCGAGCCCCTCCTCGCCCTCCTCGTCGTGGGCGATCGAGCCCTCGAGCCCGGCGAACTCGCGCTCGGCGTCGGCGGCGCGCTGGCGGGCCTCGGCGGCGAGGGTCTGCAGCCGCCCGATCTCGGCCTCCCCGGCCTCGATCCGGCTGCGGCGGGCGCCCACCTGCCCGGCGAGCTTGGCCAGGCCCTCGCGACGGTCGGCCGCGGCCCGGGCCAGCCGGGCGAGCCGCTGCTGCTCGGCCGTGAACGCGGCCTCGGCCTCCTCGCGGGCGGTGACGGCGGCGTCGAGGCCCTCCGTGGTCTCGGCGATCTCGGCCTGGAGCAGCGCCTCGGCCTCACGGGCCTGGGCGGCCTGGGCCCGCAGCTCCTCGGGATCGCGGCCGGAGGTGGTCTCGTGCTCCTCGTCCTGGGAGAGGAGGCGCACCCGCTCGGCGGCCACCGAACCGGTGGACTCCAGACGGTCGCGCAGGCTCTGGAGGCGGACCACGCGCTCCTGGGCGCGGCCGAGCTCGGGGGCGGCGTCGGCGGCCTGCCGCTCGACCTCGGTGAGCCGACCGCGCACGGTCGCCAGGGCGTCCTCGACGGCGGTGCGGCGCTCGAGCAGCGCCGTCTCGTCGGCCACCTCCTGCTCGACGATGCTCGTCAGCTGGACGAGGTCGTCGGCGAGCAGGCGCAGCCGGGCGTCGCGCACCTCGGCCTGGACGACCGCGGCCCGGCGCGCGGCCTCGGCCTGCCGACCGAGCGGGCCGAGCTGGCGCCGGATCTCGCCGGTGAGGTCCTGGACGCGGGTGAGGTTGCCCTCCATCTGCTCGAGCTTGCGCAGGGCGCGCTCCTTGCGGCGGCGGTGCTTGAGGACGCCGGCGGCCTCCTCGATGAAGCCGCGCCGCTCCTCGGGCGTCGCCCGCAGGACGGTGTCGAGCTGGCCCTGACCGACGATGACGTGCATCTCGCGCCCGAGGCCGGAGTCGGAGAGCAGCTCCTGGACGTCGAGGAGACGACAGGACGTGCCGTTGATGGCGTACTCGGAGCCGCCGCCCCGGAACATCGTCCGGGTGATCGTGACCTCGGTGTAGTCGATCGGGAGGGCGCCGTCGGTGTTGTCGATCGTCAGGCTCACCTCGGCCCGGCCGAGCGGCGGGCGGCCGGCGGTGCCGGCGAAGATGACGTCCTCCATCTTGCCGCCGCGCAGGCTCTTGGCGCCCTGCTCGCCCATCACCCAGGCGAGGGCGTCGACGACGTTGGACTTGCCGGAGCCGTTGGGGCCGACGACGCAGGTGATGCCGGGCTCGAGGCGCATCGTCGTCGCCGAGGCGAAGGACTTGAACCCCTTGAGGGTCAGCGTCTTGAGGTACATGCGGGCGGTGGTCGTCTCTCGTCGGTGGGCGGCCGGACCGGGGTCCGGGTCGCGGGCGATGCTACCGGGGCGAGCGGGGCGGGGCGGGACGCGCCGTCGTCCCGGTGGTGCCTGTGGCTCCTGGGACTGCCGAGGCCGCTGTGCCTGCCGGGACGTCCACCCCGGCCACGACCCTCTCCCACGCGCCCCACGCGTATCGGGTCACCCGATACGACCGCGCTCTACCCGACAACGGTTCCCGGGGGAAGCGCAGCGTTATCGGGTCACCCGATACGACCGCGCTCTACCCGACAACGGTTCCCGGGGGAAGCGCAGCGTTATCGGGTCACCCGATACCCGTGTGGTCCAGTGGCCGGGTCGTCGACGAGCGGACGCGAGCGTCAGGAGCCGGCGCCCGCGATGTGCTCGTGGTGGTGGATGACCTCGGCGATGATGAAGTTCAGGAACGCCTCCGCGAACTGCGGGTCGAGGCCGGCGTCGTCGGCGAGGGCACGCAGCCGGGCGACCTGCTGCTCCTCCCGGCCCGGGTCGGCCGGCGGCAGCCCGGCGGCGGCCTTGAGCTCGCCGACGGCCTGGGTGCACTTGAACCGCTCGGCGAGCAGGTGGACGAGGGCCGCGTCGATGTTGTCGATGCTCGACCGCAGCCGCGCGAGGTCCGGCGGGATGTCGCTCACCCGGCCATCGTAGGAAGGCCGGCTGCCCGGGGCGCGTCGCGTCCAGCCCACGGTCGCGGAGCTCGCGGCGAACGGCACACCGTCGGCCAGGTCGCGCGACATGCGGACGGACGGGTCGCCGCATCCGCATGTCGCGAGAC
>NZ_DAOLAC010000048.1:0-18106 GCF_035325325.1 Phycicoccus sp. | reverse complement strand
ACGGACCGGCGAGACCTGAAGCGGCGAGACACGGACCGGTGACGGGCGGCGGTCGACGGACGGGCGTGAGGCGCACGGCAGCAGGCCGCGGGGGCACCGCGCGCATCAGCGCTCGACGAAGCCCCGCTCCCCCCTGGCGTCGGACCACATCGGCTCCGACCGCGCCGTGACCGAGCCCGGCCGGCCGGCGACCCCGGCCTCCGGACGGAGCAGTGCGAGCAGCGCCTCGACGTCGGCGCGCTCCCCCTCCGCGACGACCTCGACCCGCCCGTCGGCGGTGTTGCGGGCCCAACCGGCGAGGCCCAGCTCGAGGGCCCGGGCGCGGGTCCACCAGCGGAAGCCCACCCCTTGGACCCGCCCGCGCACGAAGGCGGTGCAGCGGACCGGCGCAGCGGGAGGCATCCACCCATCCTAGGAACGAGCCGACCAAGGGCCGCCCGGACCACCCCCGGGCGCCGCGCGCCTCCGTCACGCTGTCACCGTCCGTCACTACCGTTGCGCCCATGGAGCCGGTCGCGCCCGTGGCGCCCGAGCGGCCCGGTGGCGCGACCACCGAGCCGCCGTCGACCGAGCCCCGGCCGACCACCGCCCCCACCGGACCGGCGCGCCGCCTGCCCGGCCTCGACGGGCTGCGCGCGCTCGCCGTCGTCGCCGTCGTCGCCTTCCACCTCGACCCGCGCTGGCTGCCCGGCGGCTTCCTCGGGGTCGACGTCTTCTTCGTCGTCTCCGGCTTCCTCATCACGACCCTGCTCCTGCGCGAGCGGGCGAGCACCGGCTCCGTCGACCTCCGCGCGTTCTGGACCCGCCGTGCCCGTCGCCTGCTCCCCGCGCTGCTGCTCATCGTGCCGTCGGCGGTGCTGCTCGCCCGGGTGGCCGAGGGCGACCTCCTCGTCGGCGCCGGCCGGCAGGTGCTCGGCGCGCTGACCTTCACCTCGAACTGGCTCGAGATCGGCGCCGGCAGCGACTACTTCGCGGCCACCGCCCCGACCCTCCTCGCCAACCTCTGGTCGCTCGCGGTCGAGGAGCAGTTCTACCTCCTGTGGCCGCTCGCGCTCCTGGCCCTGCTGCGCCTCGTCCGCCGCCCGGACGCTCGGGCCGCGGCCGCCCTCGGGCTGGCCCTCGCCTCCTCGCTGCTCATTGCCCTGCGCCTCGACCCCGACCACCCGACGCGCGTCTACTACGGCACCGACACCCACGCGACCGGGCTGATGGTCGGGGCCGCGCTCGCACTCTCCCTCGCCGCGCCGCACCGCGCCGGCACCCGCACCGCCGTGTGGGACCGGCACCGTCGCACCGTCGGCGTCGTCGCCCTGCTCGTCCTCGGCACCCTCGTCGTCCGGGCCGACGAGCAGGCGGCGCTGACCTTCCGCGGCGGCATCCTCCTCGCCTCGCTGGCCACCGCGGCCGTCGTCCTCGTCGTCGTCGAGCGCCCGGGCCGGCTGCGGGCGCTCCTCGAGCTCCCGGCGCTGCGCTGGGTCGGTGCGCGCAGCTACGGCATCTACCTCTGGCACTGGCCGGTCGTGCTCGTCGTCGGCCAGGACCTCCCGGTCACGCCCGGTGGGGTCGACTACGTGCTGACCCGCGGCTGGGCCCTGATCGTCACGCTCGCGGCCGCCGACCTCTCCTACCGCTTCGTCGAGACCCCGGTCCGCCGGCTCGGCTTCGGCGGCGCCATCGCCGCCCTCGCCCGCTGGCTGCGCTCGGCCGGCACGCGGCGCGCCCGCGTCGTCGTCGGGGTGCTGACGACCGCTGCCCTGGCGACAGCGGTCGTCCTGGCCACCGCCCCGGACCGCACCTCGACCGAGGAGCTCATCGAGGCCAACGAGGCCGCCATCGCCCGCTCCGCGCCGGCCACCCCGGCCACGGCCGTCACCCCCTCCCCCACGCCGACGGCCCGCCAGGGTGCCACCCCGGCGACCGCCGCCGACTGGACGATGCCGGCCGGCGCGGAGATCGACGCCTTCGGCGACTCGATGCTCGTCGGCGCCAAGCAGGCGATGGAGTACTACTTCCCGAAGATCCGGCTCGACGCGCGCTCCAACCGCCGCTGGAGCGAGGCGCCGGCCCTCGTCGCGAAGCGCGGCACCGGCCTGCGCCGGGCGGTCGTCCTCGCCTTCGGCACGAACTTCGGCACCGACGCCGCCGCCATCAGGCGCACCCTCGCCGAGATCGGGCCGCAGCGGATGGTCGTCGTCATCACCGTCCACGGCCGCTACGCCCGGGCCGCGACCGACAACGAACAGCTCGCCGCCGTGGTCCGCGGGTACGACAACGTCGTCGTCGCCGACTGGGACACCGCGCTCGCCGACACCAGCGGGATGCTCCAGTCCGACGGCATCCACCCGAGCATCCGGGGGGCGCACCTCTACAGCTCGACCGTGCGCACCGCCCTCGCGAGACTGTCGCAGCACAAGACCGGGAAACCGGTCCGGCTCAAGCCGATCCCGCTGCCCTGACCCTCCGGGGGCGCGGCTGGCAGCGCGGGCACGAGAAGGACGAGCGGTTCATGAACTGCTCTCGCCGGATGGGGGTGCCGCAGCGAGGGCACGGCCGGCCGGCCTGGCCGTACGCCGCGAGCGAGCGGTCGAAGTACCCCGAGGCGCCGTTGACGTTGACGTAGAGCGCGTCGAAGCTCGTGCCGCCCTGGCCCAGCGCCTCGCGCATCACCTCGGCGGCGTGGTCGAGGAGGAGCCCGATCCGGGGCTTGCTCAGCGCGGAGGCCGGCCGCTCCCCGTGCACCTGCGCCCGCCACAGGGCCTCGTCCGCGTAGATGTTGCCGATGCCGGAGACGACGGTCTGGTCGAGCAGCACCCGCTTGACGGCGCTGTCCTTGGCCTTGACCCGCCGGACGACGGCAGCCCGGTCGTACGCGGGCTCGAGGAGGTCGGGCGCGATGTGCCCGATGGCGAGCGGGACGCCGGCGTCGTCGAGGTCGACGAGCGCGAGCCCGCCGAAGGTGCGCTGGTCGACGAAACGCAGCTCGGGACCGTCGTCGGCGAACCCGAACCGGGCGTGCAGGTGCTTCTCGTCCGGAGCCGCGGGGTCCTCGACGAGCAGCTGACCGCTCATCCCGAGGTGCAGCAGCAGCCCGACGGAGTCCTCGAGGTCCCACCAGAGGTACTTGCCGCGCCGGCGCACGGCGGCGACCCGCCGGCCGGCCAGCCGGGCCGCGAGGTCCTCCGGCCCGGGGAGGTGGCGGCGGGCGACCCGGTGTCCGCGCAGCTCGACGGACGCGAGGCGACGCCCCTCGACGTGCGTCGCGAGGCCGCGCCGGACGACCTCGACCTCGGGGAGCTCAGGCACCGTCGGCGGACACCGCGGGGTCGTCGGGGGTGTCCTCGACTCCCTCGTGGGCGTCGCGGATGGCCGTCCACGCGTGGGCTGCGGCCTCCTGCTCGGCGACCTTCTTGGTGCGGCCGGTGCCGCGGCCGAGCACCCGGCCGCCGATGACGACCGAGGCCTCGAAGGACTTCGCGTGCTCCGGGCCGTCCTCGGTGACGACGTACTCGGGCGAGCCGAGGGCGTGCCGCGAGCTGATCTCCTGGAGGCTCGTCTTCCAGTCGAGCCCGGCGCCGAGGGTCGCCGACTGCGCCAGCAGCGGGTCGACGAGCGAGTGCACGAGCTCGCCGGCGGCCTCGACCCCGGCGCACTGGTAGACCGCACCGATGACGGCCTCGACGGTGTCCGCGAGGATGGAGTCCTTGTCGCGGCCGCCGGTGCTCTCCTCGCCCCGGCCGAGGTAGACGAAGTCGCCGAGCCCGAGCGTGCGCCCGACGTCGGCGAGCGCGCGCATGTTGACGACGGCGGCGCGCAGCTTGGCGAGCTGGCCCTCGCTGTCGTCCGGGTTGGTGTCGTACAGGGTCGTCGTCACGACGAGCCCGAGCACCGAGTCGCCGAGGAACTCGAGGCGCTCGTTGTGCGGCAGGCCGCCCATCTCGTAGGCGTAGGAGCGGTGCGTCAGGGCACGCCGGACCAGCGCCTCGTCGACGGCGACTCCGGTGACCTCCGACAGGTGGTCGACCAGCTCGGTGACGGGGCGCAGGGGCGTCAGCTCATCGGCCGAGGCCGACCCCTTGCCCATGGGGCGGGGGGTCAGCCCTGGTGCTCGGTGCGCTCGGCGGCGCCGAAGTGACGCCCCTTGTAGGTGCCGCACGACGGGCACGCGGTGTGCGGCTGGGTCGGCGCCTTGCACTGGGGGCAGGTCGTCGTGGCGACGGCCGTCGCCTTCCAGTTGGCGCGGCGCGAGCGGGTGTTGGAGCGCGACATCTTCCGCTTCGGAACGGCCACGTCAGGTCCTCTTCTCTGTCGGCGTGGACGGGTCCTCGGCCAGGGCCGAGAGCGCCGCCCATCGGGGGTCGATCTCGTCGTGCTGGTGCTCCGGGTCGTCCGCGAGCGGCTGGCCGCACACGGAGCAGAGCCCGGGGCAGTCCGGCCGGCACACCGGCTGGAACGGCAGTGCAGGCACCACCGTGTCCCGGATCACCGGGTCGAGGTCGATGAGACCGTCCACGACCTGGTGCTCCTCGTCGGCGTCCTCGTCCCCCACCTCGTGGTGGTGGTCGTGACGATCGGCGTGAACGAACAGCTCCTGGAAGGTCCCGTCGACCTCTTCGGTGACGGGGTCCAGGCACCGCACGCAGGCGCCGGTCGCCGTGCCACGGACCGAACCGGTGACGAGCACTCCCTCGACGACCGACTCCAGCCGGACCGAGAGGTGCAGCGGGCTGCCCTCCTCGACGCGGATGACGTCGGTGCCGAGATCGCTCGGCGCCCCGGCCTCACGCTCCAGCTCGTGCATCGTCCCCGGCCGACGGCCCACGAGCTTGGTGTCGAGCACCAAGGGGGACCGGGGGTCGAGTCGGGACATGAGCTTTCGGTGTGGTCGGAACGGTTCGGGTCACGCCGCACGGACGCAGACCGAAGGACAAGGCTACCGGCAGGCCCCCCACCGGCCCAAACCGGAGGCCGGCCGGCCGCGGCGCCCGGACGACGAGGGCGCGCCCGGCCCGGTCCGAGCCGCCGCCTCAGTCCGCACGCAGCCGGGCCACGAGGGCGTCGCGGACCTCGTCGGGGACGAGCCCGTCGACGTCGCCGCCGTACCGGCACACCTCCTTGACGAGCGAGCTCGACACGTGCTCGAGGGCCGGGTCGCCGGGGAGGAAGACCGTCTCGAGCCCGGTGAGGTGCCGGTTCATCCGGGCCATCGGCAGCTCGTAGGCGAAGTCGGTGCCGCCGCGCAGCCCCTTGACGACGACGTCGGCACCGAGGTCACGGCAGACATCGACGAGCAGGCGGTCGGCGAACGCCTCGACCCGCACGGTCCCGGCGAGGCCGGCCGCGGCCACCGCGTGCTCGACGAAGGCCACGCGCTCCGGGACGGTGAACGTGCCCTGCTTCGCGGGGTTGTGGAGGATGGCCACGACCACCTCGTCGTGGGTCGCCGCGGCGCGCACGACGACGTCGAGGTGCCCGTTGGTCACCGGGTCGTAGGAGCCGGGACAGACCGCCCGGCGCACGCGCTCGCTCACGCGCGCCAACCTAGCAAGGAGGGCCTCGCGCCGGTCAGTCGTCGTTCTTGGCGGCGTCCTCGACCTCCTCGGCCTCCTCCTTGGCGCGCTCCTTGATCTCGTCGGCCTCCTCGCGGGCCTCCTCCGGGGCGAGCGTCCCTTCGGCGACGGCCTCGTCGAGCAGCGCCGCGACCTGCTCCTCCGAGGCGCACCCCTCCTCGAGCAGCTGGTTGCGCCGGGTCAGCCACGCGACGGCGAGCTCCTCGCGGGTCGCGAGCGCGACCTCCTCGCGGGCCGGGTTGAGGATGGTCTGCTCCTCCTCGTTCGAGTGGTGGTTGACCACCGTCGCGAGGTCCTCGAGGGCGTCGTCGTACTTCTGGGTGTCGGTGCCCCTGGCGCGGAGGAAGGCGAGCAGCGCCTCGATGATCTCGGCGTGCTCCTCCTCACCGTGCTCGGCCTCGTGCTCGCCGATCTCGTCGGCCTTCCGCCGCAGGGTCGGGTAGACGGTCTCCTCCTCGGCGGTCGCGTGGGCGACGAGCACCTCGGCGAGCGCCTGCCGGGCGGCGGCGCGGTCGGCGTCGGTGCGGCGGGCCTCGCGCAGCAGGTCCTCGAACAGCCGGTGGTCCTCGAGGATGCGCTCGATGACGTCACCGCTGACCGGACGGGGGATCTCGTAGTCGCTCATGTCGGCATCCTGTCAGAGCAGGCCGCTGACCTGCGGCGACGGTGCGGCTCCTTCGACGGCGGTCAGTCGCGCCCGGCCAGCCAGACGGTGGTCTCGCCGTACCTGCGGGCCTTCCCGACGCGCACGAGACCGGGCGGCCAGGCGGGTTCCGGTGAGCGGGAGGAGCGTTCGACGACCGCGAGGCCCGCGGGTGCGAGCCATCCGGCGGCCAGCCGCTCGAGGACCGCCGCCAGGGCCTCCTCCCCCACGTCGTAGGGCGGGTCGAGGAAGGCGAGGTCGGCGGCGTCGTCGGGACCGGGATCACCGGAGAGGGCCGTGCCGACACTGACCGGCAGGACGCGGGTCCCCTCGAGGCCGAGGCCGCGGACGTTCGCCGTGACCGTGGCGGCCGCGCGCCGGTCGGACTCGACGAGGACGCAGGAGCGCGCGCCGCGGCTCATCGCCTCCAGGCCGAGCGCGCCGGACCCGGCGTAGAGGTCGAGGACGCGGGCGCCGCGGACGGCGTCGCGCGCCTCGAGCGCCGAGAAGAGGGCCTCGCGGACGCGGTCGCTCGTCGGCCGGGTGCCGCTGCCCGGTGGCGTGCGCAGGATGCGGCCGCCGTGCGTGCCGGCGATGACCCGGGTCATCCGCGCTCCAGGTACGCGGCCTGCTCGGCGTCGACCCGGGCCTGCACGGCCGCGGCGAGCACCGGGTGGCCGGCGAGGTCGGGGTCGGCGTCGACGAGGGCGAACGCGTCCTCGCGGGCCTGCTCGATGACGTCCTCGTGCTCGAGGATGTGCAGGAACTCCAGCTGGGTGCGGCGTCCGTGCTGCGCCGCACCGAGGATGTCACCCTCGCGGCGCTGGGCGAGGTCGAGACGGGCGAGCTCGAAGCCGTCGGTCGTCCCCGCGACCGCGGCGAGCCGGGTCAGGGCCGGCTCGGCGTCGGTGCCCGTCACGAGGAGGCAGAGGCCGGGGAAGCCGCCGCGGCCGATCCGCCCGCGCAGCTGGTGCAGCTGGCTGACCCCGAACCGGTCGGCGTCCATGACGACCATGACGCTCGCGTTCGGCACGTCGACGCCGACCTCGACCACCGTGGTCGAGACGAGGACGTCGGTCTCGCCCCGCTGGAAGCGACCCATCACCGCGTCCTTGTCGTCGGCCGGCAGCCGGCCGTGCAGCACCTCGAGGGTGAGCCCGGCGAGGGCCGGCTCCTCGGCGAGCCGGGCGCTGAGCGCCGTGACGCTCGTCAGGGGGCGGACGGGCGCGGCCGCCCCGTCCCCCTCGGCGTCCGGGTCGGCCTCGGCGAGGACGGACCCCTCGTCCGGGGCGTCGTCGTCGCCGATCCGCGGGCAGACGACGTACGCCTGCCGGCCGGCTCGCACCTCCTCGGCGATCCGCTCCCAGGTCCGCTGCATCCACCCCGGGGCCTGCTCGGGCACGACGTGGGTGGTGATGGGGGCCCGGCCGGCCGGCAGCTCGCGCAGGGTCGAGGTCTCGAGGTCGCCGAACACCGTCATCGCGACGGTGCGCGGGATGGGCGTCGCGGTCATGACGAGGACGTGCGGCGGCGTGGAACCCTTGCCGCGCAACGCGTCCCGCTGCTCGACGCCGAACCGGTGCTGCTCGTCGACGACGACGAGCGCGAGGTCGAGGAAGTCGACGTGCTCCTGGAGCAGTGCGTGTGTACCGACGACGATGCCGGCGTCGCCGCTCACGACGTCGAGGAGGGCCTTGCGGCGCTCGGCGGTCGGCTGGCTGCCCGTGAGCAGCGCGACGCGCGTGCCGTGCTCGGCGCCGCCCAGCATCCCGCCCTCGGCGAGGTCGCCGAGCATCCGGGTGATCGTCCGGTGGTGCTGGGCGGCGAGCACCTCGGTCGGGGCGAGGAGGGCGGCCTGCCCGCCGGAGTCGACGGCCCGCAGCATCGCCCGCAGCGCGACGACCGTCTTGCCCGAGCCCACCTCGCCCTGGAGCAGGCGGTGCATCGGCACCTCGCGCGCCATCTCCGCGGCCAGCGTCTCGCCGACCTCGCGCTGACCGGCGGTGAGGGCGAACGGCAGCCGCTCGTCGAAGGCCGCGAGCAGGCCGTCGGGGCGCCCCGGCCGGGCCTTCGTGGCCGTGCCGGCGGACGCCCGGCGGCGCTGGGCGAGGGTGGTCTGGAGGACGAACGCCTCCTCGTAGCGCAGCCGCCGCCGGGCCTGCTCGACCTGGGCCATCGTGTCCGGGCCGTGGATGCCGCGCAGGGCCTCGGTGCGCGAGACGAGGTGGCGGCGGGCGCGGACGTCGTCGGGCAGTGCGTCCGGGACCTCGTCGAGGACGTCGAGGACGCGCCGCACGCTCTCGGTGACCGTCCACGTGTGGAGTGTGCCGACCGCCCGGTAGATCGGGATGAGGTCCTTGCGGTCTCCGGCGTCGAAGTCGTCGAGCATCGTGTAGCCGGGGTGGGCGAGCTGGTTGCGCTGTCCGTACCGGCTCACGGTGCCCGCGAAGATGCCCCGCGCCCCGGGCACCAGGACCCTGACGTGGGGGTACGGGCGGAAGAACGTGACGTCGAGGTCATTGCGGCCGTCGGTGATGACGACCTCGAGCATCGTGCCCTTGCGCTTCTGCATCCGGCGGGTGTGCGCCGACTTCACCTCGGCGACGCCGACGAGCAGCTCGCCGGGGGTCACCGACCCGAGGTCGGCCTCGCGGGTGCGGTAGCGCCGCGGCCAGAAGGCGAGGAGGTCGCCGACGGTGCGGATGTCGCGGTGCTTGGCGAACTTCTCGGCGGCGGTGGCGATGATCGGCCGCAGCGGGCTGGACTCGGTGGCCACGTCACTCGACCCCGATGAGCAGCGGGTAGACCGGCTGGCCGCCGTCGAGCACGACGACCTCGAGCTCGGGACGGGTGCGCCCCAGCTCGTCGGCGAGCCGCTCGACGAGGAGCGGGTCGGCGTCGGCGCCGGTGACGAGGGTGACGAGCTCGCCGCCGGAGGACAGCAGCCGGTCGAGGACGTCTCGGGCGGACGTGGCGAGGTCGGAGCCGAGGAAGGCGACGTCGCCGTCGACGATGCCGAGGACGTCCCCGGGGTGGCACACGCCGGCCCAGGTGAGCGCCTCCTTCGTGGCAACGGTGACGGCGCCGTGCCGTGTCGCCACCGCCGCCTCGGTCATCGCGACGACGTTGGCCGGGACCGAGCGGTCGGGGTCGAGGACCGCGAGCGCGGCGATCGCCTGCACCGTGGCGCGGGCCGGCACGACGTGCACCTCGAGCCCGTCGGCCGCGGCGGCCTCGGCGGCGACCTCGGCGGCCATCAGCCCGTCGGGGTCGGCCGGCAGGACGACGACGGCGGAGGCGCCGGTGCGGCGGGCCGCCTCGAGCAGCTGGCTCGCCGACGCGCGCCGGCCCGGCCCGAACTCGAGGGCCACCGCGCCGGCCTCCTCGAGGAGGGAGGCGACGCCCGGTCCGGCGGCCCCGGCGACGACGCCGAGCGGCACGACCTCGGCGCGGGAGGCGACCTGGCTCGGCAGGTGGGTGATCCGGATGCGCTCGGGCCGGCCGGCCTCGAGCCCGGCCTCGACCGCGGCCCCCGCGTCGTCGACGTGCACGTGGACGTTCCACAGGTCCGGGCCGCCGACGACGAGGAGCGAGTCGCCGAGCCGGTCGAGGGCGGCGGTGAGGTCGCGGACCCGTTCGGTGGTGGTGTCGGCGAGGAGGTACATCACCTCGAACGCCGGCCCGTCCGGGGACGGGTCGTCCTCGTCGTCGGGCGGGTCGGGGCGAGGCGTCGCGGTACCGCGGGCCGAGTGCCAGCTCGCCGGGTCCGTGCCTGCACCGGCCGCGAGCAGCCCCTCGTCGGCGGCGGTCCAGCCGCCGGTCACGACGCGGTGCAGGGCCTCGAGGAGCAGGACGCACCCGGCTCCGCCGGCGTCGACGACCCCTGCACGGGCGAGGGCGGGCAGCTGCTCGGGGGTGTGCGCGAGGGCGTCGGTGGCGCCCTCGACGGCCGCGGCGGAGACCTCGGCCATCGAGCCGCCGGCGTCGCAGGCCCGGCGGGCGGCGGCCGCGGCGGCGTCGGCGACGCTGAGGATCGTGCCCTCCTGCGGGTGCGCGACGCTGGCCCGGGCCTTGGCGGCACCCCGCTCCAAGCACTCGGTGAGGAGGGCGGTGTCGAGGGTGGCCGCCTCCCGCTCGACGACGACGTCGCAGAGGCCGCCGACGACCTGGCTCATGATGACCCCGGAGTTGCCGCGCGCGGCGAGGAGGACCGCTCGGCGCAGGGTGCGGCACTCCTCGACGAGGTCGGCGGTGCCGAGGACGCCGCGCGCGTCGTGCGTGGCGACGACCTCGTCGATGGCGCCGTCGAGGGTGAGGTAGAGGTTGGTGCCGGTGTCGCCGTCGGGCACCGGGAACACGTTCAGCTCGTCGATCTCGGTGCGGCGCGCCGCGAGGGCCGCCCGGGTGAGGAGGGCCCAGTGCCGGGCGTCGTCGGCGGTGAACACGTCGGGCACGCGCCCAGGGTAACGGGGTGCACCGTCGGGGCCGCGGAGCCGTTTTGGTGCGGCGGGCGGGGCTCGGCTACGCTTGTCCGGTTGCGCGTGCGCCCTGCGCCGCGCCCGACGGACCATCCGACCAGTACTTCATCAGGAGATCACCCGTGGCTGCCACCTGCGACGTCTGCGGCAAGGGCCCCGGTTTCGGGCACAACATCTCGCACTCGCACCGCCGCACGAAGCGCCGCTGGAACCCGAACATCCAGCGGGTCAAGGCGCTGGTCGGCGAGGCCGGCGTGACCCCGAAGCGGCTCAACGTCTGCACCTCGTGCCTCAAGGCGGGCAAGGTCAAGCGCTGACCTCCCCCTGACGCACCCCGGAACGGGCGGCCTCCCTCGCGGAGGCCGCCCGTTCCGCGTCCCACGACGGTCCCGGGCGTCAAACGCCGCCGGTCAGGCGCCGGCGAAGTGGTCCCAGCCGCGGGCGTCCGGCACCACGCCGTCGACGGTGACGGCCGGGGCGCCCTCACCGGCCGCGACGACGCGGCCCACCGCCACCCACGGCGCGCCGGGCAGCGCCCCGAGGTCGGTGCCGGGCGGAAAGCACGCGGCGAGCGAGTGCTCCTCTCCGCCGGCGAGCACCTGGCGCAGCGCCTCGGCCGGCCCCAGGCACGTCGTCAGCGGACCGGCGGCGAACCGCTCCTCGAGCACGGCGCCGGACAGGTCGATGCCCACCCCGCTCGCCCGCGCGACCCGGCCGAGGTCGGTGACGAGGCCGTCCGAGACGTCGACGAGCGCCGTCGCCCCGGCGTCCGCGGCGAGCGGGCCGGACTCCCACGGCGGTCGTGGTGCCCGGTGGTAGCGGACGAGCCGCTCCCCCGCCTCGGGCACGGCACCACCGCCGAGCAGCAGGGCCAGCCCTCCCCCGGACCACCCGAGCGAGCCACAGACCGCGACGACGTCACCGACCCGGGCCCCCGAGCGCAGCACCGGCCGCCGTCCACGCAGGTCCCCGAGCGCCGTGACGGTCACCGTCACGACGCCCGCCGGCCCCGAGGACAGGTCTCCCCCGACGACCGGCGCGCCGGCCTCGGCCGCGACCGACGCGATGCCCCGGGCGAGGTCGACGGCCCACTCGACGGCGAGGCCGGGGTCGGCGACGAGCGAGACGAGCAGCCCGGTCGACACCGCGCCCATCGCCGCGACGTCCGCGAGGTTCTGCGCCGCGACCTTGACCCCGACGTCGTGCGCAGTCGACCACTCGTCGCGCCAGTCGCGGCCCCGGACCATCCCGTCGGTCGTCACGACGACCGTGCCGCTCGGCGCCGCGAGGACCGCGGCGTCGTCCCCGGGCCCGACCGGGACCGCCGTGGCGTCCACCGGCACCGCCCCGGCGTACACGGGGAAGACGCGGGCGAGCAGCTCGGTCTCGTCGACGTCGCGCAGCCGCTCCATGCGTGCCTCCTCCCTGCGGTGACGTCCGGACCCCCGGCACGGTAGCGTCTGGGACGAGGGCCGCCCGACCCGGTGGGCCCACGTGCGGGGTCGCGCCGGCCCCGCCGACCCGACGACACAGTGGAGCTGCAGTGGTCCAGGCCTACATCCTCATCCAGACCGACGTCGGTCGCGCCGCGTCCGTGGCCGCGACGATCGCCGGCATCGAGGGCGTCGTCCTCGCCGAGGACGTCACCGGCCCCTACGACGTCATCGCCCGCGTCGAGGCCGCGACCGTCGACGAGCTCGGCAAGCTCGTCATCTCGCGGATCCAGGACACCGAGGGCATCACCCGCACGCTGACCTGCACGGTGGTCCACGTCTGACCACGCACCGGTTCCGCCCGACGGCGGCAGCGCTCGGCGTTGCCGCCGTCGTGCTGTCGGGGTGCTCCTCGGCGGTCGAGGTCTCCGTCCCCGGGGGCGGCACCACCACCGCCTGCCGCAGCGCGGCGTGGCCCGACTCCGTCGCCGGGCAGGCGCGCCGGGACACCTCGCCCGCCGACCCGGCCGTCGCCGCTTGGGGCGACCCCGCGATCGTCGCCCGGTGCGGCGTTGCCGCGCTCGCGCCGACGGCCACCGAGTGCGTCGAGGTCGACGGCGTCGGCTGGGTGCCGGCGCCGCTCTCGGACGGGACCCGGTTCACGACCTTCGGAACCGACCCCGCCCTCGAGGTGCTCGTCCCGTCGACGTACGACCCCGCCCCGCTGCTCCTCCCGGCGTTCGACGCCGTCGCGAAGACGTTGCCCCGCAACGACCTCCGGTGCCGTTGACCTGTGGGCGCACCGGCCTCAGCGCAGGCCCGAGCGACGCTCCAGCGCGAGCGACACGAGCTCGTCGATGAGCTCGGGGTAGCTGACGCCGGTGGCGGCCCACATCCGCGGGTACATCGAGCTCGGGGTGAAGCCGGGCATCGTGTTCACCTCGTTGACGACGACGTCGCCGGCGTCGGTGAGGAAGAAGTCGACGCGGGCCAGCCCCTCGCAACCGCCGGCCTCGAACGCGGTGACGGCCATCTCGCGGATGCGCTCGGCGAGGTGTGGCGGGACGTCGGCGGGCGCCTCGAGGCGCACGTCGTCGGCCGCGAGGTACTTGGCCTCGAAGTCGTAGAAGTCGTGGTTCCGCACGACGACGCACTCGCCGAGCTCGCTGGTGCGGGGCGCGTCGGTGCCGTGGCCCTCGAGGACACCGCACTCGATCTCGCGCCCGACGATGCCCTGCTCGACGACGACCTTCGGGTCGTGCTCGCGCGCGGCCTCGACCGCCGCCTCGAGCGCGTCCATCGAGGCCACCTTCGTGATGCCCATGCTCGACCCGGCCCGGGCCGGCTTGACGAACACCGGGAAGGTCAGCGCGCCGACGGCGTCCATGGCCGCCGCGCGGTCCCGCCGCCACTGGCGGTCGGTGATGACGACGTACGGCCCGACCGGCAGGCCGGCCGCGGCGAGCACGGTCTTCATCATCGCCTTGTCCATCATCACCGCCGAGGCGGTGACCCCGGAGCCCACGTAGCGGACGTCCGCGAGGTCGAGCAGGCCCTGGATGGTGCCGTCCTCGCCGAACGGGCCGTGCAGCAGCGGGAAGACGACGTCGACCTCACCCAGCGTGCGTGGCGGCCGGCCGGCCTCGTGGACGACGAGCGTGCGGTCCGTGGCCGAGGTGGGGACGATGACGCTCGCCGACCCGCCGTCGACCTCGGGATCGTGGCCCGGAGCGAGCCGCAGCGGCTCGGGGTCGTCGGCGGCGAGCACCCAGTGACCGTCCTTGGCGATGCCGACCGGCACCACGTCGTAGCGGTCGCGGTCGAGGGCCTCGAGGACGCTCGCCGCGGTGGCGCACGACACCGCGTGCTCGGACGAACGGCCCCCGAAGACGAGGGCGACGCGGATCTTGTCGGCGGGCTGGTCGGTCATCGCACGCGACTCTAGCCGCCCCTAGGCTGGGTCCTCGTGACCGATGCCCCCGCCGGCGAGACCGGCCCCGACGACCTCGCCCCGGCCACCCGGCTCGTCGCCCTCGGCCGCGAGCCCGCCGTCCCGGGCGGTCAGGTCGGGGCGCCGCTCGTGCTCACCTCGACCTACCACGCCGACGGTCCGGTCACCTACGGCCGCAGCGGGAACCCGACGTGGGCCGCGCTCGAGGAGGCCCTCGGATCGCTCGAGGGAGGCGATGCGCTCGTGCTCGCCTCGGGGATGGCGGCGGTCGCGGCCGCGTTCTCACTGCTCCCCCACGGCGGCACGGTCGTCGTCCCGGACGCCGCGTACAACGGCGTGATGGCCACCGTCGGCGAGCTGGAGTCGAGCGGCGCCGCGACGGTCCGCCGGGTCGACCTCACCGACACCGCGGCGGTCGTCGCCGCGCTCGACGGCGCCGACCTGCTGTGGCTGGAGTCGCCGACCAACCCGCTGCTCGAGGTCGCCGACCTGCCGGCCCTCGCCGCGGCGGCCCGCGAGCGCGGGGTGCTGTCGGTCGTCGACAACACCTTCGCGACCCCGCTGCTCCAGCAGCCGCTCGGCGACGGCGTCGACGTCGTCGTCCACTCGGTGACCAAGTACCTCGCCGGGCACAGCGACGTCCTGCTCGGCGCGGTCGTCACGGCGCGCACCGAGCACGGCCGCGCCCTCCACGAGCGCCTGCACCGCCACCGCCGCCTCCACGGCGGGATCTCCGGACCGATGGAGGCCTGGCTCGCCCTGCGCGGGATGCGCACCCTGCACCTGCGGGTCGAGCGTGCGGCCGCGAACGCCGCCGACCTCGCCGGTCGGCTCACGGGCCACCCGGCGGTCCACCGGGTCCGCTACCCGGGGTTCGGGGCCATCGTCAGCATCGAGGTGGCCGGTGGCGCGGCGGGTGCCGAGCGGGTCGCGCACGCCACCCGGGTCTGGGTGCACGCGACGAGCCTCGGGGGCGTCGAGAGCCTCCTCGAGCGGCGCCGCCGCCAGCCCGACGAGCCGGAGAAGGTCCCCGACGAGCTGCTACGGCTCTCGGTCGGCGTCGAGGACGTCGAGGACCTCTGGCGCGACCTGGCCGCCGCCCTCGACCGCGCGGCCGGCTGACCCGGCCCGGGCTCAGGCGGTCTCGGCCTTGCGCGGCCGGGAGAGCAGGGCCGCGGCGACGTCACGCGCGGTGGCGCCGTGGCGGATCATCGCGTCGACCTGCTCGATGATCGGCACGTCGACGGCGTGGTGCTGCGCGAGCTCGAGGATCGAGGTGCACGACTTGACGCCCTCCGCCGTCTGCTTCGTGACCGCGACGACCTCCTCGACGGCCATCCCCTGGCCGAGGCGGACGCCGAAGGAGTGGTTGCGCGAGAGCGGCGACATGCACGTCGCGATGAGGTCGCCGACGCCGGCCAGCCCGGCGAAGGTCACGGCCTCGCCGCCGAGGGCCGTGCCGAGCCGCGTCATCTCGGCGAGCCCGCGGGTGATGATCGAGGCCTTGGAGTTGTCGCCCATCCCGAGGCCCTCGGCCATCCCGACGGCGAGCGCGATGACGTTCTTCACGGCGCCGGCGATCTCGGTGCCGACGACGTCGGACCCGGTGTAGGGCCGGAAGTACGGTGCGGCACAGGCGGCCGCGACCCGCTCGGCCATCTCCTCGCTGCGCGACGCGATCGTCGACGCGGCCGGCTGCTTCGCCGCGATCTCGCGGGCGAGGTTGGGTCCGGAGACGACGACGACCCGCTCGTCCTCGACCCCGCCGACCTCGGCGATGACCTCGGACATCCGCTTCGTCGTGCCGAGCTCGACCCCCTTCATGAGGGAGACGACGGCGGCGCCGGCGGGCAGCACCCCGCCCCACGCCTCGAGGTTGGCCCGCAGGGTCTGCGACGGGACCGCGAGGACGACGACGTCGGCGCCCTCGGCGGCCGCGGCGGGGTCGGTCGTGGCCCGGACGGTGCCGGGGAGGCGCAGCTCGGGGAGGTAGTCCTCGTTGACGCCCGCGTTCACCTGCTCGACGACCTCGGCCCGGCGGCCCCACATCGTCACCGGGGTCCCGGCGTCGGCGAGGACCGCCGCGAACGCGGTGCCCCAGCTCCCGGTGCCGTAGACGGCCGCTCGGCTCATGACGCCTCCTCGATCGGACGTGGGCGGCCGGTCGGGGTGACCCCGGCCCGGCGGGGGTCGAAGCGCTCCGCGGGAGCCTTCTCGCCGCGGAGCACCTCGAGCTCGGCGGTGATGGCGTCCATGATGCGACGGGTGGCCTCGGCGAGCACCGGGGCGGTCACCGGGAGGCCGTGGAGGTCGGCGAGGTCGACCGGCTTCCCGGCCCGGACCCGCATCACGGGGCGCGGGACGAGGTGCGGGACCTTGGCGTACGGCGCGAGCATCTCCTGCGGACCCCACACGGCGACCGGGACGACGGGGCACCGGGTCTCGAGCGCGACGCGCGCGGCGCCGGTCTTGCCGCGCATCGGCCACAGCCCGGGGTCGCGGGTCAGCGTGCCCTCCGGGTAGATCGCGACGCACTTGTCCGCGCGGACGGCGGCGACGGCGGCCCGGTAGGCATCGGCGGCCCGGCCGGACTCGCGGTACACGGGGATCTGGTCGGCGGAGCGCAGCACGGCCCCGACGACGGGCACCCGGAACACCTCGTTCTTGCCGAGGAAGCGCGGGGCGTAGCCCTGGTCGACGAGGAAGTGCGCGAAGGCCAGCGGGTCGACGTGGGACACGTGGTTGGGGCAGACCACCCACCCGCCCTCGGTCGGCAGGTTCTCGACCCCCTCCCACCGACGGCGGGTCAGGGCCATGAAGACCGGGCGGAGGACCGCGATGGCGAACCGGTAGCCGAAGGGACGCGAGCTGTCGGTGGGGCTGGGCACCTGGGGCCTTCCGTGGTCGGGGTCACCGCATTGTGGTCCGCGGCCGGGTCGATGTCGAGCGTGCCACGTCCACCTGTCAGGATCGGTGCCGTGGCCCCACCACCCGAGCGCGCGGTCGTCGTCCCCGTCAAGGGTGGCCCGCTGGCCAAGTCGCGTCTCGCACTTCCCCTCCCCGCCCGCCTGGCGCTGGCCGAGGCCTTCGCGCGCGACACGGTCGCGGCAGCGCTCGGACGGGCCGGCCACCGCGTCCTCGTCGTCACCGACGACCCACGGGTCGGGCTGTGGGCGACCGAGGCCGGCGCCACCGTGGTGGCGGACGACGGGGGCGGGCTCGACGGCGCCGTGGCGGCCGGCCTGCGGGCGGCGGCGGGGACCGGGGCCCGACGTGCAGCGGTGCTCCTCGGCGACCACCCCGCGCTGGTCGCCGACGAGCTCGACCACGCCCTGGCCGCGACGGCGGCACACGTCCGGACGGTCGTGCCGGACGCCGACGGCACCGGGACGGCCCTGCTCGACCTCGCGCTCGACGGCGCGGACCCGCCACCGACCCGGTTCGGTCCGGGGAGCGCCGACGCCCACGCCGCGCTGGGCTACCGGGTCCTCCCGCTCCACGCCCCGGGCCTGCGGACCGACGTCGACGACGCGGCCTCGCTCGGAGCGGCCCTGGCGCTCGGGGTCGGCGCGCACACCCGGGCGGCCCTGGCCCGCGCTACCCTGCCGGGCGTGCAGGCGACGATCCACCGGGTACCCGGAGACGACGGCGGGAGCGCGCTCCTCGACGACGGCCGCGAGGTCGAGGTGCCGGTCGCGGCCCTCGTCGGCAGCGGCCTGCTCCACCTGCGCGTCGGACAGCGGGTGAGCCTCGAGCTTGATGCCGCGGGGCGGCGCGCGACGCGGGTGTGGATCGTCGGCATCGGGCCGGGCGAGACCATCCGCTGAGGACGGCCCCACCCGGCCCGCACGCTCAGCGCTTCGCGGCCTTCCTGGCCGGGGCCTTCTTCGCGGGCGCCTTCTTGGCCGGGGCCTTCTTGGCCGGGGCCTTCTTGGCCGGTGCCGCCTTGGTGGCGACCTTCTTGGCGGGCGCCTTCTTCGCCGGTGCCGCCTTGGTGGCGACCTTCTTGGCGGGCGCCTTCTTCGCCGGTGCCG